>CAZNYK010000022.1:0-40136 GCA_964577215.1 uncultured Saprospiraceae bacterium
GATTTTTGCGCTGTATGCTGTACCTGTACCTGTACAGACAACGCATGCGTTGTCTCTACCCGTCTACCCGTCTACCCGTCTACCCGTAGGCCATTTCGGGGTATAGGGGGAATTGCCCCATGAAATCGTGAATATCCTTCCGCAAATCAGCAGATATCGCCTCGTTATCCACGTCGGTAATGATGCGGTCTACCCATTCCACCACGCGCAGGCAGTCATCGGTGCTGAATCCGCGCGAGGTAATAGCGGCCGCGCCGATGCGGATGCCGGAGGTGATCATCGGTTTTTCCGTGTCGAAGGGCACCATGTTTTTATTTACGGTAATACCGGCGCGGCCCAGGGCTTCCTCTGCGGCTTTGCCGGTGACGCCTTTGCTGCGCAAGTCTATGAGCATGAGGTGGTTGTCGGTGCCGCCGGAGATCACTTTGTAGCCTTTCTGCACAAAGGCGGCGGCCATGGTTTGGGCATTTTGCACCACTTTCTGGCCGTATTCGCGGAACCCGGGTTGCAGCGCCTCGTAAAACGCGGTGGCCTTGGCAGCGATGACGTGCTCCAGGGGGCCGCCCTGCATGCCGGGGAACACGCCGCTGTCGAGTATGGCCGACATCTTGATAGCGGTGCCCTTGGCCGTAGTGCGGCCCCAGGGATTGTCGAAATTTTTACCCATCATGATGATGCCGCCGCGCGGCCCGCGCAGGGTTTTGTGCGTGGTGGAAGTTATGATGTGGCAGTAGGGTAGGGGGTCGTTGAGCAATTTGGCAGCAACGAGGCCGGCGGGATGCGCGATGTCGGCCAGTACCATAGCGCCCACTTTGTCGGCGATGGCGCGGAAGCGGGCGTAGTCCCAGTCGCGGGAATAAGCCGAAGCGCCGCAAATGATGAGTTTGGGTTTGGTTTCGAGAGCTACCGCCTCCACTTTGTCCATATCGATGAGGCCGGTGTTTTCTTCTACGCCGTAAAAGTGGGCGCTGAAGGTTTTGCCGGAATAATTGACAGGCGAACCATGCGTGAGGTGACCGCCGTGGGCGAGGTTGAATCCGAGGATGGAATCGCCGGGTTGCAGCGTGGCGAGATATACCGCGGCATTGGCCTGTGAGCCGGAGTGGGGCTGCACGTTGGCGTATTCGGCGCCGAAGAGTTCTTTGAGGCGGTCTATGGCCAATTGCTCCACTTTGTCCACCACTTCGCAGCCGCCGTAGTATCGCCGGCCCGGGTATCCCTCGGCGTATTTGTTGGTAAGACAACTGCCCATGGCTTCCAAAACCGCCTGGCTGGTAAAATTTTCGGAGGCGATGAGTTCAATGCCGTGGCGTTGGCGGGTCAATTCCTGGTGGATCAAATCGAAGAGCAAAACGTCTTTGGTCATGTCAATGCGTTTTTAGGAAGGCGGCAGCCCAATCAAATTTTGCACCAAAGGTACAATAAATGAAAAAAGAAAATCCTTATTTTGTACCATTGCCCGGCCAAGAACAAGGAACATGAGCATAAAGAATCTGCACTACAGTTTTTCCGCTTTACTGGTTTTCAGTCCCCTGTTATCGTTAAACGCGCACAGCGACCGGTTCCGGGCTATGTGGCGCGACCATCCCTCCACTACTATGGTCATCGGATGGGACCAGGTGATCGGGGCAAACCCGGTATTGTATTACGATGTGCACGACCACGGGCGAAACCCCGCTGCTTATAAATCTTCCCGCCGCCCCGACCGGGTGGTAGTGGCCAAGGGAATGAACAACCACTTTGTGCGGCTATCCGGGCTGAAACCCAACACCACCTATTACTTCATCGTGAAAGACAGCGAGGGCGTCAGCAGGGGATATTCCTTCCGGACCGCGCCCGATCAGCCCACACAAAGACTTTCCATAGTGGCCGGCGGCGATTCCCGCAACCATAGAGAAGCCCGCAGGAGCGCCAACACCATGGTAGCCAAGCTCCGCCCGCACGTCGTGCTTTTCAACGGGGATATGACCGTGCGCGACGGCACCCAGGAATGGAAAGAATGGATGGACGACTGGCAACTCACCATCACCGCGGACGGCCGTCTCACGCCGGTGATAACAGCAAGGGGCAACCACGAAGTGGAAAATAAAACCCTCGTGGACCTCTTCGACCTGCCCCACCCCGGCAACTTCTATTCCCTCAATTTGGGAGGCAACCTGCTGCGCATTTATTCCCTCAATTCCATGTTGCCTGCCGGCGGCGATCAGAAAACCTGGCTGGAAAACGACCTGAAAACACATGGCGCATCTGCCGCATGGAGAATTGCCCAATACCATCATTCCATTCGTCCGCATACCAGCGCCAAAGAAGAAAAGGACGACTTGTACCTGCACTGGGCCTCCTTATTCCACCAATATGGCCTGCATTTAGCCATCGAGTCGGATTCTCACGTGGTAAAATGGACCTTCCCGCTGCGACCCGATACCGGGCCGGGCAGCGATATGGGCTTCATACGCGACGATGCCACCGGTACGGTGTTTTTGGGCGAGGGCTGTTGGGGCGCTCCCCTGCGCGAGAACGACGACGACAAATCCTGGACCCGGGCCAGCGGCAGCTTTAACCAGTTCAACTGGATTTTTATAGACCAGGAGAAAATAGAGGTGCGCACGGTGATGACCGACGGCGCGGAGCAAATCGCCGAAGTGTCGCCATCCAATATCTTTGAACCGCCCATCGGATTATCGCTGTGGAGCCCGCCCGGCGGCGATGTGATCCGGATACCCCGCAAGAGAAGCGGCGCTGCCGCGCCCTCCCGCCCCGCTGCAGAGACGACGCGGCCTTCGCCCCCTAATCCGGCTCAGGCAACCCCGCCCCCTCCTGCTGCCGAGGATGATCTCGGCGGCAATTGGGAGGCATTGCCCCGCTTGGTGCCTAACCCGGGTACAGGCCGGGTGAAAATAGATTATGTACTTACCCAGCCCGGCGAGGTTTCCGTACTGCTGTTCAACGTTGGGAAGGAAGAGATCGCCCGCCTGGCTTACGAGGCCCAACCGGCCGGCGCCCAATCCCGTTCCCTTGACTTTTCGCGCCTGCCCTCCGGCCGTTACTTGCTCGTGGTGAGAGCCGGGCGCAAATCAGTTAAGAGATACCTCCTGGAAAAAGGCTGATCGACCATCGCGGTATTCCCTACTGCTGCGGATCCGCACTGGCGTTCACATCCCCCACCTTGATGCCGATAAAATTGATGACCGTATCCTTTTGCAGATTGGGAATCAGGGCTATTTCGGGAAAACCCGTGCCGAAAAAAGGATTGGCCGGAATGGGAAATTCGTAGTCTGCCGGTATGAAACGCCAGGAGGTATTGTTGCTGAAGGATGAATCTACCCCGAGAATAACCCGCCGCAGGAGGATCAGATCGAGCGTGGATACCGTACCGGAGCGGTTCACATCGGCCGCAATTATTTTATAAGGCGAGTTGAAAGGTTCCACGCCGAGAATGTGCCGGCTGATGAGCACTAAGTCGAAGGTGGAAACGCCGTTGGCGGAATGGATCAGTTTTTCCGGGCGCAGGGTGTAGGAAGCCTGGCCGGGGATGTCGAGGAATTCATACCTGCCGTTGGCCGGGGTGATCTCCTGAGCCTGCAGGGCGCCCTCCAGGTGAAGCGTCACTTGTGCAACAGGCAGTTGGTTTTCCGTGCGCACAATGCCCCGGATGGGCCAGAATTCCGGGCAAATACCCGGCTGCGATACCAATTCAAAATTGGACTGGCAGGCGGCCTGGTTGCCGGCGGCGTCGGTCAGCCATAGATTTACCGTCCTGAATCCCAGGGAATCGCAGGTCATTATCCGCAGCGTGTCGAGTACAAAAGGATCGAACGAGAGCAGCCATGTGCCGGGGCAATTGTCGTCAAACTGAAGGGCAAACAACTCCGGCCTGAGTTCAAGCGTGCCGCTGCTGTCTAACTGCACCATCATTTCCTGGATACACGTTAGCGTGGGCGAACCGCAATCGCGCACTTCAAAGGGGAGCAACTCTGTAACTGCATTGCCGCAACCGTCGCTTATAGTCAATTCTACGGTATGTATCCCAACCGGATAGTCGCCTTGTATCCGGTAATGCCCGGGTGAAGGCTGCGTCAGAGCGCCGAATCCGTCGAGGGAGGGGGTCTGATTGTTCAGTATCAGCCGGCGGGTGATGAAAATGTCTGTGGCGCAATTGTCGGTGATCTGAAATTCGAGGATCACCGGCCCGAGGCAGGCGCTTTCGGCGCAAAAAACCTCGGGCGCACCGGTTGAAAACGCAGGCGGCTCGTTGTCTATGATATCCTGCCGTTGCACGTAGCGGTAAACCCCGGAAGAAGCGCCTATTGGCACTAAGCTGCCGTCGTCGGCCACCTGGTAAACGGTTCCGTTTTGCACCAGCACATCGTATCCCTTGCCGGTGAGGAGGCCTCCCTGCCGGGGCAGCGCAACAGGTATGGCGCCGGGCTGCGCTTCGCAGAGATTTACTATATCATAGGTGCGTTGCAGGGTGCGGCAATTGGCCGGGCCTGCGGATATGGTGTCAACGGTAAGGGTTACGATCAATTGGTCGCAGGTCTGGAGTAAAATCTGCACATTGCCGGGCGGCATACTCGTGCCGCATTCGGTGCTCAGATCGTCGGGAAGGCGGAAGCTGTAGTGATGAACGGCATTGACAAAGACCGTCTGGCCGGCTGTAGCGCTTCCCCCCGCCGTCCAGGTGCGTTGCAAGACGCCGGCGCCGCAATTGTTGATATTGGTTTGGATCGAAAAATCAACATCAAAAGGGCAATTGTCCGTGAAAACGGGGGCATTGAAGCCGGGGTTTGAAAAGGGAGAAAGGTCGTCTAAACAGGTCACGGTTGCGTTGGGCGGAACAGAGACGACGCTCGGCGAAACCGGGTCGATGAGGTTGAGGTTGGCGCTGCATTCGTTGAAGTTCCCGAAGCAATCGCTCACGCGCAGCACTATTGTATGCTGAAGGGTTTCGGGGCAGGAAAAATCGATGAAGGGCCTGAAAGCAGAATCCGGTTCGGAAGCGATTTTGAGCAGCCGGTCGCCGATACAACAGTCATCGCGGCTGCCGGCGTCTATCAACTGAGGAGTAATGCGGGCCTCTCCCGAAGCGGTGAGTGTCACGTTGAGGCTACTGTTGCACAACATTACCGGCGGCAGGCTGTCGGTTACTTCTACGATGCCTGTCGTTTCGGCGCTGTTGCCGCAAGCGTCCACCACCTGGTACGTGATGGTATGTGCGCCTATCTGAAGGCCGGGGAAGGGCACAAAGCCGCCGCCGCTTCCATCGAGGCCGTTGGCGTATTCCAATTCGCCTGCCGGGGTAAAGATTCTGATTTGGAATGCATTACAAGCATCGGACGCCTCCGGAGGAGGAATGAAGCCCACGGCGCTGCATCCCTGCAGGCCATTGTCCAAAGGTGACAATGTGGTGATCATGGTCACGGTAGAGGCGCTGACCTGCGGCGGCGTCTCATCCCTCACCCTGATTATTTGTATGTTGTCATTTCCGGCCCCGTCCACGGTAAAAGGCTGAAAGCCGCAAGCATCCAGCACCGTCCAGGTACGCAGGATGATAAAACTGGCATTGGGATTGCCGCAGAAGGGTATGGTGTCGTCGCTTGAAGTAAAGATCAGGCCGCAGAGCGGAATATCCACTAAAGTGGGAATGCCGGCCTTGCCGGGCAGGGGGTCGGTAATGGAAGGATCGGCGGCATATTGATCGCACTCGTACTCCACATCGGCAGGGAAGCGAAGTTGCATGGCATTGCCCCGCGCAATGCTGATGATCTGGTTGGCGGTTGTAGTATTGCCGAAGGCATCCGTAGCCCGCCAGGTGCGGGTTATCCGCGCAGAAGGATTGCCGCAGGGGAAGCTGGCCGTTTGATCCTGGTAAGTGATCTGAAAAGGAGAGCAGTCAGTAGCGCCGGCAGCGCCGGTTACTGAAGGGTCTATGGCGCTGGTGCATGGGATGGTGATGTCGGGAGGGATATTCAGCGCGGGAGCATGTAAATCCCGTGCAATGATTTGCGTGGTGCAGAATATTCCTGAACAATCATCTGTCAGTACGCCGAGCAGCGGGATATTGGCATAATCTGCCGGGATGGTGACGCCCAATGAGTTGCCGGAAGGATCCAGGACTTCCACGCTGAAGCCCTGGTAGCTTATGGGTGTGAACGACAAAAGCAGTGCCGGTTCCACCGTCGCTTCGCAGATAGCGGGATTGAGCGTGATGTTAATGGCGTCGTTGCAGGAAATGACGCCTGCCTGCCTCACGATGGTTTGTGCCTCCACGGTTACGGAGCATCCCGTTTTATTGGAGGCGTAAAACGCATTGTCGCCTGCGTCAAAGATATACCGGGCAGTGTATGTTCCTTGTCCGAATGTTTCCGGTGAAAACAAAGGTGTCGAGAATGTTTGCCCGTTTTGTTGGCGGGTGATGGTCCAGTATTCGTCTTGTACATCAATAGGCACGAGGTTGCCGTCGAATGCGGATGTGGCAAAGCCGTACAACAACACGTTGGGGCTGTTGCTGCAATAGAAATCGTCGAGGTATGCGATTTGAGGATCGGGATAGTAGCAGGTATTGATGACCGGGCCGAAGCTTTGGCCCGGGAAATCGGCAGAATTTTCAAGCACAAAGATATACTGCGCCGCATCGCGGTGGGCAAAATGGAGAACGTACACCCCGGATGCGCCTACCTCGGGAACCTGTGTGCCGAAAGGGATCGGCGCAAGCGTGACGGGGTGCAGCGCCCTGTCTACGTATTGCAAGCTCCACTGCTGCCCGCTTATCCCGGTAGCGATCACCAGCCAGGAATCAAAAACCCCGGCAGTGCTGAGGGCCCCGTTGGGAATGGCGGGCAATGGGCGGCAGGAGCAAGGTTTGCCAACGTCTGCCGTGCCGTTGCCGTCCAGGTCCAAACCGCCGGCGGGCAATACGTTGAGAAATTCATAAGTACCGGAGAACTGTCCGGGAAATCCGATTTGGACCGAATCGGAGAGTTGCGATCCGAAGGAGTTGACAGCCGGGAAAAACAAAAGAAGGAAGTACGTAAAGATTCTGCTCATGGGTGTGTATCGGTTTTGGGAAAAATGTTCGTTTTCGGCAGGCTGAACCTGCGGATTATCCAGGTGATGCCGGCGCTTGCCGGGCAATTGCAGGTTGAATACTTGCCGGAAAAATGCAGAAGAATCCTGAAGGGAAAACCCGGCAATGGAAACAATTGCCGGAGAGCAGATCAATTCTTTCGGGAGCGTTTACTTTGCTCATGAACACGTTCTTGGGATGACGACTTCGTTTGGAACTTCAAATATAGATTTATTTTCAGTATCCTGCCAAATCCTTTGCGGCGGAAATGCAAAAAACCCTTGCTTGTGTTAAGCAAGGGCCTCTAGCCCAAACAAATAAACACAAAAACTACTATCAGGGCTAAATCGCCTGCTACTTCAAGGGCCGTTATAAAAAATGGTTAAAAATCGGAAACGGGCATTCCCAATAAGGATTTTCTCTAAATTCGCTCGCTCAAGTCAAAACGCTGTTACATGCGCGCAATCCCTTTCTTTATTTCTCTGGCTTTTACCATTGCCCTGGCGGCAGTAATGGGCCGGCATCAGCCATTCGGTCAACCCCTTCCGCCGGTCGGAAAATTCTTTTCGCCTTTTGGCGGCTTCTGGCAAAATGCCGCGCAGCGTGACGATTTTGATACGGAGCGTGCTGCGTTTGCAGGCATGCGCGCGCCGGTGCGCGTTGTCTTTGACGAACGCCTTGTGCCGCACGTATTCGCCGGGCACGAATCCGATGCCATGTTTGTACAAGGGTATATCACTGCCCGGTACCGGCTCTGGCAAATGGACTTCGCCACCCGTGCCGCTGCGGGCCGTTTGGCAGAAGTTGTGGGCGAGCGAGCGTTGGAGCGCGACAGAGGCCAACGGCGAAAAGGCATGCTTCAGGCCGCCCGCGAAACCCTGGCTGCATGGGAGGAATCACCGGAGGAAAGCCGGCTCATAGACGCCTACACCGCCGGCGTTAACGCTTACATACAATCTCTTACCCCGGCCGACTATCCCTTGGAATTCAAACTGCTGAACTACGCTCCCGAAGCTTGGACGCCCCTGCGCTGCGCTCTGATGTTCAAAAATATGGCTGAAACGCTCTGTTTCGGCAATTCGGACCTGCCTGCTTCCAACTCCATGCAACTTTGGGGCAAGGAAATGTTTGACTTTTTGTACCCGGAATACAACCCACGGCAGTCACCCATTATCCCGGCGGAAACGCCCTGGAATTTCGATGCGCTTTCTCCCTCACCCTCAGGCCCTTCACCGGTGATGATCGGAGAACTGCTTCCATACGAGCTTCTGCCCCAGTCTGCTCCCGGAATCGGCAGCAACAACTGGGCGGTAAGCGGAAAAAAAACCGGTTCGGGCCACCCTATCCTGAGCAACGACCCGCACCTCACCCTGAGCCTTCCCTCCATCTGGTATGAAATACAAATTCACACGCCCGGGTACCAGGCCTACGGCGTGTCTATCCCCGGGCTCCCCGGCATTGTGATCGGGTTCAATAAGGACCTGGCATGGGGGGTGACCAATGTGGGGCAGGATGTGCTGGACTGGTACCGCATCATCTGGCTCGACGAGGAAAAGACCAAATACCTGCTCGACGATCAGGCCCAAAAGGTGCAATTAGTGGAGGAGATCATCGAAGTGCGAGGCCGTAAAAAACCGCATATTGAAATGGTGAAATACACCGTTTGGGGCCCCATAGTGCATGAAGACCCGGAGTCGGATTACCGCGACCTGGCCATGCATTGGATCGCCCACGAGGTGCAGGAAAAAAAGGAATTCTACGAGTTGGGTGTGTTCTACCGATTAGGGCAGGCCAAAACCTTTGAAGACTATGCGGCGGCTTTGCGCAACTATGAAAGCCCTGCCCAGAACTTCGTCATGGCCAATCGAAGCGGCGACATTGCCATAATGGTAAACGGCAAATTCCCGCTCAAGAAGCCCCAACAGGGTCGCTTCGTTCAGGATGGCAGCAGTACCCTTGCCGAGTGGAAGGGGTTTATTCCAATGGATCAGGTACCGCAGGTGCGCAACCCGCAGCGCGGTTTTGTCTCCTCTGCCAATCAACATTCCACCGACCCGGCTTATCCGTACTACTACAACAGCACCAATTTCGACGACTACCGCGGACGAATCATCAACCGCACCTTAGAGCAAAAGAACGGGCTTACTGTAAAGGATATGATGGCTCTGCAAAATGAAAACAGGAGTATCCTGGCCGAGGAGGCGCTGCCCCTGCTACTGCAATTGCTGGACAGAAACGGGCTTAGCCCCGCTGAACGCCGCTATGTGCAATGGCTCGAACAGTGGGAATATCGCTTCGATGCGGAAGCCAAGGCCCCGATGGTGTTTGTGGAATGGCTGCAACAAACCCGTCGCCTGGCTTTCGACGAAATGTACAGCCTTGCCGATTCCATTCCCTTGCTTTACCCTGAAAACTGGAGATTGGTAGAATTGCTGGAGCAGCATCCAGGCCATGTCATTTTTGACCGGAAAGACACCCCGGAAGTAGAAACTGCAAGAGAAGTGGTCACCGCAGCATTGCACGCCGTAAATGAAAATTGGGAAACCGAATTCAACAGGGAGGACTACAACTGGGCCATGCACAAAAGCACCGACATATACCACCTGGCCCGGATACCCGCATTTTCCAGCCTCGACCTGCCGGTAGGCGGCTACAGGGAAGCGCCCAATGCCATTAGTGAAACCACCGGGCCTTCCTGGCGGGTCATCGTAGAGCTGGGCCCGGAAATTCGCGCATACGGCATCTATCCCGGGGGGCAGTCGGGGCATCCCGGCAGCCGCTTTTACGACAACCGCATTGATCCCTGGATGAAAGGCGAATACGACGAACTGTATATCATGACCGGCCCGGACGACCGGAGCAAGCCGGCCTTGTTTGACGTCAACTTCTCCCAAAAGAAATAAACTGAAAATCAAACGCATGAGAGCTTTTGTCTTATTTATTGCCATAGTGTTGCTGGGCTTCGCCGCGCATCAGTTTTTGCCCTGGTGGGCCGTATGCGGCGCAGCGGTTTTGGCTTCTGCCGTTGCCGGCTTGCGCCCTGCCCCAAGTTTTGTCACCGGCTTTGCGGCAGCTGCGGTATTGTGGGGCGGCATGGCGGCATGGCTCGATAGCCGGGGTGACGGGCTCCTGTCGGACCGCATCGGCGAATTACTCGGAGGGGCCGGCGCCCCGGCATTGATCGCCCTGACGGCACTGCTCGGCGGCCTGCTCGGCGGTTTCGGAGCGCTGACGGGGAGCCTGGGGAGAAGGTTGGCGGGCTGATGGAAGGAAAAATCCGTCATATTTCAAGCCGAACCGCGCCTTTCGTTGTTTGAAAAGCAATAAATCTCTGTTTATGAAATCTCAAGAGGATAAGCGATACGAAATAGCCCGAAAAAGGGTAAATGAGAAAAAGAAGTTCTATGAACACCTGACCACTTACTTGATTATGAGCATCTTCTTCATGCTCCTCAATCTCTTTACTTCACCCGGACGATGGTGGTTCATTTTTCCCGTATTGGGCTGGGGCATCGGCATTGCATCGCACTACATCAAAACCTTCGGCCTGCCCGGTTTAGGCCCGGATGGCGACTGGGAAGAGCGGGCCTTGCAGGAGGAACTGCGCAAACTCGGCGTACCGCCCCCGGAGGAATCCCGGGCGCCGGAAGCAAGCAAAGCAGAGGAAAGGGCAGAGGGAAAAGGGGAGGAATTGGACCTCAAAGAATTGCAGAAAAGATACGACGAGCGGGATTTGGTGTGACAGGCCCCTTCCTTTGGGGGCTTGAATTGAATTTGTTCACCCATCAATAGCTATGAAAATGAAAAACATCTTTGCCGTCACAGCCCTGCTTTTATTGGCAGCCGGCGCAAAAGCCCAGGAAACCCCTGCATTGCCGGAATTCGAGGGCGAGTTTGTATTTGTGAGAATATTGGAGTTTAAAACGATGCTCTCCTCGCCGGGGATAGTCGTCGCCGATGGGGTAAACCCGCCGCAAACCATTCGGTTGAAGTCATTCTCATTCCAAAATTCTCCTGAAAATTTGGACCTGTTGGCGAAGGTGTTTAATGAAGTCAAACGCCAGGGCTATAAATTGAGCGGGCAGCCCGCCAGCCTCCAAATGGACGGAACCACACTTCGAACCGACTATTTATTCGAGAGAGAATCGCCAAGAGAATAGCGGCCCTAATGGAGGCCGGCCGCTTTCATTTCAATTGCAAAGTATGGTGACTCTTTCGGTCTGCACCGAATTGCTGAAATGCCCGGCGCGGTCCCTGATGCGTATGGAATAGGAAAAAGTATCAACGGGAAATTCCGTACTCGGCGTACAGGGCACCTGCCCGGTGGGGTAAGTACAGCAAATGTTGAAGGGTTTGTTGAAAATCCGGACGGTGATCTCGCCGGATATGCCGTTGCCGGTACCCTGGATGGGGATGACGGGGAGTTTCAGCGTTTCCTCGAAACCATCGCGGCTATCGGTGAGGAAAATATCAAGCGAATCGCTGGGGTATCCCAGGTCGCCGTCGCCATCGGTGAAGCCGAAAGTAATGGCCAGCGTATCCGCAATTGCGGATGGGGAGCCTTGCGTGATGGTCTGCTTGTTCAGCCCGATGAAAAATATCTCCGGCTCAATAGGGTAGTCGGGGCGCTTTACGCAGGCGCCGGCGATCAGTAGAACAAGGAGAGCAATTGTCGGTTTCATTATGGCAAAGTTTAAAATTTGAACCCATCTTTTGACCATATCAGGGCATCGCTGAAAAGTCGCATCGGGCAAATCCGGGCAGGGGATTTCGAGCGGCTTGCTTTGGATGTTTTTCAATTCCAGGCTGAGTTCAATCCGCTCTATGCCAGGTATTTGGAATTGATCGATTCGGCTGTGTCAAGAGTAAAGGGAATTAAGGAAATTCCTTTTCTCCCCATAGAATTGTTTAAATACTATGACATCCAAACCGGGCACTGGACGCCCTCGCAGACATTCAGCAGCAGCGGCACTACAGGACAAACGGCAAGCCGCCATTTGCTAAGCGACCCGGAATGGTACCGCATCCAGGCGCGCCGCACCTTTGCGCAGCGCTACGGGCAGCCGCAAAACTACTGCTTTCTGGCACTTTTGCCTTCCTACCTGGAACGCAGCGGCTCCTCTTTGGTTTTTATGGCAGAGGACTTTATCCGGCAGTCCCGGTATCCGCAAAGCGGTTTTTATCTCTATAACGCCTCCGATTTGATAAAGGTGCTCGCCGATTGCCGGAAAAACGCAATTCCCACGGTGTTGCTGGGCGTGAGTTTCGCACTGCTGGATTTGGCGGAACAACATTCCATGGACCTCGCCGGCATTATCGTCATGGAAACGGGCGGGATGAAAGGCCGGCGAGAAGAGATCACGCGCGAGGCATTGCACCAAACCCTTTGCCATGCATTTGGCATAGAGCGCATCCATTCCGAGTACGGCATGACCGAGTTATTGTCGCAGGCATACTCCACCGGCGGCGGCTTGTTTCACCCGGGCCCTGCCATGCAGGTGCTGGCGAGGGAAGCCGCGGATCCTTTCGCCTTTCAAGAGACAGGAAGAACCGGCGCCCTGAATATCATTGACTTAGCCAATGTGGATACCATCAGCTTTATTGCCACGGACGACCTCGGCCGCGTACATTCCGGCGGCGCCTTTGAAGTGCTCGGCCGTTTGGACAACAGCGAACTGCGCGGGTGCAACCTCATGGTTGAGTGAGCGCCGGTTCAGGAATCCTCGCCTTTGAAGTCGGTTTGCATCAGGTAGATCAGCACGATTCCGCCGACGATCAACAAAAGGTGCACCACGAAGGCCGCCAGGCCGCCGAATGCGCGGAGCCATGCCAGCCATGCCAATTGCACTCCTACTAAGCTGAGCATCAATGCCAAAAATCCGCTTCCCGCAAGCAAGAACCCGATCAGCGTCCAGAAACTTTTATTTTTCCACATATCAAAACGATTATGCCCTACGAAAAATGGTATGCAAAAAATGAAACCATTTTTCATCGGGATAGTTGATAGCCAGTAGTTTGCAAAAAACAAATTTGCAAAACTACCGGCTATCAAATTTACCATTCAGACAAAAGTAATCGGAATATGTTTACTATTGCACAAGCCGCCCAAAACAAAGACCAAAGGATGATCAAGATCATAGAATGCCCAAGAGATGCTATGCAGGGAATCCGTGAGTTTATCCCCACGGAAAAAAAAACAGCTTATTTAAATCAATTGCTGAAGGTAGGGTTTGATACGCTGGATTTCGGGAGTTTCGTGTCGCCAAAGGCCATTCCCCAGATGCGCGATACGGCCGAAGTACTCGGCGGTCTGGATATGGGGCAAACCCGAACCGCCCTGCTGGCTATTGTGGCCAACAAACGCGGCGCCGACAGCGCAGCCATGTTCCCCGAAATCGCTTACTTGGGCTATCCGTTTTCCATTTCGGAAACCTTTCAGCAACGGAATACCAATGCGAGTATCGAGGAATCGCTGGAGCGGGTGGGCGAAATCCAGGATGTATGCCTGCAATCGGGAAAACAGTTGGTGATTTATATTTCCATGGGCTTCGGCAATCCCTACGGCGATCCCTGGAATGTGGAGATCGTGCAGCGCTGGGTGGACCGGCTCGCCTCGATGGATATCGGCATATTTCAGCTATCCGACACCATCGGGGTGGCAAGCCCGGAGAGTATTCGCTATTTGTTTTCCAACTTGATACCTGCATACCCGGGCATTGAGATCGGGGCGCACCTGCATACGCTTCCCAACACCTGGCGCGAAAAGGTGGAGGCCGCCTGGGACAGCGGCTGCCGGCGTTTCGACGGCGCTATCAAAGGTTATGGCGGCTGCCCGATGGCCAAAGACGATCTGACCGGGAATATGCCGACGGAAAAGATGCTTTCCTTTCTCGATGAAAAAGAAGATATTCCTCTGAATAAAACAGAATTGGAAGCAGCCTTGCAGATGGCCCCGTCTGTGTTTCCCTGACACGCAGCGGTTGCTGTAAAAGATCAAGGTGGAATGCAAAATTGCCGAATATCCGGTGAGGATAAAGGAGCCGGTTCTCCTTTTGTTATATTTGCGGCACAAGTAGTAGCGGGTCATGTTGCAAAGAGGTATTACAGGTTTCTTTTTCATTCTGGTAATGGTAGGCGGTATCTACGGAGGGCGATATACTTTCGTAGGTTTATTCGCGCTCATCACCGCGGGATGCCTTTGGGAGTACATGGGGCTGGTTCTTGAAAGTGGAAAAAAACGCGATCTCATCCGCAGGATATTGGGCGTGGTACTCGGTCTTACTCCTTTTGCAGGCAATTCGCTGATCCACCTGGAATTGGTGGCAGATGAAGCGCTTTTTGTATCCGCCTCCGCCCTCATTCTTTTCCCTTTGCTTTTTCTGGCTTTCATATACGAGATGTATGCGCAATCAGAGCGACCCTTTGCCAATATCGGTTACGCCATTCTCGGCACGGTTTACATTGGGGTTCCTTTTGCCTTGCTGGAATTTATCGCTTTTGATGACAAGCAATTTTACGCAGGCACCGTCATGGGGCTGCTCATAATGACCTGGGGCAACGATACCGCCGCATACGTTTTCGGCTCCAGGTGGGGCACCCTGCCGCTTTTCCCCAGGTTGTCCCCCAAAAAAACATGGGAGGGACTGGTAGCCGGCGCCTTGTTCACGTTGCTGACCGGCCTGGTACTGAGCCGCTTTTTTACCGGCCTTTCGCTGGCAAACTGGCTGGTGCTGGCCCTGATCGTAATCGTATTCGGCACTTTCGGCGATTTGGTGGAGTCCATGCTCAAGCGAAGTTTTCACACTAAAGATTCCGGTGGATTACTTCCCGGGCATGGCGGCCTGCTCGACCGTTTTGACGGCTTCATTTTTCTGCTGCCCTTTGCTGCTGCATACATTTTGCTTTTGAGGTGAGGCCTTATTTTTTCGAGTTTAAAGCAAGAGGAAAATTGAATACTGCATTCATCCGGCAAATGGAATCTCTCCTCGGCCCGGAGTGGGAGGCTTTCGCAGCGGCTATGGCTCAGCCTGCGCCGGTGAGCATTCGCGCCAATCCCGCCAAATGGGAAGGCCCGGCATCGCATGACGGAGTGGTGCCCTGGTGTGCTGAAGGCTACTATTTGGCCGAGCGGCCCATCTTTACTCTTGACCCGCTCCTGCACGCCGGAGCGTACTACGTGCAGGAGGCCTCCTCCATGGGGATTGCAGAGGCGCTGCGGCAGACGCTGGATTTGAACCGGCCTTTGCTTGCGCTCGACCTGGCGGCTGCTCCCGGGGGGAAATCCACCCTTGTGGCAAGTATGCTTCATGCACACAGCTTCCTTATCGCCAATGAAGTGATCCGCAGCCGTTACCATGCATTGAAGCAAAACCTCACCCGTTGGGGCTTGCCCAACGTGGCATTGAGCAACCACGACCCGGAAGATTTTGCGCCTCTGGCAGCTTGCTTCGACCTGGTGCTGGTGGACGCTCCATGCTCCGGTGAGGGCTTGTTTCGCAAAGACCCCGCGGCGCAGCAGGAATGGTCGCCGCAGCAGGTGCAGTTTTGCGCTGCGCGGCAACGCCGGATACTGGGAGACGCAACGGTTTTATTGAGTCCCGGCGGTGTATTGCTTTACAGTACCTGTACATACAACGAGGAAGAAAACGGCGCCAATGCCCGGTGGTTAATGGATTCGGCCGGATTGGAATACGTGCCGCTTTCCCTGCCCGGATCATGGGGTATTGAAGAGCGAACCACCGGTTATCAATTTTATCCGCACCGGCTTCGCGGCGAGGGTTTCTACATGGCTTGCTTTCGCAAACCCGGAAGCAGCCGCCATTTCGCTGCCGGCAAAAGCCGTTCCTTTCCGTTTGGATACAAAACGGCTCCTGCCAAAACCAAGGAGAAGTTGTCTCCATGGTTTCGGGATGCCACTAAAATTCGACTTGTAGAAGATTTGCAGGGCGCCATATACGCTATTCCCGCCTCCGCAGAAGATTGGTTTTTCAACGCTGCCGCAGTACTGCGCCGGTTCGGGCCGGTGCTGGAAACCGGGGCGGTCAAGCAAGGCGAGTTGATCCCGGCGCATGCCCTGGCGCTCAGCACGGAGCTTTCTGCCGGAATTCCTTTCGTCAATCTCGAATCAGAACAAGCCGTTCGCTTTCTGCGCAAGGAAGACCCGGCGCTCGCTTCAGCGCCGAAAGGTTGGTTCCTGGCTCGCCATAACGGCCACGCTCTGGGCTGGATGAAAGGTCTCGGCAACCGGGTGAACAATTATTTCCCGAAGGAGTGGAGAATACTGAGCCGGGCGTTTAAAGGGACGGGGCAATCGGATGAGTGACCCCCAAAGCGATATACCCTGCCGGCCGGGAAAATAAGCGGATATTTCTGCGTTATTAGACGTATCTTTGCGCGTTATTCAGACTTTAACTAATTTAGCTACTTTGAAATTCTCCGAATTCGGCCTTACGGCCGCCCTTTTAGAGGGACTGGAAGCCATGCGCTTCGAAAATGCCACCCCGATTCAAGACCAGGCCATACCGGCCATCATGGAAGGCCGCGACGTGCTGGCCTGCGCCCAAACCGGCACCGGCAAAACAGCTGCTTTTCTCCTGCCCGTTCTGCACCGCATCACCGAGGAGCCGCACAGCGGTATAGACACCCTTATCATTGTGCCTACCCGCGAGTTGGCCATGCAAATAGACCAGCAACTCGAAGGCTTTTCCTACTTCACCCAGATCAGTGCCGTGGCCATCTACGGCGGCCGCGATGGTCACTCCATGGAAATAGAACGCAATGCGCTCAAGCGCGGCGCTCCCATCGTCATAGCCACACCGGGCCGGTTTATCGCTCACCTGGACCTGGGCTATGCCGACCTCAGCACCGTGCGCCACCTCATCCTGGACGAAGCCGATCGCATGCTGGACATGGGTTTCGCACCCGACATCAACAAGATCGTGAGCCAGGTATCGCCTTCCCGCCAGACACTTATGTTTTCCGCTACCATGCCGCCGCAAATCCGCCGCTTCGCCAAAGACCTGCTGCGCAACCCGCTTGAAATCAGCATTGCTATTTCCAAGCCGGCAGAAAATATCCGCCAATTGGCATTTGAAGTGGAAGACGAAGCGAAATATCCGCTGGTGGAGCGATTGCTGGCCGAGCGCCAGGATTTGGAACGGGCCATCATTTTTGCGGGGGCCAAGATAAAAGTGCGCGAAGTTGCCACACGCCTGGCAAAACGCGGCATGAACGTGGCGGCCATACACTCCGACCTGGATCAGTCGGAACGCGAGGAACGCCTGCTGGCCTTTCGCAACGGCACCCTGCCTATAGTGGTAGCTACCGACGTGCTCTCGCGCGGCATAGATGTAAAAGGAATTGACCTGGTCATCAATTTCGATGTCCCGGGCGATGCCGAAGACTATGTGCACCGCATTGGCCGCACCGCCCGCGCTGAAGCTTTGGGCGAGGCTATCACTTTCATCAACCGCAAAGACCGGGGCCGCTTCGCACGCATCGAAAAGTTGATAGGCCGCAACATCGAAAAGGAGCGCATCGACGGCGGCGGCGAGAGTAGTGGTGAACGCCGGGAGTCTGACCAACGACCACCCCGCCGCGACAAACCCCGCAACCAGGCTGCTTCCGGCGAGCCATCCGGTCAACAGAGAAACAAAGACCGCAACCGCTGGCGCAAGAAAAAGCCGGGCAATAGAAATCCCGGCCAAGGAGGGGGGGCGAATCATCCGCAGCAGCCCTGAATCCTCTTATTGCACTGTATGGAGGCCGTACCCTGCAAGTCTAAGTCTCTTCCCACCGGTCGTAAACTGTTACCTTTTTGTTACCACCGCACTAATAAGCAAGCAATTGCCCCTGCTTATTTTATCTTTGCCGCTTCCACCCAATCCGTTTGAATATGAATATCCGACTCCGTATTTCCTTGCTGCTGGCGCCCATATTCCTCTCGTGGAGTTTTGCCGTTGCCCAGGCGCCGCAACGCATGAACCCGGCAGAGATATACGAAGCATTGCAAAAGCTCAATTTTCTCGGCTCAGCGCTCTATGTAGCCGCTCACCCCGATGACGAGAACACCCGGATGATCAGCTATTTGGCCAACGAGGTAAAGGCTCATACCGCTTACCTGTCAATCACGCGCGGCGATGGCGGCCAAAACCTCATCGGTACGGAGATCAATGAGTTGCTCGGCGTTATCCGCACCCAGGAACTGCTCGCCGCGCGCCGCCTTGACGGCGGTCACCAGCTATTTACCCGCGCCAACGATTTCGGTTTCTCGAAACACCCGGATGAGACCTTCCATATTTGGGGGCGGGATGCGGTATTGGCCGACGTGGTATGGGCCATCCGCCAGTGGCAGCCCGACATCATCATCAACCGGTTTGACCACCGCAGCCCCGGCACTACCCACGGCCACCATACGGCATCCGCCATGTTGGCTTTTGAAGCCTTCGACATGGCAGCTGACCGGGCAGCATTCTCCACCCAGTTAGCTCATACCAAGACCTGGCAACCGCGCCGCTTGTTCTTCAATACCTCGTGGTTCTTTTTCGGCTCTCGCGAAAACTTCGAAAAAGCCGATAAGTCTCATCTCATCAGCATGGACCTTGGGGTTTACTATCCGCTCAAGGGGAAATCCAACCCGGAGATCGCTGCTGAAAGCCGTTCTATGCATCGCTGCCAGGGATTCGGCTCCATGGGAAGCCGCGGCTCGGAGATGGAATATCTCGAATTGCTCAAAGGGGATATGCCTCCCAACACAGCGGATCTCTTTGCCGGCATCAACACAACCTGGAGCCGCGTACCCGGCGGCGAGCCCATCGGTAAATTGCTCGCAGAGGTTGAAAAAGAATACCGCTTTGACCGCCCCTACGCCTCCTTGCCCAAGCTCATGGCTGCTTATGAACTGATAAGCGCCCTGCCCGACGGCTATTGGAAGCGCAGCAAGCAGGAAGAAATAGAGATCGTCATCCGGGCTTGCGCCGGGTTGTTTGCAGAGGCGGTAGCTTCCGATTTTTCGGCTACACCCGGCCAGGAGATCGCACTCAATGTGGAGGTTATCAACCGCTCCCCGGCAGCAATGGAACTGCGCGCTATCCGCTTTCTGCCTTCCGGCCCCGACACCCTGATGCAGCACAAACTGGCGGACAACATTCGTTTCACCACGCGCAAACAACTTCGCATACCCGCCGACTTCCCGGTTTCCAATGCTTATTGGCTCAACGAGCCCTGGGAAAAAGGCATGTTTTCCGTAAACGACCAACGCTTGGTGGGTCTTCCTCAAACGCCCCGGCAACTGAAGGTGCAATTCGAAGCGCTCATTGAAGGACGACCCTTCGTATGGGATACGGATGTGGTGTTCAAAAAAGTGGACCCTGCCCGCGGCGAGGTGTATCAGCCCTTCGAAGTGACGCCGCCTGTCTTTGCCAATATCAGGGAAGGCGTATATGTGTTTGCAGTACCGGAACCGAAAACGGTGGAGGTCACGCTTAAAGCAGGTACGCCCGATCTGCAAGGTACCATTGAATGGGAAATACCTTCCGGCTGGCGCATGGAGCCGGCGAGTAAATCGTTTGCCCTTAAACTTAAATCAGAGGAACAAACCCTGAGATTTCAGCTTTTTCCTCCTGCAGGGGATAGTGAAGGGCTGCTCATCCCGAAAGTACATATCGGCGACAAGGTATATGACAGAGAGAGCGTGACCATCGCATACGAACACATTCCCACCCAGACCATACTGCGCAGTGCGCGCGCCAAAATCGCGAAGGTCAATCTTCGGACAGCAGGAGCTGAAATCGGATATCTCATGGGCGCCGGCGACGAAGTGCCGGCAGGGCTGCGGCAGATCGGCTATCAGGTAACTGAACTCAAAGATGCTGACATCACCGCTGAAAACCTGAAGCGTTTCGATGCCCTTATACTGGGCGTACGCGCATACAACACACTGGATCGCATCAAATTTCACCAGCCCCTATTGCTTGAATACGTGCGGCAGGGCGGCAACCTGATCGTGCAGTACAATACGAGCAACGGCCTGCTCATTCCTCCAGCTGAATTAGCTCCGTTCCCCATGAAGCTCTCCCGCGAGCGCGTCACCGTGGAAGATGCTGAGATTCGCTTCCTGCTGCCGGAGCACCCGGTGTTGAACGTGCCCAACAAAATAACGGCAAAGGATTTCGACGGCTGGGTGCAGGAGCGCGGATTGTACTTCCCCGGGGAGTGGAGCGAGGACTTTGCCGCGGTCTTGTCGTGCAATGATCCGGGCGAAAAGCCCGCAGACGGCAGCCTCCTGGTAGCGCCCTATGGCCGCGGACACTATATTTATACCGGATTGTCATTTTTCAGGCAACTGCCTGCCGGGGTGCCCGGCGCCTTCCGTTTGCTGGCCAATATGATCTCATTGGGCCATGAGGCAGAAGAAAAGTCGCAGGCTGTACCTGCGAAAGGGAAGGTAAACCGCAAAATGTGAAATGCTGAAAACGCTGGATCGATACATACTCGGCAAATTTCTCAGCACCTTTTTCTTCACGGTGCTGATCTTCACCCTCATCTCTGTTTTTATTGATTTCAGCGAGAAGGTGGAGAAATTCATTACCGAGCCGATCACGCGCCGCGAAATTTTGCTCATTTACTATCCCGGCTTCATTGTGTTCATCGCCAAGATATTGTGGCCGCTGTACACGCTCATTGCCATCATTTTTTTTACCTCCCGCATGGCGGGCAATTCGGAGATACTCTCCATCTTCAACGCGGGAGTCAGTTTCCGCCGCCTGATGCGGCCCTATTTTGCGGGAGCAGGCGTGCTGATGATAATCTTTCTGCTCGGCTCGCATTTTTTCGTACCCTGGATAAGCGAGCTCAGGCTTGAAGTGGTGCACACTCACATTGACAAGAATGCCGACAAGGGCCGAACCACAAACGTTCACATGTTTACGGCCCCAAACGAAAAGATATTTGTGCAGCAATTCCGTAAAGCCGACAGCACGGCCCGCAATTTTAGAATGGAGCGCTTCGACAGCACAGGATTGGTTTTTCTTCTGCAGGCCGATCAGGCGCGCTACCTGGGCGGGCCGCCGCACCGCTGGCAAGTCAAGAACTATGTCATTCGCACTTTTGATGGCACGGACGAGGAAATTGTCTGGGGCCGGGGCACGGAAATGGATACCACCATCAATCTGCATCCGCGGGATTTTGTGGATTACCAGGAGCAGCAGGCCATGATGACTACCCCCGAACTGCTGCGCTTTATCCGTCAGCAAAAAGAGCGGGGCGCCGGAAATACCCGCAAATACGAAAGCGAACTGCACACCCGCACTGCTGAAGCATTCACCATTCTCATTCTTACTGTAATTGGAATGGCTGTGGCAGCGCGGAAAGTACGCGGAGGAATCGGGCTACACCTTGCCGTGGGCATTGCGCTCGGAGCGCTTTATGTAGTGCTGTCGCGCTTTGCCATTGTATTTGCCACAGGAGAGACCCTTCCTGTCCTGATCGGCATCTGGATGCCCAATATCATCTTCGGCGCTGTGGCGCTATATTTGATCGCCAAGGCCCAGAAGTAGCCGGGCATCAGGGGCCGAAGGTTCCGAAGGAAAGCACCCGGGCAGGGGTGCCCCACATGAAGATGTCGAATTCTTCTTCTACCTCTTCCAATACTACTTGCACGTTTTTGTCCTGGTGCTTGAGTTGTTCCGGCATATTGACCGGGCGCCATTCCCGCCCGCTTTGGTCCACGATGCCCCAACAGCCCGGACCGACGTTGACGTGAATGACTTTGCCTTCTATGCGATGCTTTTTCATGAGCGGTGGATTTTTACCTCTCAAATTTACACTTTTTTGGGCTGTGAAGCCAATTTTTCTACCATATCCTGCAATGCATCGATGACCTGCGACTGCCGGTGTACCGTGTTTTTTATGTCGCGAATGTCATCAGCCACATGAGAGCGGCGCAGGGAAGGATGCGGAAGGAAGGAACTGATGCGCTGCTGTACCTGCCAAATCTCGAGGAGTTCCTTCACAGGGGCGGCGAATGGATCGTAGATGGTATTATCCGACCAGAGTTCGATGCACTTGTGCTCGCGTAACTTGTTGACTATGCGTCGCACCAATACCCCGGCGAGCGTGACCACTACAAATACGTGGTGATCGGTGAGGGCGCTTTCCCATTCTGAGGGATGCACGAAGGAGGCCAAAATCTTATCACCTTCGATGAGGGTAGGCTCCATATTGTCGCCCTGCATGTCGAATGAGCGGAGATTGAGGCCGCGCAGCCTGGCATCGGGCAGCGAAATGGTGGGGAGTTGCTGCATGAATTCCGGGTCGCCGGCCTGGGTGAGATACCTGCTTTGGGCATGAAGGGGCACATGGGGGATCAGCGAGCCGTTGCCGGAATGGGTAGTCAAAACGGTAAGCGTGCGAATGGTTTGAGGGGCAGCTTCATGTAAAAACACCGGCTCTTCGCCGGAGAGCAGAAAAGCAGGGTTGAATTTGTATTTTTCCACAGCTTTGCGCAGCAACTCAATGGTCACATCCCTTCTACCATTCATGATCTCGGAAAAACTCTGGGGCAGGTAGTCCAAAGACACGGCAAACTGCCTCCCGGAACGCACGCGGTTGTCGTTCTTGAGTTGTTCAAAGCATTCGATAAACCGTTTCGTTACAACATTCATTTAGGGAAGTGCAATCTAAACCATGGCAAACAAATGTAGAAGATTATCTGCGCTTCGCATCCCCATCGTTGAAAAATTTTACTTTTGGGCCTGATTTTTTTCACCGACTACATCTTTGGGCATGGATTCCGGCGCCAACGCTTCTCCTTCTGTCGCACTTCCCGTCATACTGGCCTCCGCCGCCACGGCGCTCTGGTGCTATGCTTTTGCCAAAGCGGGGCTTGCGTCCATCACACACGACGAGGCCTCTACTTACTTCCACCATCTCCGGTCTGATTTTTTTACCTGCCTGTATTCGCCCGACTGCTGGAAGAGCGCCAACAATCACCTGCTCAACACTTTGCTTTGGCAGCAAACCATCAAGTGGTTGGGGCCTACGGAACTGGGTATGCGGCTCCCGAACCTGGCAGGTTACCTGTTGTATTTAGCCGGCAGCGCATTCATGGTGCTGCGGCTCACCAGGCGGCTTTTGCCGGGCCTGGCAGCATTCGCCTTGCTGAACTTCAACCCTTACCTGATCGATTTTTTTGCCCTTGCCCGCGGTTACGGTCTATGTGCAGGACTGGTCTTGTCTGGGATCGCCTTCTGGTTTGCCTGGTGGCATAACCGGCAAACCGCCCATTTGATATTTTGCTGCCTTGCTTTAGTGGCGGCAATCCTGGCCAATTTCGTTGCGCTCAATGTGTTTGTCGCAATAGGCGGGGCTACCTTCTTATTTATGCTGGTGGAAGACCGGCGTTCATTGTTGCGCGTTTCGGCAGTATTTGGCGGAACGGCCGTGATCCTGGCGCTGGTACTGCATCGCCCGATCCGCTTTTTGCGGCAGGGCGGGGAGTTCCAATATGGCGCCGGAAGCTTGTGGGAGTCTTTGGAATCTATGATCAAGAACCCCCTTTACGGCAATGCGTATCTCGGCGATGCGACCGTGCCCGTGCTGAGCGGAATGGCTTATATGATCTTTGCGGCAATCATGGTTTTTGCTTTTTTGCGCCTTCGCAACAGGGGGCTTGCCGCCTCCGGTATTTTTTTGGCAGCGGCCGGCCTGGCATTCCTGCTAAGTGTGGCAGCCATGGTTGCACAGCACCACCTGCTGGGGTCTGTATATTTGGTCAACCGCACTGCCGTGCCGCTCATGCCGCTCATGAGCGCCGTTTTTGCGGTCGGTCTGCTTGTAATTACTGCAAGGTCAGAGCGCAAGCCCCGCTGGGAAATGCCGGTTTCTGTGCTGCTGCTGTTTACCCTGACGTGGAACCTGGTCAGGGCAGCCGATGTGCGCTACTACCGCGAGTGGTGGTATGATCAAAACACCAAAGATGTAATGCTCTATGTTGAAGACCTGGGGGCATCCCGTCAAAAAAACGTGAGCATGGGCACGAGCTGGCTTTTTTACCCGGCGGCAGAATTTTACCGTGTCACCATTCCGTTGCAACACATATATCCATTGCCTACCAACGAAGACATTCGCCCGGACAGCGGATTTGATTATTACTATCTTGAAGATAGCAAAGTGGAGCTTCTGGGTGAAGCATACGAAAGGGAAAAGTACTTTCCCTGGGGCCGTATTTTGATGCGAAAGAAACCCGTTCCGGCTGAAACTGTAGCGCAATAAGGTTTTGCAGGTTATCTTTGCAGTAAAATTTAAAAACCATGAACCATTTGCTCAAAGCCATTGCGGTATGTTTCCTCACGTCGGGAGTGTTCAACGCCGTTGCTCAGTACTATACCCCTGCGGTTGGCGAACAGGGCATCGCCATGTTCTATGCCGACTACCTCCACGGCCAGTCCACTGCACTTGGCGAAGTTTACTACAAGGAAGAACTCACTTGCTCACACCCGTATCACCCCAAAGGAACCCTGCTTAAAGTAACCCGCTTGGACAATGGCCGGAGCGTGACGGTGCGCGTCAATGACAGGGGCACCTTCAGCAACGGGGTAATTATCGATCTCTCTTTTGCAGCGGCCATGGAAATCGACTTGCTCAAAAACGGCAAAGCCTGGGTGCGGATCGAATCTGTGGGGTATTCCGAGACCAACCCCGTGAATCCCAATCGCGCCAGGCTTGCGGCGCCGGCTCCCTCCTACAATGCTTATGGAAATGAATTCACTGCAAGAGGCATAAACAGTTATGAAGCCGCTACTCCTGCACTCGGCTACCGCGGGCCTGCGCCGAGCGGCGCCTCAGGCGGATACGGGGTACAAGTAGGCGCTTATTCGGTGTACGACAATGCGCTGCGCCGCCAGGAGAGCCTTCGCAACCAAGGCGCCGGCGGAGTGCTGATCAAAGAGAATTTTCAAAATGACGGCAGCCGCCTGTACCGTGTGGTCATCGGCTCGTTCCAGTCGCGCACCGATGCGGAGACCTATTTGCGCGATTTCCTCAAACCGGGCTACATCGCCGATGGAGTGGTGGTTTGGCTCAATTGAACCGGTCATTTGCTTGATATTTCCTCCGCATATGCACAGCGAAAGCCTAAGTGGTTCAGGCCGGAGTCTTCTTCCGCTACCTGGAAGCGCTCGGGAATAAAGCCGGAGCAAAGCTCCAGGTCGCAGAGAAAACTCCCTCCTTTTATGATCCTTCCCTTGCGGATGCTCACTCCTGTTTCCTGTCCCGCTATGAATGCCGTGCCGCTGCGTTGGGATTCTTCAGGCACCTCGCTTGTCCACTCCCAAACATTGCCGAACATGTCATAAAGGCCGTAAGCGTTGGGGGCAAAGCTGCCCACAGGAGCGATCATGGCCGCAAATCCATCGCTGCCTTCATCGCGATATGGGAAAGGCCCCTGCCAGATATTGCCTGGCATTACTTCTGTGCCGGCGGCTGCATCCCATTGGGCTGCGCTGGGCAATTCTCCGCCTTTCCAGCGGCAGTATGCGCAGGCGTCGTAATAGCTCACCTGCGTAACCGGCTCGTCGGCAGGAGCGCGCCGGCGCCCGTCAGGCGACGCCCAGTTGGCGCCCTCGGCTACCACCCATCCCGGCAAGGTGTGATCGAAATAGCCGGACCACCCCAAACTATCTGCCGTGGTGACGTAGCCGGTTACTTCCACAAAGCGGCGAAAATCTGCCACCGTGACCTCCGTGACATCCATGCGAAAACCGCCCGGAATAACAGCCGTAAGCTCCGGTGCGGGATCGGAAGTACAGGCCGCCAACGCCAGTGCAAGCGCCGGGAAAACAAATAAAGAGCGGTTTCTCATAATATTTAGTTCGTCGTTCTGTCGTTAAGCCAACAATCAAAAATCAAAAATCATCAATCATCAATCATCAATCATTTATCCATTTCTTTCCCCAACTTTGCCTCTTCAAAACCAATTAACATGTCAAAAATAATACTTTTCTTGTTATTGTTGCTCGGCGCAGCTGCCTGCAAAAACTCCACAGCGCCGGGGAATCCGGGAACAAGCAGCGAGCCGGTGCAGCCTGCAGCCTCCGAAGACTACGGCAACTATGAACTCACTCCGCTGCCCGGAACAAAAATGCGAAGAGCCATTTTGCGCAACCAGGCTAACGGAAAAGTGCTCGAACAGGGCTACCTTGATGAGAATAACCGGAAAACCGGCGAGTGGCTTGCTATGTACCCCAAGACCGGCCTTCCTTACAAATTGATCACATACGAAGCCGGCGTCCAAAACGGGCTTTATATTTTCTTTAATGAAATTGGGCAGATTACGCTCCTGGCTACCTACAAGGACAACCAATTAGACGGCTACTGGGTAAAGTACCGCTTCGGGCGCCCGGAGGAAGAGGCTGAGTACAAGGCAGGCAAGATGCATGGCACCCACCGGCAGTACTTTGTACGCGAAGGCTGGCTTCAGTTTACTACAGAATATCAAGACGGCATCCAACACGGCACGTACCGGGCCTATGACAAAGACGGGGAAGTTACGCTGGAATACGAATTTCGCAACGGGGAAAAAATCAGCGGCGGAATGAAATGATCCTCTTTATCGCGAAATAACCCGCAAAGGCAAAGTAGGCAACGGTTCCACGCAAAGGAAATCGGCATTGTCTGCAATGGCAACATCCTCGCTCATTACTGCCTCATCTTCAGACGGGAGTGTTCCGTCACATTCAAAAAGGGACTGGATGGCCGCCATGGTTTCTTCCTGGTTGACGTTGATCACCCGGCGCGCTGAGTAAATCTTGGGGCGCCAGTAGGCAGATTTCATCAGGTTGTCTATGACGATTCCACGGGAAGTGCTGTGTATGATAAACAGGCCGTTTTCATCATTGGACACCACCATGGCCACATGCGATATCCGGCTGCGCGCACTGCGGCGGAAGAAGATCAGGTCGCCGGCTTCAGTGTCCTGCACTTTGATCTTTTCACCCTGATGCGATTGCTGAACAGAGGAGGGAGAGAGTGAAATGCCGAAAGTGCCCATGACAAAATGGGTAAATCCGGAACAGTCGAAGCCTGTCTCCGGGCGGCGACCCGCATACCGGTATTTTAATCCCAGGTAATTTGTGGAGAACCCGACAATGTCATGCCGGAGGTCAGATTCGAGGTTTACCAGTGAGGTGGCATTGAAGGCAGTAGAATCTGAAGAGGAAGCATTAGCCGGTGAAAAAGCGAATAACAAGGTGCTTCCGAGTGTAAAAAAAACGAGTATAAGCAAAGCCTTCCGGCCTTGACTGTGTACTTCATCCATGAGCGCGACCTAATTAAAATTCATAACAATGGTAGCAAAGGTATACATTACATCGAAATAACCAAAAATCTTGCCGGAAAAATTTATATCAGATAGCCGGTGATTGGCGGATTTGGATTTTATATCCGACAGCCAGTGGTTTGCAAATTTCTACTTTTGCAAACCACTGGCTGTCCATTATCCCGATGAAAAATGGTGCACATTTTTTCGCACGCCATTTTTTATCGGGTTTAAGCTCTGATCATGTGCAAATGCGGAATTCCGTCCTCCAAATAAGGCTCTCCCACTACCTCGAAGCCGAAGCTGCGGTAAAATTGCTCCAAGTAGGATTGGGCTCCGATCTTAATAGGGCCGGGGCCGCAAAGCCGCTCGCAGCAGGCAATGGCCTCCGCTACCAAAGCCCTGCCTGTGCCGTTGCGGCGCACTTTGGCGGAGGTGATGATGCGGCCTATGGCCGGGTAGTCGGGATAGGCCACTCCCTGAGGTAAAATGCGGGCGTATGCTACCAGGTCGCCCGCAGAATCCGTACCCAGCAGGTGCCAGGCATCCAGGTCTTTGCCATCGGCGTCCTGGTAGTAACAGGTTTGTTCCACGATAAAGACCTCCTGGCGCAGGGCAAGCACCCGGTACAACTGAACGAGATTGAGCGCCTCAAAAGTCAAGCATTCAAAAGTTACTGCCGGCAGGTTCACTCTGATTTGAATTTAACCTTTCCTCCCACGATCGTCATCAATACCTTTGTTTTGAGAATATCCTCCTCCGGGCAGGAGAGCAGGTCGTTGCTGAGTACAACGATATCGGCCAGTTTGCCGGGTTCCAGCGAGCCCTTATCCTTTTCCTCGAAGGCGGCGTACGCATTGGCCATAGTGTAAGAATAAACAGCTTCGGGCCGGGTCATACACTGCTCCGGGAAAAAAGCCATTCCGGTGTCGGCGCGCTTGCGGGTTACGGTAGCATAATAACTTTCAATGGCGCTCACATCTTCCACCGGGGCATCCGTGCCGTTGGTCACTACGGCTCCGGCATCCAGTAGGCTGCGCCATGGGTATGCCCCTGTGCGGGCGCGTTCCTCACCGAGGCGTTTTACCACGAAGGGGGCGTCGGAGGTGCAGTGTATGCCCTGCATGGCGGCGATGATGCCGGTTTGCGCAAAGCGTGGAATATCCGCAGGGTCAATGTGCTGTGCATGTTCGCTTCGCCAGCGCAAGTCTTTGGCTTGAGGTGTGTTTTTGAATACCTCTTCGCAGAGGTCGAGCAACTCGCGGTTGGCCCTGTCGCCTATGGTATGTACGCAAAGCTGCATATTGTGCCGGAGGGCAAGCCCGGCGATGCGGCGCACCTCTTCCAGGGGAGTCGTGTTTTGACCGAGGAAGCCCGGCTTGTCGTTGTAAGGGGCCAGCAGCCAGGCGCCGTAAGCGCCCAGGGCGCCATCGAATTCCGACTTGATGGCTCGACACGTGAAGAAACCGTTGCCCAGTCCGATAAGCGGAAAACCGTCGAGGCGGTCCTTGAGAGTGTGGTAGGGATGGCGCACCATAGCCCAGAGCCGCACGTTCATTTTTCCGGCCTCAGCCAGTTCCCTGTACCACTCAATTTCCTCAAAGCTGGAGCCTGCATCCTGGAATGAGGTAATACCTTTGGAGAGGCATTCCTGTTCGGCAAGCTCTATGCCTTTGAGCCATTCTTCTTTTTTCTGCTCAGCTGAAAGTGAAGCCTGATAGGCCCGGTAAGCCTGGGTGATGAGGCTCATGGCCCGCTCTTCAAATACGCCGATGGCCGTGCCGCGGGCATCGCGCACGATCTCCCCGCCGGCTGGATCAGGCGTATCGGCGGTGATGCCGGCCAGTTCCATGGCTTTTGCATTGGCGAAAAGAGAGTGCCCGCTGGCGTGATGAAGGATCACCGGGTTGTCGGGCGATATGGCGCTCAACCCGTCGTGATAGGGATAACCCAGAACGGCTTTTTCTATGGGTTTAGTCCATTTTTCCTGGTGCCAGCCGCGCCCCACGATCCAATCGCCCCGCTTGGCGGTTTTGGCGCGTTCCTCCACCATGGCAACGATCTCGTCCCAACTTTTGCTTTTCAGGAAGTTGAGGTTCATCAGGCTGCTGCCGAGGCCTGCGTAGTGCCCGTGCCCCTCGATGAAACCCGGCATGGCAAAACGGCCCTCCAAGTCAATCACCTCGGTGTTTTCGCGGCGCAGTTTTTCTATTTCTTCGTTGGCGCCCGTTTTCAGGATGCGATCTCCTTTTACAGCAATAGCTTGAACGGTGGACTGCTTGGCATCCACCGTGTATATATTGCCGTTGATCAGGATCAGATCGGGGGTTTCCTCAGGAGCAGGACGGCAGGAAGCAAGCAGCAGCAACAACAACAATAAATTCAGCATTCTCATAATCGCATTGTTTTTATGCCCGGCGAAACTGATAGCCAGTGGTTTGCAAAAATCTAAATTCGCAAACCACTGGTTACCGGGTTTACAAGCGCGAATTTAGAAGTTTTGCCCAGAATATTGCCTCAAAGTGCAACCTCGCGTTTATGTCTCCTGTCATGTACGGTACGCCGAAAGTATTTACTGCCGGATGAGGCTCACCAGGGCTTTGAAAAATACAGGTAATGATCACCCCAATATCCGGGATCATAGCGTATCCGGGCATCTCCGGCACGCCCCCGAAAGCTGAAGTGGCATCCTGTTAGAACCATACCCGTTGCATCGGTATTGAAGGAAGGCGATCCCGTGCAGGTGTGCATGTTTCTTGTCGAAAAAATTCATCTTCAGGTGCATATTGGCTTAATTTGCGGATCAAACGAAAATACCGAGATATGTCTTTCCGTCCCGTTTCAGCGTATGTAGATCAATTCTTTTTCACCATGCAGGCTTTTCCGCGCTCCTGGCGTTTCCTCCGGGACAACCGCCTTTGGGAAGGACTGCTGCGCTACGGCTGGGTGTCAAAGATATTAGTGGCTGTAGCATTTATTATCAGCCTGCGTTTTATGGGCATTTTCCTGGACTGGTGGCGCAGCTTTTCCCAAGGGTCAACCAATGTAGTGTACAGCTTTGCCGACTTGTCGGGGAAAATGTGGAAAGACGGACTGGGATTTCTCTTCACCGGAGGGATGAAGTACGTGGTGTTGTTTTTGTTCATGGTCGTTATTTACCATATCAGCAACAGGGCCATGGACGAACTCACCGGCAAGCCCTCGCACGTCGATTTCAACGATTTCATCAACTCCCAAAAACGGGCGCTTCAGCTCACCGTCCGGGCGTTTGTACTGGAATCGGTTTTTGTGCTTTTCATCAAGATCGCCTTCGGCATATTCGGTTTCCTGGGCTTCCTGGCGCCCGTGCTGATCTTTGCTGTCAAGTGCTATTTTGTCGGTTTCGTAATCGTGGACAGCTACCAGGAGCAGTTCGGCATGTCGGTAAAAGACAGTGGCAAGTTCATGCGCGGGTACCTCGGCGTGGGCTTGGCCATAGGACTGGTGTTCAAGGTGCTGATGTCCATCCCGGTGGCGGGCGCTGCGATCGCTTCTTTCATCACCGCAGTCACCGCAGTGGTGGTCATGCATGAACTGGCAAGGTTGCATGTAGAGCCGTTTGAGGTGAAAGAAGAAATCAATACCTGAATACCTGCATCCCGGAATTATTTTTCGCCACTAATACCCATTTTTCCTTCCCCCGAACCAACAATGCCAGGTCGCGTACCTCTCCATCGGTTCGAAAGCCCGAAAGCAGGGAGCGCAGCGGACTGAAGCTGCCCTTGCCGTCTCCGCGCAGAAGCAGTCCGTAATCGGCATCGTAGCGCCCCACTTCGGGTTTGACCCTGTAGAGATTGCCGGCCATGAGAATGTCCGGATATCCGTCCCCGTCGAAATCGTCAACAGCCAGGCCGTAAGCGGGCGCAAACTGAGCCTCCATGGGAAGCGCCTGTACCGTGAAGGTGCCGTCGCCGTTATTCATCATCACGGAAGAAGCCAGCCAGGCGGCTTCCACCCTGACGGCGCGCTCCATTTGTTGCGGGGTGAATATTTCGTCAATGGTTTGGCCCTTGAAGTTCTCGTACTTCAGGTATTGTTTTTTGAGAGAGGGGATTTGCGCCACCAGATCGTGGCGGAGCACCATGGGGTACGATTTGTCGCCGTTGTAGGTGCAGAAGATTTGCTCCACTGTGCCGTTCTGGTCAAAGTCGTTGATGTACATACTTACCGGCCGGCCTTCGGGTGCGCGGAACCGGGAGTTGAGCCCGTGGTTGCCGATCGCGTAATCGGGCCGTCCGTCCCCGTTGAAATCGCCGGATTGAATTCGATTCCACCATCCGCTATACGGGGCGAGGCCCGCTGCGCCGGTTTGATCTTCCAGCTTCCCGCGGTTGTTTTTGAACACCCGCACCGGCATCCAATCGCCGGCTATGATGAGATCGGGAGCGCTGTCGCCGTCATAATCAGACCACAACGCATCGCGCACCATGCCGATATCTTTGAGTGCGGGCGCATAGTCCGAAGTGACATCGAGGAAGCGGCCGGCGCCGTTGTTGAGCAGCAGGTAGCTGCTGGCGGGCACGCCGTAGAGAAAGGGGCGAAGGCGTATGCCCACAAAGAGGTCTAAATGCCCGTCGCCGTTTACATCGGCGGCCCGCACACAAGCTGTGGGTTCAAACTTGCCGAAAGGCAGGGATTGCGGGGGCGCCTTGCTGAATCGCCCGCGTCCGTCATTGAGGTAAAGGCGGTCGGCCAACGCGACGGAGGAGGCAGGAAACTCGCTGCCTCCGCTGGCTACGTACAGGTCGAGGTCGCCATCCCCATCGGCGTCGAAAAACAGCGCATCTGTATCTTCAGAGACTTTGTCTTCTTCAAAAACGGCTTGAGGTTGTCGCTGGAACCCGCCGGAGGCCGTTTGCACAAAAAGCGCGCCGGCCTGGTCTTTGGCTCCTCCAATGTAGAAATCCATGCGTCCGTCGCCGTTCACGTCGCCGGTAGCGATGCGGGGCCCTTCGGTGGAGAGCATGTGATAGATGAGCCGGTCGCGGTCAAAATCCACGAATTCGTTTTCCACATGTACAAAGCCGGTTATTCCTCCGTTGCGTATTTCGGTAAAGAGCGGCGCGGCTACCGGCACAGCAGGAGGAAGGCTTCCCTGGGGCATGGCCTCCCCGATGGAGAGCGACAACTCCCGGTTGGTCTCTACCCCGGTCAGGAGGGTTATGCGGCCATCGTACCATTCTATGATGAGGGTATCCACAACGGGTACGGGGCCGAGGCCGAAGCATGGACGGTGATCAATGGTGGACTGAAAACCGCGCATGGGCATCTGTTCCAGGCGCCATTGCTGCCCCTGGTGCCGGATACTGATGCGGGAACCGAGCGCATGGGTGTTTTTCCCTTCGCCTTGCAGGACAATGCGGAGATACCGGTTTTCGGGATGCAAATGCCCGGTTTCATTCCGGTAGATAAAAACGGGCATATTGACGTTGTTGACCACGAGGTCGAGATCGCCGTCGTTGTCCAGGTCGGCATAAGCTGAGCCGTTGGAGAAGCTCGGCGTAGCCAGCCCCCATTCCAGGGCTTTGTTTGTAAAATCCAGCCCCCCCTGGTTGTGAAAAGCATAGTTGGGAATGGCTTCGGAGGGAATTACATCAATCAGTTTTTTGTAGTCCACGCCCTCTTCGGTGATAAAGGAGCGCTTCATTTCATCATCGGCAATGAAGTTGAGGAAGTCCTGATCGGTGAGGTCCTGGAATATGCCGTTGGCGACGAAAATGTCTTTACGGCCGTCGTTGTCCATGTCAAACATGAGCGCGCCCCAGCTCCAGTCGGTGGCTTCAACGCCGGCCAATCGGCCGATTTCGCTGAAGGTGCCGTCGCCGTTATTGAGTTGGAGCATGTTGCGGGTAAACTGGTGGTAGTACCCGTTTTTGACGCCGTATTGGTAGCGGTCCCAGTTTTCAAAGGTAGTTTTGGTTTTGATGCGGTCTTCGGGTTCGGGGAGCATTTCGGTGACGAAGATATCGGGGAGGCCATCGTTGTTGATGTCGGCCATATCGGCGCCCATGGAAGCGCCGGAAATGGAGCGCATTTGCTGTTCGAGCACTTCGCTGAAGGTACCGTTGCGATTGTTTATGTAGAGGTAATCGCGTTCGAAGAAGTCGTTGGAGATGTACATATCGAGCCACCCGTCGCCGTTCACATCGCCAACGGTGACGCCGAGGCCGAAACCTATGACGCTTCCGTAGATGCCGGCTTGTTCGCTTACGTCAGTAAACCGGCCTCCGTCGTTGCGGTAGAGTTTATCGCCGCCTTCGGGATCGCGGACGGGGCGTTCGTTTTTGCGCAGGTTGAAGGAGCCTATGGCCTGGTAGGAGTTGTTGAGCATATAGCAGTCGAGATCGCCGTCCTTGTCATAGTCAAAAAAAACCGCGTGGGTAGAGTAGCCTTTGTCGGCAAGGCCGTAGGCTTCGGCGCGTTCGGTAAAGGTAAGGTCGCCGTTGTTGATGAAAAGTTCGTTTTGTTTATTGTCGCCGTTCACATTGCCGGAGTTGCAAACGTAGATGTCGAGCAGGCCGTCGCCGTTGATGTCGGCCATGCTCACGCCGGTGCTCCAGGCGCGTGTTCCGGCCACGCCTGCCTTGTCGGTGATGTCTTCAAACTGGAAATTGCCTTTGTTGAGGTAGAGCCGGTTAGGCCCCATGTTGGAGCTAAGGTATATGTCGAGCAGGCCGTCGTTGTTGATGTCGCCAATGGCTACGCCGCCGCCGTTGTAGAAGTTTCGGTAGGTGTAAATGTTGAAATCTTTGTCGTACTTCAGCCGGTTTTCAAATGATACGCCGGTGTATGAAGCGGGCATGAGCGTAAAGAGGGTGTCGCCGGGAGGGATATCTGCGGGCTTATGCCTGCAGGCTGAAATGAGCAAAAAGGTACTCCATAATCCAATAGCCGCTCTTTTCATCAGGTATGAAATTTTTCATTGAGAGGCGAAGTTAGGGAAATATCTGTGTCAGTCTTTCATTCCCTTGCTCTTCTTCTGCACCTTCGGCGAGGTCAGGTCCGTAAAGATCGCCTTCACCTTCATGTCGTCTTCCTTAAATACGGCGATGCGGCGGTTGCCGTCCACCTTGGCGTACACGGGCGATTTGTATTCCACGTCTTCCGGTTCGATCCTCAGAAAGCCGCCGCCGTACCACTGCTCCAGCATGTCCACCACTACGGGCAGCAGGCTGTCCGACCATTGGGCCCTGTTCCAGGGCGCCCATGCATCGTATTGAAAAGAGACCGGCAACTTGTAGATGCGGTTGTCGTCGTCAAAGCTGGGGTAGAAATTCATCCGCCCCGGGTATGGCCAGTCGTTCAGCTTGTACTCCACGGTGGCGCCGCCCGGCCCCTCCTTTATTATACCATCCGCATTGAGTTGTCGGCAATGGTCAAAGAAAGCCTGGCGCTCCATGCCGAAAGCCAATCCCAAAAACAAACTGTCGTAGCGCACGCCGCGAGCCATTTCGCGCTTTTCCATCAGCAGATAGGCGCTGCCGTCGGAGCAGGCTGCCAGAGTAAAAAGGAACGACACGATGGCGCTTCCCAGTATTGGTTTCATAGTTATTCCAAATTTTCAATACCCTAACACTTCCAGCGCCATATCGTTCCTGGCTACCAGTACTAAATTTCGCCCGCCGGCCCGGATGCGCGCCATGTCCCGCACTTCTCCGGGAATGCGTATGCCGGATTCAGAGAAGGGCAAGGGGCGGAATCCGCCTTTTCCATCGCCGCGCATCAGCAATCCGTAACTCGCCGCGTAGATGCCCACTTCAGGCTTGGCATGGTAGAAATTGCCGCCGAGGAGGATGTCGGGGTGGTTGTCGCCGTCAAAATCGTGTGCTAAGAGCGCAAACACCGGTGCAAACTGAGCTTCCACGGGCAGTGGGACAGGCTCGAACTTTCCCGCCCCCTTGTTGAGGAACAGCATGGAGCGGGTTTCCAACACCTCCGCTTTCACGGCGCGCTCTAATTGCCCGGGCGTAAAAACATCCTCTATGGTCTGTTCGCGGTAGTTTTCAAATTTGAGGTATTTTTTCTTGAGGGATGGGATTTGCCGCACCAGGTCGTGGCGCAACACAAGCGGATATGCCTGATCGCCGTTGAAAGCGGTAATGATCTGCTCTACGGCGCCGTTTTGGTCAAAATCGTTGACGTACATGGTCACGGGCCGCTCTGCCGAGGCCTTGAAACGGGTATTCAGGCCCATATTCCCGGCGATGATGTCGGGCAGGCCGTCGTTGTTCACATCAGCGGTGATGACGCAATGCCAGAAACCGTTGGTTTTACCCATGCCGGCCTCGGCAGTGGTTTCTTTCAATCGGCCTTTTTCGTTGAGAAAAATGCGCAGCGGCATCCATTCTCCGGCTGCGATGAGATCGGGGTCGCCGTCGCCGTCTATGTCTTCCCAGCGAGCGTCGGTGATAAGGCCGCAACTCAGCAGGCCGGGGGCGCGTTCGCGGGTCGCATCCCGGAAATTGCCCTTGCCGTCGTTTTCGAGCAGGTAGCCGCTCGCGGGCACTCCGTACACGAAGGGCTTGAGCCGTACCCCGACGAAGAGGTCGAGGTCGCCGTCGCCGTCGAAGTCGGCAGCGCGCACACAGGAACTGCTCTCGAAATTGAACGAGGGCAATACCTGGTTGGATTTGCTGAAATTGCCGCGCCCGTCGTTCATGTACAGGCGGTCGGCAAGGGCGGTAGAACTGGATGGGAACTCATTGCCTCCGCTTGCAACGTACAGATCGAGGTCGCCATCGCCGTCAGCGTCGAAAAAGACGCTGCCGATGTCTTCAGAAACGGCATCTTGCTGAAACGGCGCCTGGTTGCCGGGGCGAAACTTTCCATCCCGTCCTTGAAGCAGCAATACGCCCGGCTGGTCTTTGGCCCCGCCGATGAAAACATCGTCCAAGCCGTCCCCGTTCACATCTCCCACGCTCATTTCCGGCCCCTCGCGGGAGAGTTTGTGATAGATGAGTTGATCGCGATCGAAATCCACAAAATCATTTTCGCGGTGCGTGAATTCCGGCCCGGCCCGGCCGCTGAGGTTTACAAACACAGGTGCAGGGGCGGGGGAGGAACCGGGCGAACCGGGTCCGGCGTCTTTTTGATCCAAAAGGAGAAATTGGTTCGCCGGCACGTTTGTCAGCACGGTGTATCGCCCGTCGGGCCAGCGCAGGATCAGGCTATCTACCTTTTCCCAACTGCCCAGCCCGAAATGCAGGCGGGGGTCCACGCAGGACTGAAAGCCTCGCATGGGATGCAGTTCCCGGAACTGGGTTTCACCGGCATGGCGAATGGTGACCTGCGCGCCAATGGCGCCGGTATTAGGCGCGGCGCCTTTTAGCGAAAGCGTGAGAAAACGGCGGCCGGTATGGAATTTTTCTGCATTGTTGCGATAGACGAAGGGCGCCATGTTGACATTGTTGACCACGAGATCGAGGTCGCCGTCGTTGTCCAGGTCGGCATAGCCGGAGCCGTGGGAAAAGCTCGGCGCAGCCAAGCCCCAATCAACTGCCCGGTTGACAAAGGACAGAGCGCCGAGGTTGTGAAAAGCATAGTTGGGAACGGCCTCTGAAGGCATGGCGTCAATGAGCGCTTTGATACCTTTGCCCTGTTGATTGAGCAACTGGCGCACGTTGTCGGGATCGGAATAGAAGTTGATATAGTCCTGGTCGGTGAGGTCTTTGTAGATGCCGTTGGCCACAAAAATGTCCTTGAGTCCGTCGTTGTCCATGTCGAATATGAGCGCGCCCCAGCTCCAGTCGGTAGCGTGTACGCCGGCCAGGCGGCCGATATCGCTGAAATACCCTTCGCCCTGGTTGAGGTGCAGCATATTGCGGGTGAACTGCCGGTGATAGCCCTGCCGGATGTTGAGCTGGTATTTGTCCCAGTTTTCAAACTGGGTTTTGGTTTTCATGCGGGCATCGGTTTCGGGGAGCATCTCGGTGACGAAGATGTCGGGCATGCCGTCGTTGTTGATGTCGGCCATATCGGCGCCCATAGAGCCGAGGCTGATCTCCTGCATGCGGGCTTCGAGCGTCTCGCTGAAGGTACCGTCGCGGTTGTTGATATACAGGTAGTCCCGTTCAAAAAAATCGTTGGACACGAAAATATCGGGCCATCCATCCAGATTTACATCGCCGATGGTGACGCCGAGGCCGAAGCCGATGGCGCTGCCGTAGATGCCGGCCTCTTCGCTCACGTCGGTGAAGCGGCCGCCGTCGTTGCGGTAGAGCTTATTGCCGCCCAGGGAGTCGCGGATGAGGCGCTGGTCTTTGACGAGGTCGTAGCCGCCGACAGACCGGATGGAATTGTTGAGCAGGTAGCAGTCAAGGTCGCCGTCGCCGTCATAGTCAAAAAACACGGCATGGGAAGACAGGCCCTTGTCGTCCAAGCCGTATTCTTTTGCGCGTTCCGTGAAGCTTAGGTCGCCGTTGTTGATGAAGAGTTCGTTGCGGCGTTTGGGGCTGTTGGGGTCTCCGGACTTGCAGATGTAAATGTCGAGCAGGCCGTCGCCGTTGATGTCCACCATACTCACGCCGGTTGTCCATGCGCCTTCGCTGTTGAGTCCGGCTTTGCCGGTGATGTCTTCAAACTGGAAATTGCCTTTGTTGAGGTACAGGCGATTGGATACCATGTTGCCGCAGAAGAACAGGTCGGGCAGGCCGTCGTTGTTGATATCCCCGATGCCTATGCCGCCGCCGTTGTAGAAATTCCGGAAGGTGTAGGTATTGAATTCTTCCGTGTGTTCCAGCTTGTTGAAGAACCGGATGCCGGTGTACGCAGCGGGCATTTCGCTGAACAGGGTACCGGCTTCCGGCGCCGTACTCTTGGGCCTACAGCCCGGCAGCAGGAGCAAGGCCGAAATGAAGGCCGACAGTGCCAATACAAGCCCTCGCCGACCATATGATTTTTTTATCCGGCGTTCGTCAGGCGCACCGGCAGTGGTTTCCTCTCGCTTTTTCATCGGGGTAAAATTACGGATAGCAAATGGAACCGGGGGAAAAAAATACCTGCACACACCCGGAATGTGGTACTTCGCGTCATGGTCGTACATATTCAGGCCCGGGTCTTCATTCGACTTCTTGCCCTTACATGCCCGATAGTTGGATAAACTGCAAAAACTCCTCCTCGGTCCATATCGTCACCGTGCCTAAGGCCTGCGCCTTTTTGAGTTTGGAGCCGGCCTCGGCGCCCACTACCAGGATATTGAGATTGGAACTCACGGCGCTGATGTTTTTGGCGCCGGCGGCTTCGGCTTTGGACTGCGCTTCCTTGCGGCCCATGGTTTGCAGCGTACCGGTGAAGAGGATGGTTTTGCCGGCAAGCGGCCCGTCGCCGGAAGCGGCTTTGGGGCGGTCGTCCTCCGTTTGGCGCAGGTTTACGCCGAGTTGTTCCATCTCCTCAAGCATGGCGGTGTTGTGCGGCTCGGCAAACCAGGCCATGATGTTTTCGGCCACTACCGGGCCTACATCCTTGATGTGGGTGAATTCCTCCAGCGTCCAGTTGCGCAGGTCGAGCACGTGCTCTACTTCGGCGGCGATGAGTTTGGACACCCGCTGCCCCAGGTGGTGTATGCTCAGGCTGTGCAGCAGGCGGTGTATGGGGTTGGCCTTGGCCTTGTCCACCGAAGCGCGCAGGTTGGCCGCCGATTTTTGGCCGAAGCCTTCGAGTTGGGCGATGCGCTCGTAGTCCAAACGGTACACATCGGCGATGCTGCGCACCCAGCCGAGTTCGTAAAAGCGCTCCACGATGGAACGCCCCATGCCATCGATGTCCATCGCGTTTTTCGACACGTGGAAGATGATGCGTTCCAGGTCTTGCGCGCCGCACACGCAATGCGGGCAGCGCCAGGCGGCCTCGCCCTCCACGCGCACCAAGGCCACCGGCGTTTCGGTGTCGTTCACCGGGCAGAAGCGGGGGAACTCCACGGGCAGTTCCGAGCCGTCGCGCATTTCGGTGATGGGTTTCACGATGTAGGGGATCACGTCGCCGGCGCGCTCTACCAGCACGTGGTCGCCGATGCGCAGGTCTTTGCTGAGGATGAAATCTTCGTTGTGCAGGGATACCGAGGAAACTGTGACGCCGGCCAACTGCACCGGCTCCAGCTTGGCCACCGGGGTGATGGAGCCGATCTTGCCCACCTGGTACTCGATCTTGAGCAGCTTGGCCGTAGCCTGCTTGGCCTGGAACTTGTAGGCGATGGCCCAGCGCGGGTGGTGGCTGGTGTAGCCGCAGCGCTCCTGCCAGTCGCGGCGGTTGAGTTTCACCACCATGCCGTCAATTTCGTAGGGGAAATCCTCGCGCTTTTGCTGCCACTCTGCGCAGAATTCGGCTACCTCGGCGATATTGCGGCACAGCTTGCGCTCCACGGTGGGCGCCTTGAAGCCGAGTTTGGCCAAGAAATCCAGGCTCTCGTAGTGCGTGGCGAAGCGGTCGGAGATGTTGGCTCCTTCTGCGTCTTCGGCCAGGCCGAGTTGATACACAAAGGCTTCCAATCCGCGGCGGGAAGTTTCTTTGGGGTCTTTCATGCGCAGACCCCCGGCGGCGGCGTTGCGCGGGTTGGCAAAAAGGGCGAGGCCTTCTTCGGCGCGCTCTTCATTTATTTTTTTGAAGCTGTCTTTGCGAATGAGCACCTCGCCGCGCAGTTCTATACGGTGAATGCCGTGTTGGGAAAAGGCGGCCTGCAAGGGTATGCTCCTGATGACGCGGGCATTGGCCGTGATCTCCTCG
>CAZNYK010000023.1:0-39643 GCA_964577215.1 uncultured Saprospiraceae bacterium
CGACGGGTTCAACAGAAATGCCAAACGGGTGTTAAGGGATAATTGATTGATGATTGATGATTGATGATTGATGATTGATGATTGATGATTGATGATTGATGATTTTTGATTTTTTCCAAGTTTATCCGTCTGCGTTGGGGTGGATTAAACAAATAACAAAAACACCTTTTCCATAATGGACATTGACGTTAAAGAGCTTAAAGCCAAAATGGAACGCGGGGATCAGTTTCTTCTCCTCGACGTTCGGGAACCTTACGAAAACGCCGAATTCAATGTGGGCGGACATCTCATTCCCATGGGCCACTTTCCTGCCGCAGTTGAACACCTGGAGGATTTCAAAAACAATGAGGTGGTGGTGTACTGCCGTTCCGGCAGGCGAAGCGCCACGGTACAGTATATCCTGCAGCAGGCGGGGTTCAGCAATGTGCGCAACTTGGAGGGCGGCATGCTGGCCTGGATAGACGCTTTCGGAAAATGATCGTTTTTCCCTTGTTCACCTCTCCGGTCTTCAGGCTCTCTGCTCCCGGAATTGCACCGTAGCCGGGGCATATCCCAGATCGGGATCAAAAACAACTCCGGGAGCTGCTTCTTTCAACCCGATGCGGATGATGGCAAGATGATGTACCGCATGGTCGTGGGCGTACATCAGTTCCCGCCCTGCGGAAGACAACAAGACGGGCCTGTCCAGAAGCCCGTCTGAAGCCGAAAAATCGCCCATGACGCGCAAAAGCCCGCTTTCCTCTACGGCAAGGAGCGCAGTGGTCATCTGTTCAAATGCCGCTGCTGCTGCGCCGGGAGCTGTTTCCATGGCCGGGTTTCGTTCCCGCCTGGTGTAGTCAACAGTTCCTGTGGGCATATCTCTAAGCAGACAGTGGTAGAAATCCAGGATATGGCGGAAATGTTGTCCCAAACTCGCCCCGCCCAACACCTCCAGGGGCTTCGAGTAATCGCGGCCTTCTAATTGGGCCAACAAACCCTTGATTCGGGAGATGATAGCTATATTGCCTGACTTGCAGTCCATTCTTTTCTCGTGATTGATTCGAGTTAGATTTCTTATCCGTACACTTCTTTCTTGCTTGCCTTGAGCGTATTGAGCAGTAAGGATACCACTGTCATCTGGCCTACGCCGCCCGGCACGGGCGTGATGAAAGATGCCTTTGGCGCTACCGCAGCGTAATCCACATCGCCGGTGAGCCGGTAACCGCTTTTTGCGGCAGGATCCTCTACCCGGTTCATGCCCACGTCGATTACAACTGCGCCCTCCTTCACCATGTCGCCTTTGATGAAATCAGCGCTGCCTATGGCCGCCACGATGATATCGGCTCGACGGGTATGGGCAGCGAGGTCGCGGGTGCGGCTGTGGCATATGGTCACCGTAGCGTCACCCGGTGAAGCCTTGCGTGATAACAGGATACTCATCGGGGTGCCCACTATGTTGCTGCGGCCCACCACAACGACCTCTTTGCCGCTGGTGGGTATGTTGTAACGGCGCAGCATTTCGAGAATGCCGTAAGGGGTGGCAGGCAGGTAACAGGGCAGGCCTTGAGCCATGCGGCCGAAATTGACCGGGTGAAAGCCATCTACGTCTTTGCGGGGGTCAATTGCGAGGGTGACGGCCTCCTCGTTCAGGTGCTTGGGCAGGGGAAGCTGCACGATAAACCCGTCAATGTCAGGGTTTTTGTTGAGGTCTGATACGATGTTCATAAGTTCTTCCTGCGCAATGTCGGCCGGCCGGCGCAAAAGGGTAGAGTGGAAGCCCACTTCTTCGCAGGATTTCACCTTGTTGCGCACGTACACCTGGCTGGCCGGGTCTTCACCGATGAGCACGGCGGCGAGATGAGGTATTTTGCCGCCGGCTGATTGGATGGATTCTACCTCCTCGCGGATCTCGGCTTTGATGGTTTGGGCAAGTACTTTCCCGTCGATGATTGTCATGATTATTCGCTTTGCAGACAGCCTTGTATGCAGTCTTGAGTATTGAAATGTAAATAAAACGTCCTGTTGGAGCGCGTCAAAAATAAGGAATGTTCTATTGAGTGGGCTAATAAAGTTGGGCCCCGCCCTGGTCATAGTCATAAAATTTCCCATTTTTGCAAACCACTGGCTATCAGTTATCCCGATGAAAAATGGTTTATATTTTTCCGCAAACCATTTTTCGTCGGGTATACAAAAAAAATCATCCCGAACTTTGACTATAGTCAAAATTCGGGATGACTCATGTTTAAGTTGGATTGAAAAAATTAATCCTTTATTTCTCTTGAGAATCTTCTGACTCTCCCAACTGCTCCTTCAACTGCGTAAACACGTCCATATCGCCGAGGGTAGCTTTTTCCACGGATGACTGGACCTTTTTCACGGCAGCGCGGGCCTGTTCGGTTTCGGCGGAGCGTTCTTTTTTGACGCTTTCGTCGGCTTCGCGGCGGATGTCCTCCAAGTAGCGGGAGTGCGACACGAGGATGCGCTTGTCGTCGCGGTTGAACTCGATGACTTTCACCATGAGTACTTCTTCCGGATCGCAGAGGGTGCCGTCGTCTTTGCGCATGTGCTTGAGCGGCGCGAAGGCTTCGAGGCCGTAAGGCAACTGCACGATGGCCCCGCGGTCGTCGCGGCGCAACACGGTAGCTTCGTGGTAAGAGCCGACGGGGAACACGTTCTCGAAAGTATCCCAGGGGTTCTCCTCGGTTTGTTTGTGGCCGAGGGAGAGCTTGCGGTTGTCGCGGTCGATGTCGAGCACCATGACGGCGATCTTTTCGCCCACCTTGGTAAACTCGGAGGGATGGGCGTAGCGCTTGGTCCAGGACAGGTCGGAGATGTGTACCATGCCGCCGATGCCGGGCGCCAGCTCCACGAATACGCCGTAGGGCGTGAGGTTTTTCACCTCGCCCTGGTGTACGCTGTTGACCGGGAAGCGGTCGGCGATCTCGCTCCAGGGGTCCTGGGTGAGTTGCTTGATGGAGAGCGACATTTTGCGGTCGTCGCGGTCAATGGTCACTACGCGGGCTTCGCACTCTTCGCCGAGGCGGAAGTATTCGCGTGCGTTGACGGGCTGGTTGCTCCAGGACACTTCCGACACGTGCACAAGTCCTTCCACGCCGGGCAGTATTTCGAGGAACGCGCCGTAGTCTTCGATATTGACGATGCGACCTTTCACTACGGAGCCTTCGGTTACGGTGGCGTCGAGCACTTCCCATGGGTGCGGGGTGAGTTGTTTGAGGCCGAGAGAGATGCGTTTTTTGTTCTCGTCGAAGTCGAGCACCACCACATTGACCTTTTGGTTGAGTTGAAGCACCTCGTTGGGGTGGTTGATGCGGCCCCAGGAGATGTCGGTGATGTAGAGCAGGCCGTCCACGCCGCCGAGATCGAGGAAAGCGCCGAAATCGGTAATATTCTTGACGATACCTTCGAGTACCTGGCCGCGTTCGAGGCCGGCGATGATGGCCTGGCGCTGTTCGGCGAGGTCGCTTTCGATGAGCGCTTTGTGGGAGACCACGGCGTTTTTGATGGTCTCGTTGATCTTGACCACTTTAAACTCCATGGATTTGCCTACGTATGCATCGTAATCGATGATGGGCTTGATGTCGATCTGGGAGCCGGGGAGGAAGGTTTCCAACCCGCCGCAGTCGGCGATCAGGCCGCCTTTGGTTTTGCTGATGACCACACCGGTGATGATGGTGCCGTTGGTGTAGGAGTCCACGATGCGTTCCCAGGCGCGCAGGAGCTTGGCTTTGCGGCGGGAGAGGGTAAGGCGGCCGCGGGCGTCTTCCTGCTGTTCTACGTACACTTCCACGGAATCGCCGACCTGGATGCCGGGCATGTCGCGGAATTCGGACAGGGGTATCAGGCCGTCGGATTTGTATCCGATGTCGAGCACTACGTCGCCGTCGTTGATGGCGGTAACGCGCCCTGCCACTACTTCGTTTTCAATAACGGAGGAGAGGGTGGCATCGTATTGTTCGAGGAACTTGCTGAACTCATCCTTGGTGTAGGCCTGTCCGTGTTTGTTGACGGCACTCCAGTTGAAGTCGTCGTGGGCGGTTTCGGCGAAGTGTTCGAGGTGGAGTTCGAGCGGGTCTTCATCCTCTTCTTCGTGCTCTTCGTCTATGTCGTCGTGAAGCACTTTGCGCAGGGGGATGTCGTCCTCCTCATCGTCGCTTGCGATGAGCACATCGGGTTCGGCGATATCTTCCGTTTCTTCGGGTGCATCGTCATCTGCCGTTTCAGTTTCTGCGATGCCTTCGATTGCGTCGGAGGCTTCGTCAATTTGGGGAGTTTCGTTCAACTCCTCGTCGTGAATTTCTTTTTCGTTGTCGAGCATTGAAAGAATGCTTTTTAAGGTGAAAAAATATGGTTACTCAAAAGAGGCCGCAAAGGTAAGGAGAAGTTTTGATATGGGGATGGGTTTAGCGAAAAAAACATCGCTATTCAGGCGGCGGAAGTTCCGGGTTCCTTCTGCTCTCTGCTTGTTCCGGGTTCCGGGTTGGAACTGCCCACTGCCCACTGGTTCCCTATGCTCTATGCTCTCTGCCCTATGCTTGTTCCGGGAAGTAATGCGTTAAAAACCGAAAAAAGCCGCCCCCCTTCGGGAAGCGGCCACGGGACGATATTGAGAAAATACTTCTTGGTTCTTGCCGGATTAATTTTGGAGCACGATCTTCCTGGAGGCCGAGCGTTCGCCCTGGCGCACCTCGAGGTAGTAATTGCCGGCTCCATTTTGCGAGATGTCCACCTCGTCGGAGAATTCTCCGGAGAACACCCCGAGCTCATATTCGTAGATCAACCGGCCTGCGGAGTTGTAAATGCGCACGGTAGTTAGGCCGCTTTCCGGCAGGCGGAACTGCAAGCGGAACAAGCCCACGGCAGGGTTGGGCTGCAAGCCCACGTCTTCCAGCGCGAGGTCATTAGCGGCGGAAATGTCTATATTGAAGCGGGTTTTGAGATTGGCGGCTTCGGCAGCTTCCAGGTTTTGGAAGCCCGCGACCACCGAGCTGATGTTCACCGGTTCGTAACCTTCGGCCGGCGGTTCGGGCTTTTTGAGTATGTCGCCGAAGGGGAAGTCTTTGCCCAGGTTGATCTCCCAGGAGCCCATTTCCCTGCCTTTGGTTTCACATTGTGATTTGATGGGCATGGTATTCTCTATTTCCGTAGAGCCCCTGCGGAAGAGCACGGTAATCTCTTCACCCACTTTGATAGCGGAGATCGCCACCGAAATATCGCTCCAGTCCACCACGGGATAGTCGTTGATTTTGAGAATCACGTCGCCGTTTTTCATGCCCATGGCTTCGGCCGTGGAGCCGCCGACGATGTCCACCGGTACGCCGCGCCCGGAACTTTCCTCGCGCCAATGGCTTTCGCTTACGCCGAGGAAGGGTTTGTCGCAGGGAGTTTTCACCACAATTTTGGGCGCTCCCATAGCGGTGCGATTGCTGAAGGTCGCTTCAGCCGTCATAGGTTTGCCTTGCCGTATGTAGTGCACCACGGCTTTATCGCCTACCTTGTACTTCTTGAGCAATTCGCTCAGGTCGGCATCCGGGCCGGTTCGGTGTTCGTCGATGCCATATACATAGTCGAAAGGCCGCAGGCCGGCTTTTTCGGCTGCGGTTCCGGGTATGATCTCGGTGACGTAGCTGCCGTAGGCGTTGTCAAAGCCTAAAGCGGCGGCTTTTTCCTCGGTAAGACTGTTGGAGCTGATGCCGAGGAAAGCGCGTTCTTCGGGCTTGGGCGCCCAGGTGTAAGCGGTGCGGGTGCGGGATTCGTCGTAGGATTTGACGTTCCCTTTGACAGTTTTTCTCCTGCCGTCGCGTTCAAACTCCACATCCACGGCATCTCCGGCGGCGAGCATGCCGACGGCGATGGAGATGTCGGACCAGTCCACCATGGAGTAGCCGTTGATGGCCATGATGCGGTCGCCGTCTTTGAGGCCCATTTCGGCAGCGGAAGAGTTGGAGGTCACGTTGATCTCCACGCCGGGTTTTTCATTGCGCTCGTCTTCGTCGCCACCGGGCGAAACGCCGAGGAAAGCTTTTTTCTCCGAACCCGCCACCACTGCGGCGCTTGTTTTGGGCGCGAAGGCCACCTTGGCCTTTTGGGCTTTCCCCCGGCGCATGAAATGCACCACGGCCTCGTCGCCTGCACGGTAGCGGCTCAGCATGTCGCTAAGGCTCTGGTCTTTTTCGGCATTGAATTTGTCAACGCCGAAAATGTAGTCGAAGGGCATAAGGCCGGCTTTTTCTGCGGGCGTACCGGGTATCACACGCGAGACATAACTACCGTAATAGTTGCTGAATCCGAGGAGTTGTGCCTTTTTCTTCGAAATGGTTTCCGACTGAATGCCGAGGAATGCGGCTTCCCGGCTGGTTGTTTTTTGAGGCCATGCACTGACGGAAATGCACATGCACAAGAGTAGCGCCAAGATTCTCATGATCTTTCCGTTTGATTTATTGGCAAAGACAAGAATTTTTTCCAGGGGTTGCACTCTTTTTTCCGGCCGGTGAACATTTTCCGACATTTCGCTTTATATTTGGCGAAAAGCCGCTAATCAAACAACCAAAAATGACAACTGAAACACTTGACAGTCTTGATCTTATCCGCGCGAGCGCGCGCGACTTCGCCAACTTGCACATTTTGCCCCACGTCATGGAATGGGACGAAACCCAGCACTTCCCCGTCGAGCTTTTCCGGCAGATGGGCCACCACGGCTTCATGGGCGTATTAGTGCCGGAAATGTACGGCGGCGCCGGCCTCGGCTACCAGGAATACATCACCATCATTGAAGAGACCGCCAAGGTGTGCGGCTCCATCGGCCTGTCGGTGGCCGCGCACAATTCTCTTTGTACGAACCATATCCTGATGTTTGGAAACGAAGAGCAAAAGCAACGCTACCTGCCCAAATTAGCGTCTGCCGAATGGATCGGCGCCTGGGGCCTTACCGAACCCAATACCGGCAGCGACGCGGGCCGCATGCAGTGCGTGGCCGAGCGCGACGGCGACTACTTCGTCATCAACGGCGCCAAAAACTTCATCACCCACGGCAAATCCGGGCAAGTGGCCGTGGTCATCGTGCGCACCGGCGAACTCTTGGACAGCCGCGGCATGACGGCCTTCGTCATTGAAAAAGGAACGCCGGGCTTCAGCGCGGGCAAAAAGGAGAACAAGCTCGGCATGAGGGCCTCCGAAACCACCGAGTTGATATTCGATAACTGCCGCGTACACCGCAGCCAGATGCTGGGCAAGGAAGGCGAGGGATTTATACAATCCATGAAAGTGCTGGACGGCGGCCGCATCTCCATTGCGGCGCTCTCCCTGGGCATTGCCAAAGGCGCATACGAAGCCTCGGTGAAGTACGCCAAGGAGCGGCATCAGTTCGGCAAGCCCATTGCCGATTTCCAGGCCGTCAGCTTCAAACTGGCAGATATGGCCGTGCAGATACAGGCCGCAGAACTGCTCACCCGCAAAGCCGGGCGGCTCAAGGACACCGGAGAGAAAAGTACTACGCTCTCGGCAATGGCCAAATACTACGCTTCGGAGGCTGCGGTGCGCATCTCCACTGAAGCCGTGCAGATCTTCGGCGGCTACGGCTACACCAAAGACTTCCCGGTGGAGAAGTTCTACAGGGATTCCAAACTCTGTACCATTGGGGAAGGCACTTCGGAGATACAGAAATTGGTGATCTCAAGGGAATTGTTGAAGGAAGGGTAAGCCTGCCCGGATATTTCGGTCATACTGACCTGGCACCACAACATATCACGGCAATGGGAAATAAAAAGGAGTTGTCGCCCGAACAAAGCGAAGCGCTCATAAGGGTATTAAAAGCCCGTTTTGAGAAAAATATGACCCCGCCGAAGGCAGGGCTTGAATGGTCTGAAATCCAGGCAAGGCTGGAGGCTGATACGGGAAAACTGTGGTCGCTCCATGAAATGGAAAGAACCGGCGGAGAACCGGATGTTGCCGGGTATGATAAAAATACGGACGAATACATTTTTTATGATTGTTCGGCGGAGAGTCCTACTGGTCGCAGGAGCGTTTGCTACGACCGTGAAGGGCAGGAAGCAAGGAAAGAGCACAAACCGGAAAATAACGCTATGGACATGGCGGCTGCCATGGGCATTGAGATTTTATCGGAAGAACAATACAGGGAATTGCAGAAGCATGGACATTTCGACACTAAAACCTCAAGTTGGTTGAAAACGCCACCTGATATCAGAAAACTCGGCGGCGCCCTCTTCGGGGATTTCCGTTACGGCAGTGTCTTCGTGTATCACAATGGCGCGCAATCTTACTACGGCGCCAGGGCATTCCGCGGCTTGCTGAGGGTCTGAGCGAATCAGCGATGGAGGGCAGGCACGCAGGATAACCACGTTTTTGGGAAAGCCTTATTTCCGTTCCAATTGCTCCAGCAACCAGTTGCGTTCCTTGGAGGTAAGCGGATCTGCCGAAAGTATTTCTTCCCTGAATTTTGTTTTTTGTTCCTGGTCGTAGGGGTTTATTCTCAGCAGTTTGCGGGTGAGATGCACCAAGTTGGAAAAGAACGCCTTGTGGTAGGCCATCACCTTTTTGCGGGTCATATAGGTGCGGGTAGCCTCGAGGAGCGATTCCAGAGAATCCATCATGTCTTGCTCATAGAACATCTTCATCAGCAGGGCTTTTGAGCGCAGGTTGATGAGCATGTCGTCGTAGTCGGCGGTGTTGAGCAGGAGCATAGCCTGGCCGTAATCGCGCTTTTCATACAGGAGCAGCGCGCGGCTGAAGTGCACGAAGTTCTCTTTGTGCGTTTCCTCCAGGAAACCCTGGTAAGATTCGATAAAAGTCTCCGCCCACTCGAATTCGGAGAGCGTGAGGGCGATCATGATCACGTTGAGGAAGGTCCACCTTGAAATAGTATCGTTTTCGATAAGTATCCGTTGTTCAAATCCGCGGCGGTACAATTCGAAGGCTTCCCTGATAAATGCTTCAGCTCCAGCATTCATACGGCCGATGCAGTAGTTGATGGCCATCAGGTACATGTCGCGGGCTTCGGAGGAAGGGAAGAGGTGCCCGCGATCGAGGATGAGTTGTTTGAGCCGTTCAAAGTGCGTGGGGTGATCGCGTTCCGTGATGGATTTGTAGCCATAATAATATATACCGATGGCCGGCTCGTCGAGCCACTGCTTTTGTTCCACGTATTGAAGCACTTCCTGCAGCAGCCGCATATCGTATTCTGCCTTATATACGGTTTGGTGGGCCAGCATCAGGCATGCCTGCCTGAGTTTGTCGGCCACAAAACTGCGGTCAAGGGCCTCCGACATCTCGGTGAGGTTGAGCGGCATGGCCCGCTGTTTCTGCTTTTCGCTCAAAAAGGCGTAATGTTCGCGTTGGAGAAGATATTCGTTGCGCAAAAAGTAAGCATTGCGGTAGGGGGTGTGTTCAAGGAGTTCGGCGGCGTGTTTGGTGGCCTTTAAGTAAAGTTTGTCCAATTGACGGCGCCGGAATACCCTGGCCAGGTCAAGCCTTCGGCGCACTTCATCCGCCTGCGACTCCTCGAAGGTTAGAAAATCCTCGACGGCCTTGAGTAAAAAGTGGGTCACCTGCCTCAGGCGGGCATCGTCATGGGGTTCGCCGGGAAAAATTTTGGCAAAAACTCTTTCTTTCTGAAGGTATTTTTCCTGTATCAGCCGCTCCCCGCCCGTCAAATAGTCGTATAATTGCACGATGTCTTCCCGTTGATTGTGAAAGGGCGAGAGCAACCATTTGCGAAATTTTCGGGATTCCGCTGCGGAAAACGTCCTCAGGATGACAATGAGATTACTATTTTCCATTCAATTTTGAATTCATTTTCTCAACAAACGATCAGAGCTGTTATTTGTTTTAAAAAATTGAAAATCAATCAAAGAACTAATTCATTTAAACCTTTTTTGCGCAAAAAATACCCCTTTTTTTCTCAATTTACCCGTTTATGTGTTCTTGTTTTTCGCTACAAGTGGGGGCATCTTTGTATCGGATTCGCAAACGACCAGGAACAAAAACACACTCATGAAAGAAAGAGGGGCTGAAAAAAGGCAGTTCAAGTTGGCCGGCACTATGTTGCCTGCTCTGCTGTTGTGCCTGTTTTTCTCTCTTTCTGCCTCCGGTCAGGGATGGCAAGCTTCCTTCGGCGGAAATGGTGAAGACCAGGGCCAGGCGCTCATCCAAACGATTGACCACGGTTTTGTAATGGTCGGCTTCAGTGAATCCTACGGCGGAGATAACGATCTCGACGTATATGTTGTACGCACGGATGTAGATGGAAAGCTCCTTTGGTTCCAAGTTTACGATGAGGGCTTCATCGAACACGGCTACGACGTCATTGAAACTGCGGATAACGGTTTACTGATCGCAGGAGACATTTACAACACTGCACAGGATTTCCCGGGCAATGCCAATGTGTACCTCATCCGTTTGGACAAACGCGGGCGAATGCTTTGGAGCCGTCAGTACGGCGGGCCGGGCTTCGAGCAAGGACTGGGCATCTGCGCAGTTCCCGGCGGAGGCTACGCCATCATCGGCCGCACCAAGGATACGCCTTCCGGGCAAGATGATGTGCTGCTCATCCGTATCGATGAAAACGGCAACGAGCTTTGGAGCCGCACCTACGGAGGCGATCTCGACGACAGAGGCACGGCAATAGTCGCACTCAACGATGGATTTGCCTTCACCGGCTTTTCATCCAACCTTGTAGGCGGATTCGGGAACGACATCATCCTTTACAGGGTTGACAACGACGGCAACCTCATCTGGAACGAGGTGTTCGGCACCTCCGGCAACGAAGAGGCGCATGATCTTCTCTTCACCCGCGACGGGTACCTGGTTTTGACCGGCAGCACCAACAATTACAATGATGCTTTCGTAGCCAAGTACAGCTTAAGCGGCGACTTGATGTGGACGCGAACGGTCGGTGGCGGTACTTTTGGCGATGAAGCGTTCGCTATCGTTGAACTGGATGATCTCAGCCTGGTCATTGCAGGCCGTACGGAAACCAGCGCCTCCAACACCGATATAATGCTGGCCAAACTGGACAATAACGGCAACCTGATCTGGTTCAGGGCTTTGGGCGACAAAGACAAGCTCGACACTGCCGAAGACCTTGTGGCTACAAAATCCGGTGGGTTTGCCTTGGTGGGATATAACGCCTTGGACGCTGTGTTCTTCAACGACCTTACCCTGATGGTCACTGACGACAACGGCAACGTGATCACCAACTCCGTCAGCGGAAAGGTATTCAGAGACCAGGGCAGCTGCCAGTTCGATCCGGAAGACACAGCCCTGAAAGGTTGGCTGGTGAAAGCAGAATCCGAAAGCCGTACCTACTTTGGCGCTACCGATGAACAAGGAAATTTCCACATTCCGGTGGAGAGCGACAATTACCAGGTTTCACTGATCCCCCGCGTGGAGGATTACTGGCAAAGTTGCGTACCCGGAGGGTATTTTGTGAATCTCAACACGCCTTACGATTCGGCTGTATTGAATTTTCCGGTTTTTCAGGCGATCGACTGCCCCTTTTTGGAGGTGGATGTCACGGCTCCTTACTTGCAGTACTGTTCCCAGGTGGAATACACCATACACTACCGCAACTTGGGACCCGGAACCGGGCAGAATGTCTATGTGGAGGCTATTTTGGGCAACACCCTGAGCTTTATCTCCTCCAGCATTCCGGCAGAGGTTTCCGGCAATACGATCACCTTTCAACTGGGAAGCGTACCCGGCGGTACAGGCGAAGGAAGCTTCACCTTTCTCACCAGCGTACCCTGCTCCGGAATATTGGTAGGTGCGGCGGCCCTGGTTGAGGCACGGATATTCCCGAATGAATCCTGCGTGAGTCCCGATCCCGAATGGGACGGCTCGAACGTCACGGTCTCGGCACAATGCGAAACGGATTCTATTCGCTTTTTTATCCGCAATACCGGGACAGGCGACATGAACGACCCGGGGGACTACATCATCATTGAAGATCAGGTGCTTCTCTTCCAGGAACAATTCCAATTGGACGCGGGAATGGAAAAACAGCAGGCCGTACCCGCAGGAGGCGCCACTTACCGGATCGTAGCCGAGCAGTCGGCCTTCCACCCCGGAAAAAGCTATCCGACCATTGCGGTGGAAGGATGCACCACAGCAGGCACTTATTCTACGGGTCAGGTGACCCAGTTTCCTGAAGACGATCAGGATCCATATGTTGACATAGATGTACAGGAAATAGTCGGTTCCGATGTATTACCAGCCGATTTGAGAGGCTATCCCAAAGGCTACGGGGATTCTTCCCTGATCGCCCAAAACACCGATATTACATACATCCTGTTTTTCGCCAATACAGGAACCGACACCATTGATCGCATCGTCATCCGCGATACTTTGTCTCCCCTGCTCGATGCCGCAAGCTTCGTTCCGGGCAGCAGCAGCCATCCCTATCGCTGGGAGGTACATGACAACGGTATTATCCGGATCACTTTCGACAATGTGCAACTATTACCGGGTGGCAGCGCTGCCGATCCCGAGCGCCGTGGGTTTGTAAAATTTAAATTGTCCCAAAAACCGAACAATCCCAACGGAGCAAAAATCGAAAACCGTGCTGCCCTCTTTTTTGACTATCAAGCGCCGCGGCTCACCAATACGGTGGCCCATCAGGTGGGAGTTTTCCCGCAGTTCATTCAGGTTTCAGTGGATGAACCCGGATTCCCGGCCGGCGTAAAAATAAATGTGTTTCCGAATCCGTTCGTAGAGGCGGCTACATTCGAGGTGGAAGGATTGGAGTTGAAAGAAGCCGAACTGGTGATCATCGACGCAAACGGGCGGATAGCGGAACGCAAGGTGTTCTTTGGAAATCGATTGGAGTACCGCCATAACAACCGTCTGACTTCCGGCGCATATTTCTTCCTCCTGAAGTCGGAAGGTCGCCTGCTCAGCAGCGGAAAGATTTCGGTACGATAATCATAATCCCAACTACTACGGTTCCCTGCCTTTGCGCAGGGAACCTCTACACTCCAAAGGGAGCAAAGGCAGTTGGGACCGGCAAGAAAAAAACGTTTGTTTAAAGATTAGGTCGTCTTATTTTTTTCATGAGATTATGATTTGTTATTAGCGAGAGGCCGTACCATGCGTGGTACGGCTTTTTTTTTGCCGGCCCCCGGTTCACAAATCATAAAACAGCTTTCTTTTACGGGCAGCCCGGGAAAAGGTTTCATTCGGAGGGATTTTTTTTTTCCGGGGAGGCAGGAGAACCGTCGTAGTTCAGCACATGTATTACATTGGATACCGGTAGTTGTTGGTAGAATTTTTGGAGTGGAGGCTAAACAGGCAGGCGCTTTGGACGTTTTGTTGTCACGCAAAACGGCCTCTCATGAATTATTTCATTCCCCTTTCCTTCTTATTTCTCATGCTCGGTAATGCGCTCCAGGCCCAGCAACGCCTTACCATCAGCGGAGAGATTCGCGATGCGGCTAATGGCGAAAGCCTCATTGGAGCTACAGTACTGGCGAAAGAACAGGGCCTTGGCGCCACCACCAATGAATATGGTTTTTTCTCCCTCACCCTGCCTGCGGCAGATTCGGTGCTGCTGGAGTTCAGCTACGTAGGCTATCAAACGGTATATCGCAGCGTAGCGCTGCGCTCGGCACAGGTGCTCAACGTGCAGTTGAGTGCAGGCATACAAATACAAGAGGTAGTGGTCAAGGCCAATTCCTTCCGCGAGAAGATACGCTCTACTGAGATGAGCGTGGAGGAGATCAACTCCAAACAAGTGAAACTGCTACCGGTGTTGCTTGGCGAAAGCGACATTCTAAAAGCCCTTCAACTCAAACCGGGTATCCCTTCGGGCAGCGAGGGAACCACCGGCCTGTTTGTGCGCGGGGGCGGGGCCGACCAGAACCTCATCCTCTTGGACGAGGCCGTGGTGTACAATGCAAGCCACCTGTTCGGCTTTTTCAGCACCTTTAATACAGATGCCGTCAAAGACCTCAAGCTCTACAAAGGAGGGTTCCCCGCCCAGTATGGCGGGCGCCTTTCTTCCGTGATAGACGTAAAACTCAAGGAGGGCAACAATAAAAAATTTGCAGCCACCGGCGGGGTCGGCCTGCTCGCTTCGCGCCTCACCCTGGAAGGCCCCATCCAAAAGGACAAGTCTTCCTTCATGGTGTCGGGGCGGCGCACCTATTTCGACCTCATCACGCGGGGCATCAACGCTGCCAACCGCGATAAACCCAACTTTTCCCCTATCCCCGATTACTACTTTTACGATCTCAATACCAAGATCAACTACGATCTGGGCGATAAAGACCATCTCTACATCAGCGGATATTTCGGAAGGGATGTATTTGGCTTCGACAGCGACTTTTTCAATTTTTCTTTCGACTGGGGCAATGCTACCGGTACAGTGCGCTGGAACCACGTGTTCAATCCCCGCTTGTTCGCCAATACTACCTTTACCTATTCCAATTACCAGTACAACATCAGCAACAGGCTGACCGGTTTTACCTTTGACCTCGGCAGCCGCATCGAAGACGCGGCGCTGAAAAGCGATTTTTTCTACGCCATCAACCCGAGGCATTCGCTCCGTTTCGGAGGCGGTATTATCTCCCACGGTTTCAGAGTGGGCCGCCTCAAAGCCGGCAACCGGGACGGGACCATTTCTTTTTCCTCCGGGCAAGACTTCACCGGGTTAGAAGGCGCAGTTTATATCTCTGATGAGTTGGACTTGAACGAGAAAACCAAACTCAATGCAGGTCTGCGCCTGAGCGGTTTCAGCAACGGCCGAAAATTCTACGGCAATGTGGAACCCCGTGCTTCGCTCCGCTACCTGCTCAGCGACAGACTCACTGCTAAGGCGAGTTACGCACGCATGTTCCAGTACCTCCACCTCATTGCCAACGCCGGCGTCTCACTGCCTACCGACATCTGGTACCCCTCCACTTTGCGGGTGCCGCCGCAGCGTTCCGACCAGGCAGCACTGGGCTTGTCGTACCTGTTGGGTGAAAAATTCTTTATCAACTTCGAGACGTACTACAAATACCTGCACAACCAGATCGAATTTGTGGACGGCGCCCGCCTCTTCGCCAACGATAACCTGGAAGACGAGTTTGCCATAGGGAGGGGAGATGCTTACGGCATAGAGCTAAGCCTTGAAAAGGAAGCAGGCCGCTTCACCGGTTGGATCGGCTATACGCTGGCCTATGCCCGGCGCGGCGATTTCCGTACGCTCAGCCCGGAGCGCCCCTTCCTGCAAGACGGCTATTTCAGGCCGGTGTACGACCGCCGCCACGACGTGTCTGTAGTGCTGTTTTATGACTGGACCCGAAAGCTTTCCCTCACGGCCACCTGGGTCTATGGTTCCGGCGACCTCCGTTGGATGCCCGCCGGGCGATTCACTTTCCAGGATATAAATGGCGGTACTTTTCAGGCAGTAGTACCCGACTATTTAGATCGCAACACATACCGCCTTCCGTCTTATCATCGTCTCGATCTCGGTTTGATATGGCGCTTCTTTCCCAAGCGCGGCGAGAGCGACCTTACATTCAATATAGTCAATGCGTACGACCGCAGAAATACTTTCTTTATCTACCTGGAGCCGGAGTTCAACACCGTCACAGATAACCAGGGCAATGCGTTTCAGATTCCCAAGCGGATCGCGGCGCGCCAGGTTTCGCTTTTCCCGGTACTTCCTTCCATCACCTACAATTTCAAATTCTGATGCGCAGCTTATTCATTCACACGGTGAAACCCGCGGTTTTTGCCACACTGTTTCTGGCAAGCCTTGCTTCGTGCAACTTAGACCAGGAAATTGAGATAGAACTGCCGGCCTACGAGTCGCGGCTCTCCCTGGAGTGTTATCTCGAGCCCGGTCAGCCTTTCCACCTGCTGCTCACTAAAACAGCGCCTTACTTCGAGCCTTTCCCGACGCTCGACGATCGCTTTTTAGCCAATATCCTCGAAGACAGCGCCACGGTGGTCATTTCGCACAACGGGCAAAGTTATCCGCTCCAAAACCAGCTTTTTTTCAATTTCTCCACCGGCAAGTTGTTTAATTATGTGACCTTCACCCCTGTACCTGCCGATTTTGACCACGACTTCGAGCTGAGCATCACCACCAAAGCCGGAAAAACCATCACTTCTTCCACCCGCCTTATACCCAAAGTGCCCATAGACAGCGTGGTGGCGCAGTTTGCGCCGAACGATACCCTGGCCCGCGTGCTCACCTACTTCAAAGACGATCCGCAGTTGAGAAACTATTACCGTCGCATGCTGCACCAAAGCAGTTTGGACTCCATCCCCTTGCAGGATTTCGTAGTGGATGACCGCTTTGTGGAAAACGGGAGATTTGTATTCGGTACGGCCTATGATTTTGCCGAGGGCGATACCGTCATCAACACCTTATTTCACATAGAAAAAGCCTACTACGACTATTTCGAGAGCGTGCAAAATGCCTTTTTCTCCAATGGCAACCCCTTTGCGCAGCCCAGCCCCATCAACTCCAACTTGGGCGGTACGGCCAATGCTATTGGTATTTTTACCGGGTTGAGTTATGACCGGGTGGTGACCATAGTGCGAAGGTGAGGTTCCTCCACAAAATACATATCAATATCCCTGTTGTGCCGGGCAGAGAAACTGCCCCGGTGGGCGCATCGGAAGACGTGATTCACCCATGCGTATGTGGCGCCGGAGATGTTCACCCTGCCCACTTCGCCGTGGGTTTCCATACGCGAAGCGATATTGACCGTGTCGCCCCAGATGTCGTAGGCAAATTTTTTGGAACCCACCACTCCGGCTACGATGGGGCCGGTGTGAATGCCGATGCGGGCTTCGAAGTGAGGTTGGCCGGAGCGGCGCTTTTCATCGGCGTGCCGGGCCAGGAACTCCTGTATGTCGAGTGCGGCCTGCACGGTACGCAAAGGACCTTCGGCGCCGGGGTCAATGGCCATGCACATATAGGCGTCGCCAATGGTTTTGATCTTCTCTAAGCCATGCCGCCCGATGATATCGTCGAAAGCGCGGTAGCAGGTATCTATTTCTTGGACGAGTTGCTCCGGGTCCATGCGTTCGGCGATGCTGGTGAAGTCTCTGAAATCGGAGAACATGACGGTGGCCTGTTCGTGGCGCTGAGCGCGGGCCTTGCCGTTGCGCTTGAGTTCTTCAGCGATCTGGGCGGGTAGAATGTTGAGCAACAGGTTTTCCGACTCCTGCCTTGCGACCTCCAACTGCTGGGTGCGCGCGCCCACCAATTTTTCGAGCATCCGCTCCCGCCGGCGCAGGTTATAAATGCGGTAGCGCACAAAGCCGTAGGCGCCGCCCAAGAGCAGGGCCGCAATAGCCAGCCAGAACCAATAACTGAGGTACCACGCCTGCCGTATCACGATGGGGATAATGAGTTCGTTGCGGCTCCAGTCGTTGTTGCCGGACCGGGCGCGCACCCTGAAGAAGTGGCGCCCTGCGGGAATGTTGTTGTACCGGGCTTCATTGACGGAAGAAGGGGCCGACCAGGTGTTCTCGTATCCTTCGAGGCGGTAGCTGAATTTCTTGTCTGAAGTCTGCCGGAAGTCGGCTACGGCAAAGCCGAAGCTGAACATGCGGTCGCGGTGGGTCAGTACCAATTCCTGCCCATTGTCAATTCCTGCGCTGATCACGTACAGGCTGTCGCCATCGAATCGGCTGAAGCCGGTCAGGAGCAGCGGGCCTTCATATACGCGGCTGCGCATGTCCACCAAGCCGGGGCCGGGGTAGAACGCATTTACGCCGTCTAAGCCGCCGAAGTACATGCGCCCATCGCGCGCCAGGTAGAAAGAAGTGCGGTTGAACTCGTTGTGTGACAGGCCGTCGGTTTCAAAAAAATTGGCGCATTCGCTTTTGTACATGTTGAAGCGGCATAAGCCACGGAACGTGCTGATCCACAGGCAGGAGTCCCCTTCCGAGAGAAATCCAGCGAGGATGCTGTTGGGAAGGCCGTGGTTTTCATTAAAAACGCGCAATTGATGGTCGGAGGGGCGCAGGCGGTGCAGGCCATTTGTAGTGGAAAGCCATACGTAGCCCCTGCGGTCTTCGTAAACGGCATTCACTTCATTGACGGCCAGGCGCGCCGGGCTTCCCTCCCCGGCGTGATAGTGCACCGTCCGGCCGCTTTTTCTGTCAATTTTATAGAGGCCGTGGTTAATAGTGCCTACCCAAAGGAGGTGGTCGGTTTTGCCGGAATACACATAGCTGATCTCGCCCCGGAACCCCGGCTCGAGCAAGTCGGAGAGATTGGTGAGCTTGCGGGCGAGAGGATCGTAATGGAACAACCCGTTGCGGTAGCCGAACCAGATCATGCCCTCTGCATCAGCGCATACCGAAGCCAGGTTGGCTTCCCCTTGTTCGATGAGGGTGTCGATCTCCATGGTTTGCAGGTCTATTCGCATGCCGTTGCCGGTCCAGAGGGCGTTGTTCTGCCAAATGAGGCCGTAGGGATTATTGCTGAACTCGTTGTTGGGGAAGAGCGGGCGGAGGTATTCAGTGCGGGGATCGAGCACATGGATGGAGTTGTAATAAGAAATATAAATGTTGCCTTTATCGTCTTCCGCTATGCCGCGCGTGCTGCAAAACCCATCGCTGCAATATTCGCTGCCGCCGTTGAGGTAGGTGGTAAAGAGATTGACAGACCGGACGATCTTGACCAATCCGAAATCGGAAGCTACCCAGACGACGCCGCTGCGATCGGCGAAGACTTGCCGGTAATTGAGGTAGTTTTTAATAGATTGCCGCACCGGCGCATCGAAGTCGGTAACCTGGCGGCTTGCAGGCTCGTAGTGCCAGAGGATGTTTTCGCCGGCGACCCACACGTTGCCGTCGGGTTCGGCGAGCAATGCGGCGGCTTTGCCTTTGTCCTTGATCTGCCGGCTCATGGGGTGAAGGGAGAATGCGCCGGATGCGGGATGGAAGGTGAATACGCGGCTGTCGGAGGCGAGTACGAACAGGCTGTCTCCTATCGCCTGGAGGTGGACGATGCGTGGCTTCGGGCGACCGCCGGATGCGGGCAGGTTCCATTTCCGGAGCACTCGTCCGGCAACGGGGTCAATTTGCCAGAGCTCGTCCTCCCAGGCCCCTGCGTACAGGTACCTGCTCAGCCCGGCCATTGGCCGGCGGGCATATTTGCCGGGTACGGCAATGCTTTTATTTTGAAGTCCCTGCAGATCGAGCAAGGTCAGGCGGGTTTCCCCGCTTCTCTCATCGAATAATGCCGCCCAGATATTGCCCCGGTGGTCTTCTGCGAAGTTGGACGGCGCCACACCTCCCTGTAAAGGTACGGCAGCCGTTTTTCCATTCTCGGGCGACAACATGGAGACCTGCCGTGGATGCGCCGCCCATATGCGGTCGCGGCTATCGATGTACAGGTCGGTGATGTATTCAACAGGTACGAAATGCCTGCGGTCCATCCGGTTGTAGTGAAGGAAAGTATAACCGTCGTAGCGGTCAAGCCCGTTGATGGCCCCCACCCAGAGGTAGCCCCTTCTGTCTTGCTGCACCTTGAACACGTTGCGATGGCTCAGGCCTTCCTCGAATCCGAATATTTTGACTTGTACGTTGGAGTGCTGTGCGTGGGCAGGAAGGCCGAAGGCCGCCGCCAGCAGAAATACCCCGAGGAGTTTATTCCACATGATTACTTGGAGAAGATATCGCATTCTGAATGGAAAGATACAAGCTCCTGCGTAAAGCGAAAAGGAAATTTTCAGTTGGCTTGAAAAATGCCCTCCGAACCTTACCCCCCCCTCGCGTTGTTGTATTGACTGTAACCCCTAAACAATTTGCCAAACCAGGGCCATGAACCGACCTACTGTCACCTTTGCACAATTCCTTTCCAAATTTCCCGAAATTGAATTGCCCGTCATTCTCAACGAGGAAATGCACCACACGTTCAGCCTGAACAACGAGCCGCTGACCGCGGCCATGATCGAGCAGTTTATCCTGCCCATCGAAGAGGAAGAAGCAGATGAACTCACCGAGTTCATCCCCTGTTTCCAATTGCCCAAAACCGAGGGGTTTCACGCCATTGTCTATTGGAAGGCCGCTCTTTTGAACTACCAATACGCCATGGCGACTTTCAACGCCAAGGGACAATTCATAGACCGCAGGGTCATCGCGGGAACTTTTGTAAGCGGCCAAACGATTACGCAATCAGTGGCTACCGTCAACGAAGAAAATGAAATTTTTGTGGCCTCGGGGCAGGCAGGTATCGACGGGGATAGTTTCGACCCCGCCTCGAGCACCGCTTATGAACTCGAATTGTTGCCCGACGGCCAAATAGCGAACAACTAACCCGTTTTATGAACACGCATTCACAACCCATGACCAAACGCCGAAAAGCATCCAAAGAAAAAAAAGGAAGTAAACTCACAGCCGGACAGCTCCAGCAGGAGCTGCTCAAACTCTTTCGCCGCAATCCAAAAAAGCGCTTCAATCCCAAGCAGGTGATCCAACACCTCCAGGTGGACAACAACAAAGACTCCGTGCAACACGCCCTTGATTCCCTCGTGGAATCCCGGCTGCTCATCCCACTGGAGGACTTTAAATACAAACTGCGCCCGGACACGCCGGCGAACGCAAAGATCGGCGCCTACGAGGGCTACATAGACATGACCCGCACCGGGTCGGCATACGTGGTGTGCGACAAGCTGGAAGACGACGTGCATGTGGCCGCCCGCTACATGAACGGCGCGCTCCACGGCGACCGCGTGCGCCTCAACGTATGGAAACCCCGCGGCCGCCAACGCCCCGAAGGCGAAGTATTGGAAGTGCTCGAACGCGCCTCCACCCATTTTGTGGGCACCATCTGGCTGCATCACCGCTATGCCGTAGTCTCCCCGGAAATGAAAGTGCCTCTCGACATTTATGTGGAGCTGAAAAACACCAAAGGCGCCAAAGACGGTGACAAAGTAGTGGTGAAGATCACCAAATACGACAGTGGGCGCTTCACTACCCTGGAAGGCGCGGTTACCGCCGTGCTGGGCCAGGCCGGCAGCCACGATATAGAAATGCAGGCCATTCTCATCAATAACGGTTTTGACCTGGAGTTTTCAGATGCCGCATTGGAGGAGGCCGGCGCCATCTCTGAGCAAATCGACCCGGCCGAAATTGCCCGCCGGCTCGATATGCGCGAGGCGACTACCTTCACCATTGACCCCTTCAACGCCAAAGACTTCGACGATGCGCTTTCCATTCGCTATCTCGACGACGGCCTCTGCGAGGTAGGCGTGCACATAGCCGATGTAACGCATTACTTGCAGGAAGGCGGGCCGTTGGACAAAGACGCGCTCCGTCGTTCCACTTCAGTGTATCTGGTGGATCGCGTACTGCCCATGTTGCCGGAGAAGCTCTCCAACGAGCTGTGCTCCCTGCGGCCAAACGAAGACAAGCTTACCTTCTCCTCGGTTTTTGTGTTCGACAAAAACCACAAGATCGTCCAGCGTTGGTTTGGCAAAACGGTCATCCACTCCGACCGCCGCTTTACCTACGAAGAAGTACAGGATATATTGGATAACGGCAGTGGAGATTTTGTCAAAGAACTCAAACAGCTCGATAAAATCGCTGCCAGGTTGCGCAAGGATCGCTTCAAAAAAGGGGCCATCAATTTTGAAACGCCCGAAGTGCAGTTCCGCCTCGCACCTGACGGCACACCCATCGAGGCTTTTGTGAAAGAGCGCAAGGAGGCGCATCTGCTCATCGAAGACTTCATGCTCTTGGCCAACAAGGAAGTGGCAACTTTCATCTACGAAAAAGGCAAAGACCGCGAAATACCTTTCGTATATCGCATTCACGACGAACCAAACCCCGAGAAATTAGAGGAATTTGCCCTGTTTGCCCGGGAATTCGGCTTTGATATGGACATCAGCTCGCCTGCGGCCATATCCCGTTCCCTCAACCGCTTAGTGGAAGCCGCCCACAAGGAGCCCGCACTCAAGTTGCTGGAGCAGCCTGCGATACGCACGATGTCGAAGGCTGCGTATTCCACGGAAAACATCGGCCACTATGGGCTGGCATTTCCTTACTACTCGCATTTTACTTCTCCTATCCGGCGCTATTCCGATGTGCTGGCTCACCGCATCCTGGAGCGCAACCTTGAGGAAAGCACATTCTACCGGGTCAAAAAAGACAAGCTTGAAGAGCAGTGCAAGCACATCTCCATGCAGGAGCGCAAAGCGATGGAGGCCGAGCGCGAATCCGTGAAGTACAAACAGACCGAGTACATGGAGAAGCACCTCAACCAGGAGTTTGACGGCATCATTTCCGGCATGTCGGAGCGCGGCTTTTTTGTCACGCTTATCGAAACGCTGTGCGAAGGCATGGTCAGCTTCGATTCCCTCGGCGAGCCTTTCCGCGCGCTCAACAGCAAGCTCCGCGTAAAAGGAGCCTACTCGGGCCGCCAGCTCAAAACCGGCGATGTGGTACGGGTGCGCGTCATTCGCACCGACCTGAGCCGTCGTGTGATCGATATGGAACTGGTGGAGTGAGGTGTGTAAAGAAGAATAATTTGGTCCAAACCCTTTGGTTCATTCCATTCCGGAGATAAGCCGTATTGAACATACCTCATGCAAATGGGTATAGTCGCGGAGAAGACCTAACTTTGCCCCTTTTCCAGGGCAGATCATGCAAAAAACCTACTTCGCCTCCGATTTTCACCTCGGCGTGCCGGGCCGGCTGAGCAGCGCCGACCGCGAAAAACAGATTCTGCGCTGGCTTGACCAGTGCAGCCGGGATGCAGCGGCCATCTACCTCGTCGGGGATGTATTCGATTTCTGGTTTGAGTATCGCACGGCGATGCCCAAGGGCTATGTACGGCTGTTGGGCAAATTAGCTGAACTCCGGGACGGCGGCCTGCCGGTCTATTTCTTCACGGGCAACCACGACATGTGGGTGTTCGGTTTCTTTGAAAATGAACTGGGCATCCCCACGTATCGCAAACCCATTGTACGGGAAATCCAGGGCCGCACTTTCTTCATCGGCCACGGCGACGGCCTCGGCCCCAATGACTACAATTACAAGCGCCTCAAAAGGATATTTGCCCACCCGCTCAACCAGTGGCTCTTTGCCCGGCTTCATCCCAATCTCGGCATCGGGCTGGCGCAGTTCTGGTCGGGCCGCAGCCGGCGTTTATACCCCGAAGCGCCCGCTTTTCTCGGCGAAGCCAATGAATGGCTCGTGGCTTACGCCAATCGCAAATTGGACACCGTGCCTGCCGATTTCTTCGTTTTTGGGCATCGCCACATTCCCATTGACTTCATGCTAAAAAACGGCCGCTCGCGTTATATCAATACCGGCGAGTGGCTTTACGCCTGTTCCTATGCCGTGTTCGACGGAGAGCATATGGAGATCAGGTTTTTTGAGAATGAAAACGGAAAGGTGTATCCGGGTAAATAAAATTTATACCAGCCCTCGCCGCAGGCAGGCATTTTACAATCAGCATCTTCTCTCTATGCAGGCATTCCCACCTTACAAGAGGCCGCTCTACCGGATACCGCTCGTGGTGATGTTATGCTTTATTCAAACTTCCCTGCCTGCCCAATCCGAATTCCACCTGTTGTTTCGCATCTCCCAGCCCGCCAAATTTATCGCTGCCGACAACCTTGGACAACTTTACTTAGTTACGCCTGTCAATGAAGTGGTCAAATACAATCCTGAGGGGCAGGTGCTGTACCGTTTCAACAACAACACCCTGGGCAACTTGTCGCACATTGACGCTACCGATCCCTTCAACCTGCTGCTTTACTACCCCGATTTCCAGGTGGTGTTGATAATGGATCGCACCCTCAACCTGTTGGGAGAATACAATTTGTGGGAATACGGCCTGTTTCAGCCGGGGGTATTGGGCATGGCCAACGACAACCGGCTCTGGGTGTACGACGAACCGGCATTCCGATTGAAAAAATTGGACCGGCAGGGCAGAATTACCGCACAAAGCCACGACCTTAACCAGTTGCTGCCCCTTGCGCCCAAGCCTGTTTCGCTGATCGCCCGCAATAACTTAGTGTATATGCACGACCCGGAAACCGGCATCTTAGTTTTCGACAATTTCGGGCAGTATCTCAAAACGCTGCCGCTTGCCGGCGCTTCCCGCGTACAGATCGCGGATGATGAAACGTGGTGGATACGCTACGACGGCGCCTGGATGCACTACGATTCCCGAACGATGCAGGTAAGCCCGGCGCCTCTGCCCGTGGAAGCAACGGGCCGGGAGCAGGTAATGTTCCTTCGCGACCGGGCTTATGTATTGGATGAGGAAGGCGTAGCGGTGTGGGGACGGTGAGAGCCGCCTGAGCCTCACCGCAGCGCCGCAAATTTCAACTTATACTCCGCGCTGACCTTGCCCCGGCGTATGGCGTCTAACTTTCGTTGCACGAGCCTTTTCTTGAGCGGTTTGAGCCGGTCGGTGAAGAGTACCCCGTCAATGTGGTCGTACTCGTGCTGGATGACGCGGGCGTTGACCCCGGTGAAGGTTTCCTCATGAGGCTGGAAGTTTTCGTCTAAGTAGCGGAGGCGGATGTCGGGTTGGCGGTCCACGTCGCCGCGGATGTCCGGAATACTCAGGCAACCTTCTTCATACGTCCAGGCCTGGCCGCTTTGGTCGAGCATTTCGGCATTGATGAACACCTTTTTGAAGCCCTCCCAGTTATTGTCGTCATCGTCTTCCTTATCCTTGATCTGGAGGGTGTCGATCACAAAAAGCCTGATGGACAGACCGATCTGGGGAGCAGCCAGGCCTACTCCGTGGGCGTTGTACATGGTTTCCCACATATTGGCGATAAGGGCTTCCAACTCCGGGTAACCGGATGCAATGGGTGCGGCTTTTTTCTTGAGTACGGGCTGTCCGTATGCAAAGATGGGTAGAATCATAAGTCGGCAAAAATTCAAAACAAAATACAAAACCAAGTCAAGAAACACCGCAAAGGCGCTACCGGTTGTTGAGGATGCGTCGCTTTTCCATGAAATTTTGCAGGATGATGGCGGCGCTCACCTTGTCCACCAAGGATTTATCTCTGCGCTTTTTCTGCCCGGCCCCGCTCATGCGTATCGCGTCTTTGGCTTCTTCGGAAGAATAGCGTTCGTCCTGCATAGCGATCTCTGTTTTGGGAAAAGCGCGCTGCAACTGCCGCACGAAACCCTTGACCAAGTGGGCAATTTGAGCCGGATTCCCGTCGGGGTACATGGGTTCGCCCACCACGATGGTTTCCACATCTTCTTCCGAGAGGTAGCGGGTGAGGAAGTCCATGATCTTATCAGTGGAGACGGTTTCCAGCCCGCCGGCAATGATCTGCAGGGGGTCGCTTACGGCAACGCCGCAGCGCTTGGTACCGTAGTCTATTGCCAGTATCCTTGCCACGGTGCAAAAATAAAAAAAGTTGCCGGGATTGCAGTCCCAAGACTGTTCCCGACAACCGTTCCCCTTACTTATATTCTTGATGAAACCCGTAAGGTATTCGTTCTCTCATAGTAGCCCGCCATCGCCGGCGCGCCGGTTTCCTCCACCCTTCGGAGTCAACTTTTTCCTTTTTCCTTTTTCCTTTTTCCTTTTTTGGGTGGCCGCCCGGCTTTTTCAATCGTTACGGCTTTGAGACGGGAGTAAGGGCGGCAGGTCACAGGAGGCGGAAATTTTTTTCTTTCACCGCTGCTTTCTCCTTTCCGTTATCCCCGGCTCCAGCGCCTCCGCCTTGGTCACGCATTCGTTGTGGCGGGCGGCATCGCCTATGCTGAGGTAAGTGATACCGAGATCGAACCAGGTATCGGCATGTTCGGGATTGACCTCCACGGCCCGGGAGAAGAACTTCTCCGCCTCCACGAAATTGCCGCCCACGCCGTTGGCCACGCCCAGCAGGCGCAGGGTCTCAAAATCGTCGGAGCGCATCCTGTAGGCCTCCTGCAGGTATTGCAGCGCTTTGGCCAGGTCGCCTTGCTGCTCGCCGTAGTATTTGCCGGCGTCGCGGTAGGTGATGTGCAGGTTTTTCAAGGCGTCCTCATAGACGGGGTCTATGTGCAGGGCATTTTGAAAGGCCTGTATGGAGGCCTCGAATTCTTTGAGATAATTGAGGCAGTTGCCCATCAGCAGGTAGGCGTTTTTGTACGTCGGGTGTATGCGCACGGCCTCCTGCAAGTGCGGTACAGCTTCGCGCAGCATGGCCTCCCGGCGGGCTTCATTTTCGGGCTTGATGGCCTGGGTAAAGAGCTCTCCGCCCACGGCGTTGCGGAGTTTCGCGCTGTTGGGCGAGGTCTTGATGTCTGTAGTAAAGAGCGTATAATTGTCTTTCCATACCGGGTTGCGCAGCAGCGTCAACGCAGAAAATGCCAGGGCAACTATTCCAAGAACAGCCATACCTGCTGCAAGCCGGGGTTTTGACAATCGGTAGGCAAGCACAGCCGCTGCTATGCCGAAGCCCACTGAAGGCATATAAATAAAGCGCTCCGACATGTTGGTGCCCACCGGGAAAACGATGTTGGAAGCAATGGACAGGGTAATCAGGTAAAACCAGACGCCGAAGCTGAGCGGGTCTTTGCGGCGCAGGCCGAGTACGGCTATGGCGAACAGGCCTAAGTGCAGTAAGAGGCCGGCGAGCGCTTTCCAGTCGCCCCAGTTCCCGATGCCGATATGGCGGGGGTAGTAATCGTGCGTGAGCGGGTAGGGCCAAAACAAGAGGCGCAGGTACTCCCACAGCGTGGTCATAATGGTGGCGCTTTTTTCTGCCGGGCTGAACGGCGTCCATTTGTCGCCCACTACTTTCAGGTAGGGGTTGTTCATCAACTCCATGGGCGGCTCGCCGATAGACCAGCCGAGCACGGCGCCGCGCATGAGCAGGAACACTATGGCGGCGGCAGCCAAGGGCAGGGTGTGGCCGGCAATTTGCTTCCAATCTGCCTTGGTGAAATAGTAAAATGCAAGTGGAGTGACTGCCAAAAAAGTAATGGCGTTTTCTTTAGAAAGCAGTGCAATGAAGAAACACAGAGCGCCGGCTACATGCCATAGCGCCCGCTTGCTTTTGAACGCCTTGACGGCAAAAAACAGCGCGCCCAAACTGCCCAGCAGCGCCACGATCTCGTCTCTCCCCTTGATGTTGGCCACCGCCTCCGTATGCACGGGGTGGCTTATGAAGATCAGCGCAGCGCCCAGCGCCACGAACACCTGCTCCTTGCCATCCCGGAACAGGGCCAATACCAGCCAGTACAACACCGCACCGGTAAGCCCATACAACAGCGCATTGATGATATGCCCCGCCATGCGCTGCCCCTCGCCGAAAACGGAGCGCTCCACGGCAAACATCACCGGCGTCATGGGGCGGTAGCGCCCACCTGCTACCAGGCGCGCTTTGGTGGAATCCTGGAAAAAACCGAAAAAAGTATCGTACTTTAGCAGGCCGGGAATGCCTTCGATGCCCTTTTCGGTAAACGCGTTGTCGGTGATGACTATGGCATCGTCCAAGGTATAATCGTGGGAAAATGTATTGGCGTACAACAAAAAGCCCAGCAAAAAAATACCGGCGGCATGCATGAGATTGGGACGGAGCCATGCCGGTGCGGAAACAGTGGACACAGGAGCGGGGAATGAAGTGGGTGTGGCCTTTTTGCTGCTTTTGGATACCTTTGCCATATCGTGATTGCGCTGTTGGAAGCGGCTAAATTACACACATTCCCACCAATGGGTTCCCGAAAAGAAAAATAGGCTGTAATATTATGCCGCAAAACCGAGATATGAAACAATACATCATTACCGGTGCGAGCCGGGGCATCGGCCGGGAAACTGCGCTGGCCTTAGTTGCTGATCCCTCGCATTGGGTACTTGCCCTTTCAAGAGATAATGCCGGACTTACACGCCTCAGCGAAGCCGCCGATGCAGCAGGCGTCGGAGAGAGACTGCGCTGCCTGCCATTTGACCTGACCAGCCCCGACTGGCCCCGCCTTATGGAAGAATTGAGCCAGTGGGGCAAACTCAACGGCATTGTCAACAACGCCGGCCTGCTCATCCACAAACCTTTTGAGGAACTGAGCGCGGAAGACTGGCTGCGCCTGTTCAATATAAACTTCCTGAGCGTAGTAGCCCTCATTCGGGAGGTGCTGCCCCTGCTGGAAGTTGCGCAGGGCGCCCACATCGTCAACATCGGCAGTATGGGCGGTTTCCAGGGCAGCAGCAAGTTCAATGGCTTGAGCGGATACAGCGCCTCCAAGGCAGCCCTGGCCAACCTCAGCGAAACCTTGGCCGAGGAGTTTAAAACCCGGCAGATTTCCGTCAACTGCTTAGCCATCGGCGCCGTACAAACGGAGATGCTCGCCCAGGCTTTTCCCGGCTACAATGCCCCGCTGAGCAGCGAAGACATGGGCGGCTTCGTCGCCTGGTTTGTGACCCATGGCAGCCGCTTCTTCAATGGCAAGGTGCTGCCGGTGTCGGTCAGTACGCCTTGATAAAAACGCTTAACCAATGCAAGCCTACACACAAGACTGGATAGCCAAATGGGCACTGTACAGCCCCAACAAAGCTGCCGTGAAAGAATACGAAACCGGCCGCTCGCTCACCTACGGCGAACTCGATCGCCTGGCTAACCGCCTGGCCCGACACATCTCCTCCGCCTTCGGCATCAAAAAAGGCGAGCGCATCGCCCTGCTGGCGGAGAACTGCTTGGAGTACATCATTCTCTTCGGCGTAGCGCAAAAAACCGGTTGCATCCTCGTGCCGATGAACTACCGCCTGGCAGGCGCCGAGATAGACTACCTGCTGCAAAACTCCGAGCCGCGCCTGGTCATCGGCGAGGGCAAATTCCAGCACCTGCTCGATGCGGCGCCGGCATACCGAAGCGCTCCGCACCGCTGGACATTCGAGGAATTGGCCGCCTTTTGCAACCCTTCCACAAGCACCGAACAGGACGCTCCCCTGCCTATCACCCCGGTGGACGAAGACGACCCCGTTTTCATCCTCTACACCTCCGGCACTACCGGCTTTCCCAAAGGCGCTCTCTATACGCACAAGATACTCTTCTGGAACAGCATCAATACGGCCATGAGCCTGATCGTCAACTCCGAAAGCCGTACCGTAAACGTGATGCCTCCCTTCCACACCGGCGGCTGGAACGTGCTCACCACCCCCTTCCTGCACCACGGCGGCTACAGCATCATGATGCGCAAGTTTGAGCCGGCGGCAGTGCTTCAGCTTTTACAGGAGGAAAAACTCTCCCTTTTCATGGCCGTGCCCACCATGCTCAAGATGATGGCGGATGCGCCGGAGTTTGAGGCCGCACAGTTTCCACACCTGCACTACTTCATCGTGGGCGGCGAACCTATGCCCATTCCGCTCATCGAACGCTGGCACGCCAAAAACGTGCCCATCCGCCAGGGCTACGGCATGACAGAGGTAGGCCCCAACCTCACCTCCCTGCACCAGGACGACGCCATCCGCAAAAAAGGCTCCATCGGCCGTCCCAACTTCTATGTGCAAATTCGCATAGTGGATGACCAAGGCAATGAACTGCCGCCCGACACCCCCGGCGAACTGCTGCTCAAAGGCCCCATGGTGACGCCCGGCTACTGGCGCAATCCCGAAGCCACCGCCAAAACCATTGTCGATGGCTGGTTTCACACCGGCGATATGGTGCGCATGGACACGGAGCACTACATCTATGTGGTGGACCGTATCAAGAACATGTTCATCTCCGGCGGCGAAAACGTGTATCCCGCCGAAATCGAGCGCATCCTGCTCACACACCCGGCTGTGTCGGAAGCGGCGGTCATCGGCATACCCGACGAGAAATGGGGCGAGGTGGGGCGTGCCTTCATCGCGCTCAAGCCGGGCACGGCCTGTTCGGATGCGGAACTATTGGAGTTTTGTAAAGCGCGTTTGGCCAAGTTCAAGGTACCCAAATACTTCAGCTTCATTGAAGCGCTGCCGAAGAACGATACGGGGAAGATAAACCGGATGGCGTTGAAGGGGAATTGAGCGCTTGTTTACGCAAATACGTCCTTTAGGTCAATGACCAATTCGGGGAAAATATGCGCGCGCAATGGGTCTTCATCCGTAACCGGCGCAAGACCGATGTACTTCCCATCGGCGTCGAGGATATAAATGAGCACAACCTTCTCTGCCGGGTTGACGATCCAGTATTCGCGCACGCCGGCCTCTTCATACACCCGGAATTTTTCGCGCATTTCTTTGGTGCTGTTGCCGGGCGAGAGAATTTCCACTACTAAGTCGGGAGCGCCGGCGCAGCCCTGCTCGTCCAACTTGCTTTCATCGCAGATAACGCAGAGGTCGGGCTGAACCACGGTCGTGTCCACCCCTTTACGGCGGCTGACGGGCAGGCGCACATCGAAAGGAGCGGCAAAGACCTGGCAGGGTTGTTTGTGGAAAAAGTTGGCAAGTTGTCGTGACAATTCGATAGAAACCCTTTGATGTATGCGATTCGGCGCCGGGCTCATGCGAAAAATGCGCCCGCGAATCAATTCCACGCGTTCCTGGAACTGCCACAGCATGTAGTCGGCATAGGAATAGCTTCCTTCCGGGTCGAGGTCGGAAAGCCGGGTGACGATATTGGATAGAGTGACGGTACTCATGCAAATACCTCTTTCAGCTCAATGAGCAATTCGGGGAAAATATGCGCACGCAATGGGTCTCCATCCGTAACCGGCGCAAGACCGATGTACTTCCCATCGGCGTCGAGGATATAAATGAGCACAACCTTCTCTGCCGGGTTGACGATCCAGTATTCGCGCACGCCGGCCTCTTCATACACCCGGAATTTTTCGCGCATTTCTTTGGTGCTGTTGCCGGGCGAGAGAATTTCCACTACTAAGTCGGGAGCGCCGGCGCAGCCCAGCTCGTCCAATTTGCTTTCATCGCAGATAACGCAGAGGTCGGGTTGAACCACGGTAGTATCCATCCCTTTACGGCGGCCTAAGGGCATGCGCACATCGAAAGGAGCGGCAAAGACTTGGCAGGGTTGGTGTTCAAAATAGTTAAATAGCTTGGCGGTAAGGAAGGTGGCGATTTTCTGATGTATGCGATTCGGCGCCGGGCTCATGCGAAAAATGCGGCCGCGGATCAGCTCCACGCGCTCCCGGAACTGCCAAAGCAGGTAGTCTGCATAGGTATAGCTTCCTTCCGGGTCGAGGTCGGAAAGCTGTGTAATAATTTTGGGCAGGGTGGCAGTACTCATCGGGAAGAATTATGTATTTGCAAAAATAGGCGATTCCGTCCTGAAATACAAATGAAACCTTTAATGTAGCAAAAATCCGCTTCAGCCTGCTATTTTTGCAGGCGCGTTGTGCTCATCAAAGACGCAGGTATGCGAAATATCTTTATTGCCGCCACCGGCCAGCACGTCGGAAAAACCACCGCCACCCTGGGCCTGGTGGCCAATTTCAGGCAGCGGGGCTTCGTCACCGGGTACTGTAAACCCATGGGACAGAAGTACGTAGAGGTGGGCAATGGAGAAGTAGCCGACAAGGACGCTGTCCTCTTTGCCGAAACGATTGGGTTTGAAATGATACCCCGCGTCCATAGCCCGGTCATTATTTTGCCGGGCCTCACCCGCAAATACATCACCCAGCCAGAGCAGTTCAACTTCAGGGAGCGCATCCTCTATGCTGCCAATCAATTGGAAGCAACCTGCGACCTCGTGGTATATGAAGGTACCGGCCATCCCGGTGTGGGCAGCGTGGTGGACTTGTCGAATGCGCAGGTGGCCAAAATGCTCGGCTCCGGCGTACTTATGATCGTAGAAGGCGGCATCGGCAATACCATCGACCGCATGAATATGAGCTTGGCCCTGTTCCGCGAAGAGAATGTGCCCGTACTCGGCGTGTTGGTCAATAAAGTACGCGCCGAAAAATTTGAAGACATTCAATTCCACCTGCACAAGCGCCTCGGCGAAATGGGCATTCCCTTGCTCGGCGTAATGCCTTACGACGAAACCCTCTCCTTCCCCATTATGGAAGCTGTCAACCAGGCGGTGGAAGGCAAGGTAATCCTGAATGAACACCGCCTCGACAACCGGGTGGAGGAGATCATAGCCGGCTCCCTGATCGATACCGAAGAGCTCAATACCTTCGAGAACCTCCTGCTCGTGGTGAGCCACCGCCGCTTGGACGAAGCCATGGAGAAGATAACAACCATGTCGCTGGAAAAAAAATTGGACAAGCCCATGCTCTCCGGCGTAATCGTCACCGGCGACGGGCGCCATGCCCGGTGGTACGAACAAGCAGACATCCGGAATCCCTATTTCATAGAACACGAAATCCCGGTCATTTCCACCACTTTGGACACCTATGGCTCGGTGGTCAAGATCAGCCGCATAGAGGTCAAGATCAACAACCACACTCCCTGGAAAGTGGATCGCGCCATAGAGCTTATCAACAAGCACGTGGATGTGGATGACCTGATCAGGCGCCTGGATTTGAGCAAGCGCTGATGTGTGGCGTACTCCGTTCCACCTGATTTCAACGGGCACTCAGCGGAACAGAGTACCGCCGCACACCCTATTTCTGCTGAAGCCGTTTCAAAGTCGCCTCGGCGAATTCCTTGCCCAGTATGGAACTCAAATCGAGATGCGTCTCCCGGCCCAATGTGTAGCGTACTGTGTTGACATCGGGGGGAGCATAGCTCAACACGAGATCGGAAACGAGATTATAAGCGCCCCGGGTTTTTCCTTCGGCCAATTGGGAATACGTAGAGGCTGCAAATGCCCGGCAGGAAACGAGTTCGTCTACATCATTGATATAGCTGTCGCCGGCAATGACCTGGCAGCCTGCCGACCAGTTGGACCCGCCCAAACCCGACCAATGTATGTTGATGGTACCGTTGGGGCCGTCCACGCCGCCTTTGATGTTTTTTTCGGTCAATGCATTGCTCGCATCGCGGTTTCTGAACACCAAAACGCCGGCGCCGGCCGGCCGCAAAGCCCGGTATATGGCTTTTTCGTCGCTGATCTTGTGCCATCCGAAGCGATAAAGATGCTGCCCTTCTACGAGGTACGGCTCGTCTTTGCGCCCGACTTTTCTAGCTTCGGCGGGATTGGGGTCGGTAGAGCCCCAAAACTTGAACACCATGCCGGAGAGGAGCAGTATGAACAGGTCGTCATTGGGCCGGATGTTGGCGGCAATTTCGTGGTTGCGGCGTATGCCGATGAGGTGTATGTGATTGGGGTCAAAATCCCAGTCCGCAATTTTCAGCGTATCGGAGGTTTTTTTAAACTTCTCGATCTCCTGGAGCACAATGGAGGATTGCTCGCTGAAATGCTTTTTTACTTTTTCCAGGATGCTGAACCACTGCACGTACTCCGGCGAGGGAGAGGCGGCAGAATATTCACCCCATTTGCACTTAAGCCCCTGGTCTTGCCAGCGCTTGATGTGTTCTTGTACTTTGGGTCCGGCCACGCCGTCGGGTTTGCCGATGGAAGGGTCCTTTTCCACGCTGCGCACGTACTCCTGGAAAAGGCGCAGGGAGGCAAGGGTGCGATAACCAAAAACGCCGGAGGGGTCGGGCCTGCGGTTGAAGCCAGCTTGGGTTAGGAATACCTGCAATTGGCGAACCGAGTCGTCGGGGGACTCCTTGATGCTGCGCCACACGGAGTTGGCTTCGTCGCGCAGCATGCCTTTTCGTTGCAGGTGAGGCGCCATCATGGCGTGGAAAGGCGCCAGGAAAGCAGCTGGATCGGCGGGTTTGGCGCCGCGGTCAGCGTCGCCGAGGCGAAGGGTTCTGAGCATGGTAATAGATTTTAGGGGAGAAAGATACGGGTAAAATTACACCTGCATTGGATTCTGGCAGAAATATTTAGTTTTGCAAAACAAGAATGGTTCGAATAATTCGCAATCAAAAAAACACAATGGAATAAAACCAATGACCCGCCCTGAAGCAGAACTTGCACTCCAACGCTCGTTTGGGCTCAGCCATTTCCATGATTTGCAGTGGAAGGTCATCGAATTGCTCCTTACCGGCAAACGGGTTTTGTTTATCGAGAAAACGGGGTACGGCAAGTCTTTATGCTTCCAATTTCCGGCAACTCAGTTGCCCGGCATTACCATCGTGTTTTCGCCGCTCATCGCACTGATGCGCGACCAGGTGCGAAGCTTGCATGGAAAAGGTATCCGCTCTGCCGCTATCAACTCCAACCAGGAGGACGCGGAAAATGAAAAGATCATTGAGGCAGCCAAGCAAAACCAATTAGACATTCTCTACATTGCACCGGAACGCATGGAGAATGCTGCGTGGATAAGCGCAGCCCGGGAGATGAAAATTGCAATGGTGGTAATTGACGAGGCGCACTGCATATCTTTGTGGGGCCAAAGTTTCAGGCCGAACTACAGGAGGATCGTGAACCTCGTTAAGCTGCTCCCCAGGCACTTCCCGGTATTGGCAACCACTGCCACCGCCACACCGAGAATTCAGGAAGACATTATAGAACAGGCCGGCTCCGATCTGATTGCCATAAGGGGTAGGCTAATACGCCCTAATCTCAGGCTTTTTGTGGTTACCGTTCTGTCTGAAGATGAAAAATTCTTTTGGCTGGCAGAGCACTTGCCCCGGTTGAAAAAAACGGGCATTATGTACACCGGCACCCAGGCCAATACCGACATTTATTCCAACTGGCTGCAATTTCTCGGCTTTAAGTCGGCTGCCTACAGTGCCCGGCTGGATGCCGAAACCCGGATGCGCGTAGAAGCCGATTTTCTCAGCAACAACTATGACTGCGTGGTTTCCACCAACGCATTGGGTATGGGAATAGACAAACCGGATATTCGCTTCATCATTCATACCCAGATACCTCAATCGCCAATTCATTACTACCAGGAAATTGGCCGGGCAGGTCGTGATGGGCTTGAGGCCTATGCTGTGTTACTCTACAATCCCAAAGAAGACCGGCAATTGCCCGAAAGTTTTATTGAAGGAAGTAAGCCAGCGTTTGAGAAGTATGAAAAGGTAATTGCCGCCACCAAAAGCGCCCTGATGAGCAGGAACGATATCATAAAAGCAACCAACCTGAAGCAAACGCAGGTGGGCGTGATTCTCGCAGACTTGGTTGACCAAAGAATCGTGAATGAGCAGCAGGGTAAAAGCAAAAAATACTTTTACAACCCCGATGCGCCGGCATTCGACACGTCTGCATTTAAACTACTTCGACAGGCACAACTCGAAAACCTGGAAAAGATGATCGCATACACTGGAACCCACGGCTGCCGAATGCAATATCTGTGCAACTACCTGGGTGACGAGCCAACGGATGCATGTGGCATATGCGATAACGATAGCCGGCAATACCTGCGCATGCCCGGTAATAAGGAATGGGACAAAAAATTGGAAGCCTTCCGGGATACTTTTTTTCCCGTTTTGGAGGTAGAAACCAAACGAAGTAACCTGAAAAACGGTGTGGCCGCATCGTATTACGGCGTGTCGAATGTTGGAGCTGCCTTACACCACTCCAAATACAGCGGCGGCGGTGATTTTCCCGACTGGCTGCTGCAACTGACACTGAAAGCGTATCGGAAATACTTCGGAAACACTGAATTCGACTGGATACTCTATGTGCCGCCGACAGAATCCGGGGATTTGGTGAAGAACTTTGCGGTCAAGCTATCCTCCGTGCTCAAAATTCCCATATCCCACCATTTGGTAAAAAAGGAACAGACCTCGCCGCAAAAGGTGTTTCAAAGCGCCATATCGAAACGGGAAAACGTACACGGAAAATTTGAATATCTGAACCCTGAGGAAATACAAGGAAAGAACATTCTGCTCGTTGATGATATTTTTGATAGTGGATGCACCGTCAAGGAGATTGGCCGGTATCTTACACAAATTGGAGCAAACGCCATTGCTCCGATTGTAATAGCCAAAACTGTCGGGGGCGACATGTAAAAACCATGGAAAATGAATGCATACGCTGAAACTACTTGCTGGATTGCAATTGCACACCTCCCCAAATGGCACACCGAACGGATCAACCGTTTGATCATTCAGGTAGTGCATGAAAACAAATTGTCTTGGGCTGACTTTTTTTACATGGACAAAAAAGGGTGGAGAGAAATTTTTGCGTTCAACGAAAAAGAACTGGCAGATATCCAAGCTGCAAAGGAAGATTTGCCAAGACTTGCCTTCATAGCAGAACAACTCCACAATGAAGGATTTCATGTTGTCCCTATCAATTCACCGGATTACCCGGCAGTGTTAAAAGAAAACCTGAAAATAAAGAACAGCCCGCCTGTGCTATACCTCAAGGGAAGAAAGGGCTTGCTGCGCGAAGATGCGGTTGCCATCGTCGGTTCTCGAAAGGCCGGCAATGCCGCATTGGAATTTACCGACCTCGTAGCCCGAAAAAGCGTTGCTGAATACAAAGTGGTGGTAAGCGGTTTTGCCAAAGGCGTGGACAAACAGGCCTTAGACAGCTCCATTGAGGCCCATGGCAAAAGCATTATCGTCTTGCCGCAAGGCATCCTGACTTTTCAGTCCGGTTTAAAAAAATATTACCAGCCTATTGTAAACGGCGATGTGCTGGTGTTGAGCGCGTTTTTCCCAAAAGCGCCCTGGGACGTAGGATTGGCCATGGCCAGAAACGCATACATTTATGCCTTGGCCGGAGAGATATATGTGGCGGAATCTGATGACAAGGGCGGTACTTGGGAGGGCGTTATGGACGGTTTGAGGCGGCACAGGAAGATATTCGTCAGGGTGCCGGAGTCGAAAGAAAAAAACGCTAACCTGAAATTGATTGAACTCGGCGCTATCCCGGTTAACCGCCGGGGTGAACCAGTTGAATTACATACTAACAGGGTGCAAGAACTTTTTGACACTGCCATTCCGGATGCAGTAAAGGAACCTCATGTTTCCTACCCAAAGGTCGCCCCGGGTAGTGAAAAAAAATGACCTGGGCACTCTGGGGGAAGGTACTTGCCGCCCTCACTTCAACACACACTCCACCCGCCGGTTTTGCTGCCGTCCTTCTTCTGTATCGTTGGACGCCATTGGCCTGCTCTTGCCGTAACCTTTAAAGCTCAAGCGGTTTTCAGCCACACCCTGCGCCACTAAGTACCGGAAAACGCTTTGCGCCCTGCGCTGCGAGAGCAGGCGGTTGGCTTCGTCGCTGCCCACGTTGTCGGTATGGCCGGCTATTTCGGCGCGCTTTTCGGGGTGATTGAGCAGGTAAGCGGCCAGCGCACTCAGTTCCTTGAAGGATTCGGGAGCGAGTTCGTGGCTGCCTGTGGCAAAAAATGCGCCCTGGAACACATAGCGCCCTTCCGCCTCGAGGGCAGATTCCATAGCCGCACTGAAATCGGCTTCCATGATCGACACATTGTCAATGCAATAGTAGGCGATGCGAACGGTGCGCTGGAAAAAGTTCTTTTTGCCGGGAGCATTCAGGTCGGACAGGTGCGACAAGTCCTGCTTGCTCTCAATGCTGGTGTGGACGTCTTCGCGGAAATTGCCTATGAGGAAGTATCTCGCAGCATCCGTTGCGGTGAACGAGCCGCTCAGCAAGCGCCACATGCCGTGCCCCGTGCGGATAACTTCCTGCGATTCAAAAACGGGCTGTAGTTCGAGCCATGGCTCTTGCTCCTGAAACCCCATATTGGGCGAAATGGGGTCGCGCAACAGGCAAACGCCGAGGTTGTTGGTCGCCAAAGGATATACGACTACCTTTTCGCCATACACGGAGCGCAGGTGCGCTTTGGCTACCGAGTCGCTCTGGTGTACCCAAAAAGAAACCCGGTACCGCCGGCCCGGCACAAGGGGCTGGGTCAGTGTGCCTTGTATGTACTCGTGGTAATCAAACTCGTAGCCGGTATCCTTGCGCGGCAGAAAGGTGATGATGCCGGCATAATGGCTGCCGCCCTTTGGCGCCGGGTAGGGGCAGTCGGCCAGGGCGGTATCGTAGCGGATGAGGTCGGGGGTCCGATCCTTGAAAGAAGACCAGCCCCGCAGGGCCTCCGTAAACTGCTTGCCGTACTGCATGTAGCCGCATGGCTCAACCTCCCCGGCGTTTTTTTCGGGTTCTTCAAATCCGGGGTTCAGCACCAGGTTCTGGGCTTTTGCAAGCAATGCCGTACAGGTGAGGGTCAAGAGAAAAAGAAATTTAGTCATGGAATGAAAAGGGTTGGTATTACTTCTCATAATGCAAGAGTTCGTGAAAGGATACGCGGCCGGCTAAAAGCAACATGGAATAAGCCTTTGCGTGAAAAAACTCCTGCAAGGCCGCCGGGAAGGGTTCTTGTTCTATACGGCGTCAATACCCACCCAACCAAAACCACCCAAAGTTGTTTATTCGATGTGCAAACACGAAATACCTTCCCGTTTACCGGTGTCGCAATTTAAGATTTTCGCTATGCGTTATATTGCTGTTATCAAGAAAATCCGGCTATGAGAAAAACAATTTTTGGCGCGCTTTTTTTTGCTGCCGCGACTTTGGGCGCACAAGACACGCTCAGTCAACTCAGTATCAAAGGGGTTTCCGCCACCCCCTGGGCCCGGCAAGTGGGCCATATCCCCGTATTTGAAAAATACGATGCGCTGGCCCCGATGCTAAGTCAAAACAACGATACCACCTACGTGATCAATTTCTGGGCTACCTGGTGCAAGCCCTGCGTTCAGGAAATGCCCTACTTCGAGCAGTTACACAGGGAATACCGGGATCAAAAGGTCAGGATCATCATGGTGAGCCTGGATTTTTCCCGCCAGTTGGAATCCCGCTTGCTGCCCTTTGTGACGGACCGCAAACTTGAACTCGAAGTGGTGGCCCTGACGGATCACAACTACAATAGCTGGATCGACCTGGTAAGCCCCGAATGGAGCGGCGCTATTCCCATCACCGTCATCCGGAAGGGGGAAGAAAGCCGCCTGGTATTGCAGGAGTTTGCCGGCTATGAGGAATTAGAGGAAATTGTCAAAAGTTTCGTAAACCTGTAGCTCCGGCGTACACGGAGCCCTCGAATCGCAAATCATTTCACTAACCTATAAAAATTCGACATTGCCATGAAAAAATTTCCGGCACTTTTTCTCTTCGCTGCGGCAGGTCTCGCCTTGCTCATTGCGGCATCCGCTCCTGTTAACACCGGGCTCAAAGTGGGCGATACAGCCCCTGATTTCAAACTGAAAAATGTGGATGGCCGCATGGTGTCTCTTAAAGACTACACCGATGTAAAAGGCTATATCGTCACTTTCACCTGCAACACCTGCCCGTACGCAGTGATGTACGAAGATCGCATCATCGAGTTGCACAACAAGTTCGCCTCCAAGGGTTATCCGGTAATTGCCATTCAGCCCAATGACCCGGAAGCGCAGCCCGGCGATGCTTTTGACAAAATGCAGGCCCGTGCCAAGGATAAGGGATTTCCCTTCCCTTATCTCCTGGACGAAGGCCAACAAGTGTATCCGCAATACGGCGCTTCCCGCACTCCGGAAATTTATCTCTTAGACAAAAACCTCGTGGTGCGTTACACCGGCGCAATTGACGATAACGCGCAAGAGGCATCGGCAGTGACTGTGCGCTATGTGGAGAATGCCATCGCCGCATTGGAAAGCGGAAAAAGCCCGGAGCCGAATTTCGTCAAAGCCGTAGGGTGCACGATCAAAGTAAAGAAGAAAGCAGCGCAATAAGCTGCATACCGGCCTGACGATTGTTGGATAGTCGTCGGATGATTAGAAAAAAGCCCCGCAGGGAAGAGCCTG
>CAZNYK010000024.1:0-3717 GCA_964577215.1 uncultured Saprospiraceae bacterium
GCGGTCCGGACGGGACTCGAACCCGCGACCCCGTGCGTGACAGGCACGTATTCTAACCGACTGAACTACCGGACCAATACTTTTTACTCCAGCCCTTTAGCGGAAGCGAGCGCAAAGATACGGCAATGACGATCATTTGCGCAAGAGTAAACCGGAAAAAATTGAAAAAAATTCCGAGAGCGCTTGCAGGCTGTTGTTTTTTCCTTAATTTTGCACACGTGAAGGCAGTTTTATCGCCTTTCCATCCTTTCGAGCAGGCCTTGTCCGCTTTTTCACTGCGGGCTTTCATACCAAATACTACATTCGAATTTACGTCCGCGTTGCGTCCGTGCCGGTGTGCGCCGGGAACGCAGCGTGTTATTTTTCTATGAGCAAAACAAAACATTCTCAGCCATGCGAAAGTCTTTGGTAATTTTTTCCCTTTTGGCAAGCTTTGTATTTGCCTGCACCCATGAACCGTTTTTCAACCTCGACCGCGACCTGGAGGAGCTGATCGGGGATTTGAACCACTACGTGCTGCCGCAGAGCCATGACTTTGCCAATATTCCGCAGTCTGCCGCCAATCCCCTGACAACCGAAAAGGTCAGTCTCGGCAAGATGTTGTTCTTCGAACCGGGATTTGGCGTCGAAGCTATGCATTCGGAGGGGCTGAAGACTTTTTCATGCGGTTCCTGCCATATTCCTGCCGCGGGCTTTCGCCCCAACAGGGCGCAAGGCATTGCCGACGGCGGCGCCGGCTTCGGCATCAACGGCGAGGCGAGATACAAGTATCCAAGCTACCTGGCCAGCGAAATCGACGCCCAGGGCGCCCGCCCCCTGAGCGTGCTCAACGTGGCTTTTGTAACCAATACCATGTGGAACGGCTCGTTCGGCTCCGACGGGGTCAATACCGGCACCGAACACCGCTGGGGTGTGAGCGATCCCGGTACTGCTATTAACCACGAACACCTCGGCGCTTTAGAGGGTCAGAACATCGAAGGCCTGAAAGTACATCGCCTGCTCTATACGCCGGAATTGGTGGAAGCCAACGGCTACAAGGCTTTTTTCGATGCCGCCTTCCCCGATGTGCCCGAATCGGAGCGCTACACGCGCAAAACCGCCAGCTTTGCCATCTCCGCCTATTTGAGAACGCTGACCACCACGGAAGCGCCGTTCCAACGCTGGCTGAGAGGCGACAAAACCGCCATGACAGAAGAGATGAAGCGCGGCGCCATCCTGTTCTTCGACAAAGCCGGGTGCGTGCGGTGCCACAATGAGCCGAATCTCGGCTCCATGACTTTCCACGCGCTGGGCGTGGAAGACCTGTACGAAAATGGCGGGCTGAAAACTTCTGAAAGCGACTTGCGCAACTTCGGCCGTGGAGGTTTTACCGGCATCCAGGAAGATATGTTCAAATTCCGCGTGCCCCAACTCTACAACCTCGGCGATTCCGGGCCTTATTTCCACGGCAGCAGCAAGCAAACGCTGGAAGAAGTGGTACAATACTTCAATGCAGGTATCCCCGAAAATTCGAGGGTGCCGCAGTCGCAAATATCTCCTTTCTTCCACCCGCTGGGCTTGACCCATGCCGAAATGAGCGACCTTACGGCCTTCATTCGCTATGGACTGCGAGACCCCAACCTGCTGCGCTACCAGCCGAAGCGCGTCATGTCGGGCCTTTGCTTCCCCAACAACGATCCATTATCCAGGCACCAGATGGGCTGCGATTGATGGTAATCATTTCCTGTTGAACTCCGCCGATATGACATCCACGTCCTGGCGCACGAGATCGATCATGGAGGGCGGGTCTATCACTTTGAGGCTGTAGCTCAACAACAGTTTGGAGTTGCTGGGCCATATTCTCTTAATGAGCTTGAGTTCCTGCCGGGAATAGCTTCCTATCCACGCGTCCTGGTTGGCGTCCTCGCGCAACTCGACGATCAGCTCGTTGGGTATGGACCCGGGAGGAAGGCCGTAGTCCGGAGCGCTGCGCAATCTCCAGCCTTCGGCATTGGCAATGGCAGTGAGCATGCCCTCTATTTCGATGACGGCATCGGGGCGGGACTCCTTGCCGAGTATGGTTTTGCTGCGGTCTTCTTCGTGATAGGTAATAGACACCGCCGGCAGATCGGGGTATTCGCTGCGATAGACGTCGTTGTATTTCCACAGTTCGGCCTGGCGGAGTGCAGAATTGAGGCTTTGTAATTCGGATTTGGTTAGTTGCTTGAGGTACAGCCCCATTTTGTCGGTGTAGCGCTCGCCGCGGTAACTTGCGACGCCGTTGTCGTATATCATGAGTTCGTACACCGGGCAACGTCCGTAGCAAGGGCCTTTGTGCATTTCTACCAAGGGGCTGAGGCGCCCGGTGTTGACCATTGACAAGGGGGGCGTGCATCCGCTGCACCACGCGGCAAGTAACAAGGCCGCTAACCGGAAGTAAGGGTTTTTCATACGTGTTTGTATTTTTTCAGGATTTCAACGAATAATAATCACCTTCTCCACTATGCGAACGCGCTGCACCTGTATTTGCAGCACGTACACCCCGCCGGGCAAACCGCCGACCGGCAATGCCATATCTGCCGCTGCTTCGGCGCTGCCCCGCGCGCATTCTATTCCCCGGCTATCGGCCAAGCGCCACGCCAGGGGCTTGCCTTCCATGCCTGTCGTTTGCAGATGGATGAAGTCCGTAGCCGGATTGCCGGCGATTTTGATGTACAGCCCGGCCTCCGGTTCCTGTACACTGACGACCGGCTGGCAACCGTCGGAGTCGAGCAATCCCTGGCGGAATCCGTTGATGGCAGCCCAAACCCTCGTTTTCTGCCCATGGGAAAACATGGCCATACAGGCGTCGTCGGTGTAGTTCATGAAGTTCATAAACATATCGGCGGTACCGCAGGTGATCTGCGGATGAGAAGGGCATTCGCTCAAATAACTCTTGGATTGCACCGGGGTGTCCGCCACTTCGTCGCTTTGGGCGCAGGAACCGGGCTGGCCAGGGCCCCAAGGGTGGTAAAGATTGAAATAATGGCCTGCTTCGTGGGTCAGCGTGCGGCCGAGATGGTAGGGCTGGTTGTCCGCCGCCGTACCCGCGGTGCCTACGAAGCGGGGGTCAATGATGATACCGTCCTCGCCTTCGGCAGCCGCGCCGGGAAAAGAAGCCTCTGCCGGGAAAAACTGCCGCCGCCCTACCCAAATATTGAGGTAGCGCGCGGGGTCCCAGGCGCCGCTGCCCCCGCCAACGGGATGCGTAATGGATTTCCGGCCGCCGGCTATGCGGTCGCCGATGAACGGCAAAATGGTATTTACCCTGACGATGCCGTCAGTCGGCAGCCCCTCAGGCGTGCGTTTGGCTAAACAAAAATTCAGCTCCAGGTCAGCGGCCAAAGGTTGGAAAAATGCCGGTATGAGACCGGACGTATTATTGAGCAGCCGGAAGTCTTGGTTGAGCGCCGCGAGCTGGGATTGTATCTGCTCGTCGCTGATGTTCTCTTCCGGCAGCCGCCAGACTACGTGAAACACCACCGGGATAGTGACCGCCGTGCGAGGCTGTATCGCAAAAGGCGTCTCCCCGGTCCATTGGCCGGTGAAGTGCTCTAATTCTGTCCGGACTGCTTGGGCGCCGGGATGTTCGTGAATATACTGCGCAAGCCGGTCTTGCGAAATACATCGCTGCCCCCACAACCCCCAAGCCGGCAGCAGTAATAACAAAACCGGTAAGCAGCGTTTTCTCATAAGAAA
>CAZNYK010000024.1:3817-32356 GCA_964577215.1 uncultured Saprospiraceae bacterium
CCCAAGCCGGCAGCAGTAATAACAAAACCGGTAAGCAGCGTTTTCTCATAAGAAAGAAGGGCGGAAGGATGAAGGTTAAAGTGGAAAGGTTAAAGGTTAAAGTGGGTTAACGGGAGAGCAATTGATACACGCGATCCATATTGGGCATGAGGATGATGTCGGTCTGGTTCAAAACCGGTCTGATGCCGAAGGCAGAGCTATAGCCCGGCCCCTGGCCCGATGCCAGTATCCGGGAAGGATTGACGCCCGCCGTCGCCAAACTCCTGGCTACCGATGTGGCGCGTTGAATGCCGTACTCCCAGTTGGTATCCGACGCGCCGTAGCTATCGCCGCGGCCCACCACGAGAACTTCCACATTGGAATAAGAAGCGAGCACGGCGGCTACCTGGTTGAGCGCCTGAATCCCTTGGGCGCCCAGTTGAAAACCGCCTTCCGTGAACAACAAACTGTGCTGGAGCGACAGGGTGAGGCGATTGTCCTGCAGGGTTATTTGAGAAGACGCAGCGCCGTAGGGCGCCAAAGCCCGCCCAAGGCTTTGTTGCAATTGAGTCATTTGCTGCCGTTGGTTTTCCAGCAGCGCGTTCAATTCCTGGGAGCCGGCGGAAGCGGCGCCGCCGCCCGAACCGAACGTTTCGTAGCTCTCCACAACCTCAAGCCGGTCCTCGCGCGCCTGCAAGGCATATTCCATGGCTACTGCTTCTCGTTGTTTGCGATCCAGCTCGGCCTGTTTGGCGGCGAGGTCTTCATTGAGGTTCTGTTTTTCGTAGGCGCTTACGGCCAGCAAGTCCTGGCTGGAGCCTACCATGCTGTTGTACTTTGCCAGGATTTCGTCGTAGTTGCGGCGCAAGGCGTTATTGGTCACGGAAGCCATATTCAGCTCTCGCTCGGCTTTGTTCAATTCGGCGGTCAGGTTGCGGTTCCGCTCGTAGAGCTGATTGTTCACCAAGCGCAGGGAATCGGCTGCCCTGGCTTCCTGTTTGTGGTAATTTCGCGACTCAGCCATTTCATCGTAGGCTGTTTTGGAAACGCAGCCGGACATAAGGGCGGCTATGACGAAAATGGGCAAGAATTTCATGGTGAGTGTTTTTTTGGAACAAACAAAAGTAGGGTTTTTCACACACTTGGGCAACAGTTGCGCATAAATGCACGCCGCATACTACCCGCATAGTGCCGGGGATTGATAATTTCGCCCTCAAAAAGAACATGAACAGAATGATCGCAGTTTTAATAGCTTCCATTTTACTGGCCGCATGCGCCGGCGACGGGGCAGGAAAGGGCAGTTCATCCGATATCCGGAAACAGGCCGAAGATGCTATCCGGGCCGGAACTCCTTCCGGGGCGCCAACAGAGGAATCCGCAAGCTACCAGAACAACATCAGCCTCATTTTGCCCAAAGCAGGTTTGGCTGCCGGCGCTACCCAATGTTTCGATGTGAAAGTGGCTTCCTTTAAGGATATCTTGGCCATGCAGTACACCCTGCGTTGGGACAAAAGCGTGCTGGAGTTTGCCGGTTTGAAGGAGTTCCGGCTGCCCTACATGAGCAACGAAAACTTCGGCACTACCCTTGCGCCGGAAGGCAAACTCACCGCCGTGTGGATTGAAAACTCCCTTAAAGGCATCAGCCTCCCCGAGGGGGCTGCCATCTACCAGGTATGCTTCAAAGCCGTGGGCAATCCCGGGCAGTCCACCGAGATATCCGTGAGCGGCAATCCCACGCCCATAGAGGTAGTCACCGTGGGCGACAAAGTGTGGGGCATCGAAGCGCAGAAAGGGAAGATCGCGATTCAATAATCGTAGGTGATCTCCACTTCGGGCGTGGTCGGGTGCGACTGGCAGGTGAGGATGTAGCCATCTGCGATTTCGTCCTCGTCCAAGGCATAACACACATCCATTTTTACGGCGCCGCTGATCACTTTGGCCATGCAGGTGGAGCAGGCGCCCGACGAGCAGGAATAGGGCGGGTTGTATTTTTGGTCAATCAGCGTATCGAGAATGGTTTTGCGGGCCGGCACCCGGATATCTATGACCTGCCCGTTGAGATGGACCTTCACCCGGGCCTCTCCTGCCGCCTTTATGCTTGTATCCGGTTGAACGGTGTGGGCATTGGAAAATCGCTCGGCGTGGATGTGCTTTTTGTCTGCACCGGCTTTCAGCAGAGCCATCTCCACGATATCGATCAGGTTGCCCGGGCCGCAGATGAAATATTCGGCGGCTTTGCCGCGGGAAGGGTTGGCCTCCAGGAAACTTTCCAGGTGCGCGGCGTCAATGCGGCCGGTTTTGCCCTGCCAACTGAGTGTGCCCTTGCTGAAAAGACCGGCGAGGCCTGCGGGTTTGTCGCGCTTGGGTTTGCTGAGGATGTACTCCGCCGTAAACTGGCCGGCATAGCGATTCTGCAGCGCGTCCAACTGGTTTTTGAAAATGATGCTATCCTCCGTCCTGTTGCCGTATAAAAGATGCACGGAGCTTTGCGGCTCCTCTTCCAAAATGGTTTTCAGTATGGAGAACAAGGGCGTGATGCCGCTGCCCGCGCCGATGAGGTAGTAGGTTTTGCGCTGATCCGGGTTGAGCGGAGTGAAAAAGCGCCCTTCGGGTTCCATTACGGCTATTTCGTCGCCCGGGCGGAGGCGCTCGTTGATGTAATTGGACACTACGCCATTCTTGACCCTTTTGACGGTCACGGCCAGGTAGTCTTCCAATGGGCAACTGCTCATGGAGTACGAGCGGCGGTGCTCCATGCCGTTGATCTCGAACTTCAGGGTGAGAAACTGGCCTTGTGTGTAGCGGAAGGCTTCTTTGAGTGATTCCGGTACTTCAAACACGAGAGTTGCGGTGTCGTCTGTTTCCCGGACGATGTCTTTTATGCGTAGATTGTGAAAGTTTTTGCTCATTTTTGTAAAAATATTATACTGGAATGTGCCAGCCGGCGCCCATAGAAACATCGCGCCGGAAAATTGGTTTGACCGCAAAAATAAAATGCAATGTGGAGAGACGCCAAGTATTTCATCGCTTACATCCTGCCCCTCTCGGCTCTGGCCGGTTTGTACCTCAAAGGGCCGTGGGCTTTCAGCGCTTTTTACGTGGGGTTTGTGATCATCCCCATACTTGAGCAATTGCTGCCGAAGTCAACGGCCAATCTCGGCGAAGAGGAAGAAAAAAGGCAATCCAACCGGCGCTTGTTCGACTTTTTGCTCTATGCCAATGTCCCTGTTTTGTACGGCTTGTTGTTCTATTACTTCCGTACCATTGCGCAGGGAGACCTGGCCGGTTACGAAATTGCCGGTCTTACCCTCAGCATGGGAATAGTGACAGGTTCCATCGGCATCAACGTGGGGCACGAGTTGGGTCACCGCGCTGCGCGCCATGAACAATGGATGGCGCAGATGTTGCTGCTGCCTGCGCTGTACATGCATTTTACCATCGAGCACAACCGGGGCCACCACAAGAACGTAGGCACCGACCTCGACCCCGCCTCCGCCCGGCAAGGCCAAACCGTGTATGCCTTCTGGATACAATCTGTGGTTGGCGGTTATCGCAATGCCTGGCGCCTGGAACGCGAGCGCCTCGCGCGGGCTGGCTCTCCGGCCATTTCCCGGTCAAACGAGATGCTGCGTTTCACCCTCCTGCAGGCCGGTTGGCTTTTAGCCCTGGGAGCGGTATTCGGCTGGAATATCATACTCTATGCCATTGCCGTGGCCATAGTGGGCTTCCTCCTGCTCGAATCCGTAAACTACATAGAACACTACGGCCTGCGCCGCCGCCGCCTGGAATCGGGCGCTTTCGAGATCGTTCAGCCCCGGCATTCCTGGAATTCAGACCACGAACTGGGCCGGATTTTCCTCTACGAACTCACCCGCCACTCCGATCACCACTACAAGGCCAACCGAAAGTACCAGGTGCTGCGCCACTTCGACGAAAGCCCGCAGTTGCCCTACGGATACCCGGCCTCCATTTTGTTGTCGCTCGTGCCGCCGCTCTGGTTCGGTGTAATGGATCAGCGGGTGCAGGCGATAGAAGAAGACTCACATGCGTTGAACGCACTGGCCGGTTAGCCGTTATATACTCGATAGTTTCTTGACCAAAACAACCATGAATCGCACCTCTGAAATCTGGTCCATCCTCGAATCTGTTACCGACCCGGAAATCCCGGTGCTCAGCGTCACCGACATGGGCATCGTGCGGGAGGTACATGCCGATACGCCCGACGACGTGGAGGTCGTCATCACGCCCACCTACTCCGGCTGCCCGGCCATGAACACGATCGAGGTGAACATCAAGGCCGCCTTGCAGGAAAACGGGTATCCCAAGGTGAAAGTCACTACCGTGCTCAGCCCCGCCTGGACGACCGACTGGCTCAGCGAGGCGGGCCGCCGCAAACTCAAAGCCTACGGCATTGCGCCCCCGCTCGGCAGCAGCGCCGACAAACACGCGCTGTTCGGCGTGGAACGGGCCGTGCCCTGCCCGCTATGTGAGTCTGTAAATACGGAAATGATCAGCCAATTCGGCTCTACGGCCTGCAAAGCGCTGTACCGCTGCAAGGATTGCCTGGAGCCGTTTGATTATTTTAAGTGTCATTAGCGTTTTCACGCTTGGCGCAGTGGCGGAGTTAGAAGCTTGAAACGACCGCTTTTGCAAACCGGCCGTTACTACCGGTTATTCTTCTTTCGGCCTTGTCGGCCACGGTGTTATTGTTATACCCGCCGAAAAATGGTTTGCTAAAAAATTAAACCATTTTCACCGGGATAACTGATAGCCAGTGATTCGCGAATCACTGGCTATCGAGTAAAAGTCAATGGTAATACGATTGCTGGATGTGAAAACGTAAATGGCATTTTTTCTTTTCTGTTCGATTATTGGTTTCGGAGTTGCCTTTTTAATTGGCGGTAACGGTCAAAAAAAGAGCAGCTTTTTCATTTTTACTCAGTAAATAAAGCGGTTCGTGCTTCTTTTCGTCCAAAGAGGTGTTGTTACATGTTTTCAATCAATTGTTTTGGGTTTGTTTGCCATTAAACCAATCATCATCATCAATGCTGTCAGAATAATTACCTGAATGATGAGTGATTCATTTACAAGTGAAATAGTGTGTATCGGTTCAATAGAGAGAAAAAGTAAAATTGTAATAAGCCCCCTTGGAGCTACAAACAAAAGAGGTTGCAAAGGAAGTTTGGAAAGTTTTAGTTGAATTGCCCGAAAAACAAAGATGGAAAATACAATTGCCAATGCCCAACGAAAAGTGTCAACGTTTAATACTTCACTCGTCTTTATTAAGTAACCGAACAGCAGAAAGAATAATGCTCTTACCAAAAATGCAGCTTCTATTGTCAGCTCACGGAATTTTTTTACCTCTTTGTTTAATTCATCGGGGTTGAATTTCTCTATCCACTTATACTCGATAGCCAGTGGTTTGCGATTTTTTACTTTTGCAAACCACTGGCTATCAATTAGCCCGATGAAAAATGGTTTAAATTTTTTCGCAACCCATTTTTCGCCGGGTATAAATCGTTTCAACTCGTCAATGTTGCCGATTGATAAACCAAAAATCAAAATAAAAACCAGTCCGGGCAAATGATAGATTTTTGATACTTCATAAATTAAAACCACAAGCAGAATAATTGGAACAAACTTTATGTGATGTTCAATTTTGTTTAGCAGAAATGAAAGTCCGATCGTTGCGATGAAAGAAACAACCGTAATGATCATAAGCTGCAAGGCAAAGTTTCCGAATGAATAGTTGTCAATCGTTTCATTTAGTGCAAGAAAGTTGAAAATGAGAACACCTAAAATGTCAGACAAGCTGCTTTCATAAATCAAAAACTCTTTGTTGTGCTTTGAGAGATTTCTAACGCTTGGAATTGCAATTGCACTACTAATTACACACAATGGAATTGCATTTATTAAACTGTCTTTAAGTCCAAAGCCCCCGAAATGTTTAAATGCAAATGCAAAAAGAAATGCCAATGCAAGCATAGGTGTTAAAGCCCCAAAAAAAGATTTCCTGATTACCCCGAACTTGGATTTGTTGAGTTCAAGTTCCAGCGAGCCCTCAAGAACAATAAGTATCAAGCCAATTGTCCCTAAACCCGGAAGCACGGGCGAGAAGTCAGGGAGTTTAATATCCAACCAAACTGTCAGTTGTCTGACTGCCCAGCCTAACAGCAATAAAAGAATTACAGATGGAATTCTCGTCTTTGATGATGTCAGGTCAAATACATACGCAACGAGCAGGAGCACGCAAAATGTTATAATAATAGTTACTGTCATTGCTCGTAAATGTATTATTGTTTGTAATAGTCATCACTTGATCTGACAACATCCCGATATCCGCAGCATTGCGCATATATCCCTTATCTCAACTGCCCAAATTTATTCCTTTCCCTCGAGATATCCAAGGGGTTGCGAAACTTCTCCGCCCGCGCCAGGTCTTCCCTTTCCAACACACTAAACCAGCCTGATCTCCTTGAGCAGGGCCTCATCGTCATTGAGCGCCGAGAAACGCTTCATGCGGAATTTACCCTGCTGATTGAGCAGGCCCGCCGCCATGATGTCTATGGCTATGGTGGAAAGCACCGTTTGGATGTAGGCCTCGATGAGATCGTCAACCCCTATGCCGAGGCGGTTGAAGTCTTTGTTGTCCATCAGGATGAGGCGATTGGTATCGGAGCCCCAGGTTTCGTCGGGATTCTTTATAGACAGATTGGTGCCGAGCATATCCCAGGAATCCGCCCCCTCGTCCAGGTGATCGGTCAGGGGTTTGCGGGTGCGGCGGGCATACACGCAGAGCGGGCGCAGGCCGTGCTCGGTGGTGCATACCATCATGCGCAGATCAGCTACATAGGTGTTGCCCTGGGCGGAAGGGATGGTGCCTACGTGATACAGTTTCCCGCCGGCGCCCTTGCTGCTCCAGCGGTAATTGCCGATCAGGCTCTGCACGATGAAGCGGTCGTATGGGAACTCCATATCCATGAAGGCATTGAGCTCTTGCTGGTTTACGATGGTGAAGACGCCCTGGCCTGCATTGCTGTAAGGAATTTTGACCACAGCCTGGCCGCCCATTTTTTTCACTAAGCCGCGGATTTCCCGTTTGCTCACATCCCAGATGGTTTCCGGGGTGTTGATCTTGAGGCCGGCCGGCTTTTCGTGGTCGTTGAAGTGCTGGTAAGCCTTGGCTGCCACCATTTTGTTGCGCCCGCCGGCCAGGCAGGCCAGCGTAGGGTTGAAAATGCGGGTTTTGGTGTGCAGGGGGATCCGGTTCCAGGGGCGTTGCGTCACATACCGGAAAGCCGCTCTGATGGGCGTCCACAGTCCTTCCGCATCGCGTATTTCCATCAACCCATCGGTGAAGCGCACCGGCGGATCGGGGTCGTTTTGAAAAAATGGCGCCAGGAATACCTCTTCCTGGAACACGTCTGCCATGACGGCGGCGTAGCCGGAAGCCTCCATCGGGTTTTTGTCGTACACCACGGCGAGCCTGCCTTTGGGCAGCCCGCGTTTGCCTGCAAAAGGCACGAAGCAGCGCTCTATAAGGCGCCGGTAGCCGCCCTGCTCCTGGGCTTCGTCGAGCAAAGGCATGGATTTTTGCCCCGAAGGACAGGAGTTGTTCTCTATGACCACCATCTGCCGTTTGCCGCCTGCGGAAGTCACATTGAGCAGATCGGCGCCCGCCCACAGGAAGTGCTTGCAACGATATTGCAGCCATGCTCTCAGGCGCGCCGATTCCACCTTGGGGTGGAGATGGCAATAGCGGTTGATCATCCGCTCTTCGGAGAGGTTGAGAAAAAAGCTGACCATCGGATGCATGGTCGCGTTGAGGGCTTTAGGGTACCAGTGCCGGTGCGGCTCAAATTCGCCTGGCCCGACAATGGCGGTGCGCGCTGCGGGCGCATGGGCATGTGCCATGTATCACTATGGTTTTGGGATGCTTTGAAAAACCTGTTCGCCCCACCATGCCATACAAGCGGCGGTTTGAACTTCTTCCTTGGCTAATTCCAGTTGCACCAACCGGTGCAGCGCTTCAATGGGATGGTCGGATGCGTTTAGCGCCTGAAGGCGCGGATCGGCGGCAATGGCGGCAATTTCTTCAGGTGCAGGCGGATGGGGCAAGGAGGCGAGTTGTGCCAGGTTGTTGCCCGTGAGTACCTTGCTGTGGCGGATGCCGGGCGGCAATTGGTCAAAGCCCATGCCGAAGCGGTTCACCCGCTGCTCTATGTTGTACACGGCTTCTCCACTGGCGCGGGCGTAATAAAATCGCCCCATGCGCCCTACCAGATCTATTTTGTGGGGGTCCACACGGCCCCGTTCGTCGAGCACGGCCTCGTTGATATGTAGCAGGAGCACGTCGCAAATGATGAGATGCCCGGCGCCGCCCTTGTCGCCGAGGGTGATAATATCCCGCACGCGGCACTCCATCTGTGCCGGCGATTCAGCTACCCGATACGGGCGCACCAAGGATGAGGCCAATGGCGTAAAGCCGGATTTTTCAAATTCATTCACTTCCGCGGGGTATTCGATGGAGGCTAAAGCCATCTGGCGCACCATGGAAAAATTCACCGCGTTGATCACTACTTCGCCTGTTTCGCGCACGTTGTGCAAGGTGTCCTTTGTACTGTTGTCGCTCACCTTGCGGTTGGAAGAAAACACCAATATCGGCGGGTTGGAACTGAAAGCATTGAAGAAGCTGTACGGCGCCAGGTTGGGTCGCCCTTCCGCATCCATCGTACTGGCAAAAGCTATGGGCCGGGGCGCCACGCAAGCCAGCATGAACTGGTGGAAATCAGAGGTGGGAATGGACTTGGGATCAATGGTGCGCATCGGTTCTGTTTTCAACAATGCAAAGTTGAAGGTTCTGCGGTGAAAAACAGCATGCAAGAGGGAATTATTTCAGCCGGAGGCAAACTTCCCTGCCGGTGCAACAGCCCTGCCCTTACAATACCATTTTTTCGATCGGGATCACCAGGATGCCCTGCGCGCCGAGATTTTTCAACTCGTCAATTACATCCCAGAAATCATCCTCCGGTACCACCGAGTGAATGCTGCTCCAGCCTTCTTCCAGCAGCGGCAGTACAGTAGGGCTTTTCATGCCGGGCAGGATGCGGGCGATCTGGGGTATAGCGGCGTTGGGCGCATTGAGCAGGATGTACTTGTTTTGTGCAGAGTTCCGAACCGCCCGGATCCGGAAGAGTATTTTATCCAGGATATGGCGCTTGGCCTCGTCCAGATGGGGATGGCTGATGAGTACGGCCTCGCTTTTGACCACCACTTCCACTTCTTTAAGGCCGTTCATCAGCAGGGTACTGCCGGTGCTTACGATGTCGAAGATGCCATCGGCCAGCCCAATACCGGGCGCTATTTCCACGCTGCCGCCAATTTCTTCGACGGCCGCATCCACCTGCTTTTCCTCGAAAAACCGGCGCAGGATGCGGGGATAGCTGGTAGCAACGCGCTTGCCCCGGAAATAGGCAGGCCCGGTGTATATCTCGTCTTTGGGAATGGCCAAGGAAAGGCGGCAGGCGGCAAAACCGAGCTTTTCTACGATGATCGCGTTTTTGTCTTTTTCCCACACCTCGTTTTCGCCGAGAATGCCCACGTCGGCAACGCCCTGCTCTACGTATTGCGGGATGTCGTCGTCGCGCAGGAACAACACCTCGATGGGGAAATTGCCGGCCTCCATTTTTAGTTTGCGGTCGCCGTTAGAAAGGCTGATACCGCATTCCCGCAGCAATTGAACGGACTTTTCGCTCAGGCGGCCGCTCTTCTGAACGGCGATTTTTAGTTTATTCATTTTCGGTACAAAGGTGGAGAAGGGTTGTTTACATGTAGTACATTTGCGAAAAAACAATATGCACCGGTTTTGGTTGTTACTTCTCTTTCCGCTGAGCCTCGGCGCCCAGGCGCCCAAACTCAAAAGCGGCATGAACGCACTGAAAAGCGGAGACTATGCCACTGCCATAGGTCGTTTTGACGAGATCATCCAAAGCAGCAGCAAACCTGACGAACGCGCCGAAGCGCACTTTCAGCGGGCGGAAAGTTATGTGGCACTTTACCAGGATGCCCTGCGCCATAAGCGCGAGCCCTTGCTGCATACCTATGCCGATGCGTATGCCCGCGCCTGCGAAGACTACCTCCGCGCAGCAGAACTCAACCGGAGCGCATGGCAGGAACCCGCGGCCCGGCAGCTTCAGGCGCTCTACCCGGAACTGGTGCGCGAGGGTCTGCAAAAATTAGAACTGGCAAAAAAGGGAAGCGCCCCCCGCGAAAAAGAAAACCTGCTGATGATCGCAACGCGCTGCCTGCAAACCGCCGCCGGCCTCCAGCCTCAGCAATACCTCCCCGCCGACTTGCTCGGGCAAATCGCCATCGAGCGCGGCCAGTACCGGGAAGCGGAACGTCATTTGCGGCAATCCGTGGTTTTATTCAACCAATATCCTCCCGAATCGCCCGACCTGCTCGCAGCGTACACCAGCTATCGCCTCGCGCTCCTGCACCGGCATTACCTGAACGGCCGCGACGGCGTTCCCGCACATGATGCCATGCGGGAAGCGCTCGAATACCTCCGCCAGGCCAAAAGCACCTTGGAAGCTGAGTACCGGCGCGCAGCGAGAATGGCCGGCAAATTGAATTCCCGGGAATTGGAGCGGTACCAACGGCAATACCGGTCGGTATCGCAAGACTTTTACTACTTGGAGCTCGACCTCTATCTTCAATTGCCGGAGTTGCACGCCGAGGCGCTTACCCGCTTCCAGGATGCTTTGCGCAAAGACCCCGAAAATTACACGCTTACACTTGCCTATGCCCAACTGCTCGAAAAAAATGACCTCCAACAGGCTTTAGCCATGTACCAGAAAGCCGCCCTCCTGCGCCCCGACGATTTCGAGGCCCACTATCACATCGGCATCATATTTGTGAACGAAGCGGCCCGCATGGAAAAAGAAGCCAAACTCACACCCAATATCGACCGCTACCAGCAACTCAATGCGCTTTCGCGCGAGTTCCTATCCAAAGCGCGACCCCACCTCCAAACCGCCTACCGGAGCCGCCCCGACAACCTCGATCTCGTCAACGCACTGCTGCAAGTGAGCCTGAACCTGCACATGCCGGAGGATTATCAGCGGTATAAAAAAAGACAAATGGAACTGGGAGAGAAATGAAAACTTTCCTCAGGCAACGGCATAGCCTGAATCTTCTCTCAACTCCGGGTATTGGAGACCTAATACAATATCCTTTGGCGATACGCCTTTTTCTACCAATTCTTTTGCTATGAGTATATCAGTGCGATTTTCTTGCACCCAAATTTTCCCATCTTTTACTTCGAAGTGAAAGATAACGTAGAATTGATAGTCGTCTCCACGCCACCCCATGTTGAGAAGTTGGAAATGCCCTCCTTCTTCATCAATTATTACTTTAGCTTCGAGGCCGTCACGTTGCCGGTTATACATTTCAGCGTACTCCCTCAGCGTTTGTAAGATAATATCTCTGTATTTTTTTAGTTTCGCATCCATTGCACGATTTCCTCTAACTTTGGTTCAAAAATAACAACTCTTACCCCGAATTTGTCTAATGCCTTTAGCAAAATTGGGATTTTTTTAATTTTCCTGTACACATTTTCGGGAATTGCCAAAAAAATGAGCCTGTCGGGGTCTACTTCTTCCAGCCCGAGGGCATAATCCAGGTATTGCCCCAGCGCCGTGTGAAATTCATTCGGAATGCTTTCTACAGCAAAGCTTTTTACTTCAACGAGGATTTTTTGGTTTTCCTTTTGGGCTGCTATCATCCTTTCAGCGCCGAGATCTACAGGATAGTTCACCCCTTCCAGTTTCAGGAAATAAGGATCGTGCGTAATGGTCCATCCCTCTTTTTCAAGTGCCCGGCGCACCTGCCCGTGGTATTTGTCTTTTGCTGCCATATCAGGAGATGTTTCTAATCAAAACTCAAAAAACCCAAATTAGAGGCTATCCCTATCCGGATGCCCCAATCGTAGTATCTTCCATCCTGGAAGGCGACTGCCGCCTCCACGCGAAAAACGCGCAGGATGTTGTCAATGGAATAACCCGTTTCCACGTAGTGTTTGGATGTAGGCGCGGCTAAGTAGTTAACAAAAACATTCTCCTTGATGCCTATGAGCCAGACCTTGGGAATGCGCGTGAACAGCAGTTTCCTGAACTGGTAATGCGCGTGCAGGGCGGCATAGCGGTCGGCGGTGCTGTGGCGGTAGTAATCGAGCAGGCGGAAACTGCCCACCGGGTCGGCGGTGATGATGGGAATCCGGTTGCCCATGAAGTGGCGGTAGTCGGCAAAGCCTGCGTACTCGTTGTTGAGGAATATGCCGAGCTCGGCCTTGATGTCCACCTTGCCGCGCGCGCCGGGGCGGAAACTGTGTTTGAAGCTCATATCCAGGAGATCGTAATCGGTCACGCTGCCCAACACGCCGGGGATGCCTTTGCGGTATGTAAGGCCCACAACAGGGGAGGAGTTGTCAACGGGTTGCTTGACTCCGTTGCGGATGCGGTATTTTTGCCAGGGACGGGCCTCCACGGCGGCATGCAGCACAAATGCTTTCTCCGGGCCGGGCAAGGGGCCGTCCCATTCATCGTTCAGGGGTATGTTGGAATCGTAAGAGCGGTCCTCCTTGCCGAACCATACCTGCGAGGTGCGGTTGCCGGGGATGAAGCGTTGCGCCCATTCCAGGCCTGCGTTGAAGCTGATGTTTTCCTGCACGCGCTTCCGCACGGAAGCCGCCAAGTATTCCTTTTCGTAGAGGCGGATGTAGTTGCGTTCCTCAAACAAGCAGTAAAAAGAGTTGACGATTTCGCTGATCGGGCGATCCGGGTTGAACTGGTAGATGTAGCGCCCGCCCTCGAGGCGAAGGGTCGTGAGTTGGTTGGTCTGCCCGAACCGGTACTCGGCGCTGCCTTTGGCGCTGAACCTGTTGGAGGCCGCGGCATAACGCGGGGTGAAGCCCAGTACCAGGCGCTTTTTCTTCCAGGAAGTGCTGAAGCGAAGGTCGGTCCAGGAGTGGAAGCCCTCCACGGGGTTGAAATTGAGATGATTTAATACAGAGCTGAGACTGAACGTGCTGCGCTTGCCGATTTTATAGCTTCCGCCCAGGAGGATTTCCTGGGGTTTGAATTTTGCACGGCTGCGCTGCGGGTTTTCGTCCTCATCGGGGGCAATGCCGAGGGAATCGCGTTCGGTGGCTTTGGCAGATTCCGCTATGGCGATACTGTCCACCCGCTGATAGCCTTTTACCTCGTATAAGGTGAGCGGCACAGGGCGTATCTCAGCCCAGTAAGCAGAGTCGCGCGTGCCGGCTAATGAGTCGATCTTGTATTCCGTGACGGCCACGATGCCGCCGAGACCGGGGTCTTCCTGCAGTTCCTTTTGGCGGTCTTCCTTCTCGTACTCTCGCACTATTTTGCGCAGGTCTTTCATGGTCACTTCCTGGCCGGCGGCAAGTCGTTGCTGCGCGGTCGGTTTTTGCGGGGCGCTCTGGGGTTTGGGCAGGGCTTTGGCGACTTCCGGCTGCGCTTTCTCATCTATCACGGCAAAACTTACGTCCAAAGCCGGGTTGAGTTCGATGCGGTAATCACCCACCGTCGCGATGTAATTGTATTCGAACGCAAAACCGAAGAAGGTGCCGTCCACGCCGATTTGATGTTTGATGGGCAACCAGGCTTTGTCTTCCACGGGGGCATAGGTCTGGTCAATATTGATCCCGATGCCGAGCTTCCAGGTTTTGAGCGACAGGCTGTATATGCTCCATAGGTCTTCGAGGATGTAGATGTAGCCTTCCACCACGTTATCGCCCCGGCTGCGGGCTATCACCTGTATCTTGTTGACGCCGTAGCCGCGGTCGATGAAATAGCCGGCGTGTTTAAACTTATAGTAGGCAAATGCTTTGGGCGAGAGCGGGGAAATGACCTCTGCGATCTCCGGTTCGTAAAAACTGCCGTTGATGAACGGGGCCGGACTGGTCTCGTTGTCGTTGCCCTGCTTGCGCACGCTGATCACCGTCTCTTTGAAAGTGGCTGGACGCTGGTAAGATATCCTGCTCACCGATTCGCTCACAAAGGCGTAGGAGGAGTCTATTCCTTCTTTTTTCAGCTCTTTGCGCAGGAAAAAAGGCGCTTTTTTCAGTCGCCCCGATCCCTTCATATACACCTGGGCCGTATAGCTCTCAATCTGTTGCCGGTGGTAGGCGGCTTTGGCTATGGCCCTGCGCATGACGGTATAGGCGGGGTCTTCCTGCCGGCTCGACACCTCCACCGTGCGGAGCTGAATGACCTGTTGTTTCAGTTGGATATTCACTATGGTGAAGGGGCCGCTGCGCACGTCCACGACGCGCGACTCGGTTTCATAACCCAGAAACTGGTACACGAGCGTATAGCGCCCCGGCTCCATGCGGATCTCGTAGTAGCCATCTTCATTGGCCACGGCGCCGCTGCCGGTTTCTTTTACATAGATAGCGGCGTATGCCAGCGGTTCTCCATTTGTGGAACTGATCCCACCCGCTACGCCGGAGCCGAAAAGGGATAGCGAAAAAGCCGGGCAAAGAGCGATAAAAAGGAGGTGTTTTGCGGTCATGGTTGTCAACGTTACTGTTTGCAAAGATGCATACTCTTTTCCACAACCCTCACGCAGGCAGTCTGTTCACTCCACGGGTTTCGACCAATACAGCTTTGTGTCCGATAAAATTCGCGGGATAGCAAAAACTAAAAAAAGGAAACGGTTTCACTTCACACCGGCAACACGGCAAGATCGATCCCGATCTCATCGCTGAAGGAAGGCCTGGCGGTATCCTCGCCTTGCGTGAGTGAAAATTTACGCCATTGGCCGGTGTCGTAATTATAGACAAAGCCTTCCGGAACGCCATACTCCTGTACCAATTCCTTCACTTTCTCGAAATCGCGGCGGGCGCCGGTGTTGCCGCTCACTTCGATGATGACGCGGTTCATTTTGTTGGCATTGTCAAACAGCAGGATGTCTGGCGTGGGGCTGGTCTGGCTTTCATCTATCATGGTTTCAGGTAGTGGTTCGTAGGGGATTTTTTTTTCATCATAATAGAGAATGCCAAGGCGTATCATCATCTTGCCGATGATGCGCTGGTGGATTTTGGGCGCGTTGACTCCCATGATTATGGTGTTTTCCGTCATCGAAATCCGGTTTTGGACAAAAATAAACTATTCTTTCTAAACGGCCAAGTGAACTGGCCGGTTCACACAGGAGCCAATCGATCCTTCTCCCCCAAAGCGCCTTTTTACTTTTTACTTTTTACTTCCTTTCAGTCAACTCTAAAACCTCCCCGACACCCCCACATTGATCAGCCCCTTATACCCGAAGCCCAACTCCAAATGAGCGCCTACGGCTCGCCCAAAGCGAACGCCGATGGGGGTAGCCTGGAAGGAAAAGATCGTCATTCGGTTGGTAAAGACCTCCTCGCGCGAAGAACTGCGCCCTTCGGATTTGTAGAACGACGCGCCCAGGCCGAAGCCGGAATAGAGCTGGGCTACGCGGCCGTCCACCCACTGGCCTTTGGGTTCCAGCAAGATGGTGACCCAGGTGTCGGTTTCATTGGCAGTCAGTCCGTTGGTAAAGCTGCGACCCACGTCATAACGTGCATACTGGGCGGAAACGCCGAGCTTGAGACCTTTGTAAATGAAGTAATTGTACCCGATACCGTACAATCCGCTGCCGGAGGCATTTGTATCTTTCAGCTTCACTTCGCCGCCAGTGACGATGGCTGCCACCACGCCGGAGCCGATGCTCACAAATATTTGTTTGCCTATTTCCAATATGTCCTGGGCGCTTACCACGCCACGGGAGGCATATATTTCGTGACGGTCGGGGGGCGGTGAGCCCGGTTGGGCAAGGAGCGGAGCGGCTGCCGCAAAGCAAATTGCAGCGATGATTCTGGTTTTCATATTTTGGCTTTTGGGCAGAGTTTAAGCCTTTTTGGAGTCTTTTGCAATGACGGAAGTCAGTGCCGGAAAAAAACTGCCCGCCCCGGAGCAAGTCCGGAGCGGGCAATCATACCTTGCTGTTTTTGATTGAAGTATGCGATTACTTCAAAAACTCGTCAAACGTGAGCGAGACGTAGTACATCTGTCCCACAAACGGCCCTCCGGTATTAGTGCGGTAGTCGTTGCCGAAGGCATTGGTGCCGCCTGCTTTAATCACGGTTTTGAGTTTGGGCAGGGTGTAGCTCGCTTGCAGGTTCAGCACGCCGAAGGCGGGGATGGTGCCGAAAGCGAAGCTGTTTTCCCACTCGAACTCGCTCTGCCAGCGGTAGTTCACGTCAAAGCCGAAGTTATTGAAGGCCTTGCGGTTGCCCAGGCCCACTACGACTTTGTGCTCCGGCATGTTGAAGCCGGCCTCAAAACCCGGGCCGGGATTCTCCACGTCGAAGGTGGAATAGACGTAGTTGCCGTAGAGCGAGTAGCCCTTGGGCAACTGGTATGCCAGGCCGAGGCCCATGCCCAGAGAGGTTACTTCTTCTTCCGCATTGATGTACGGCCGCCATGCCGTAGCGGAGGTAGCCTGGCCTGCGAGTATTTGCTGCACCCCGGGAAGTACGGTACCCCTGTGGGTAGTGCTGGTTTTGGCCCGCACGGTCTCCTGGGTGATGAAATCGTTGTAAACGTTGTAATATACATTGAAATCCATGAGGAACTTCGGCGAAAGCAGGCCTTTGTAACCGATCTCGTAAGCTTTCAATTGCTCGGGCTGTATATAGTCCAGGTTGCGCTCTACCAGCAGGCCCGGGTTGGGGGCGCCGGCCAGAATGCTGCCAATGAAAGCATTGTAGGAAGCATTGGTGTAAGCGCCGCCGTTGTGAATGCCGTAGCGTTTGGCATTGGCTTCGGTGCTGCCCACGAGGTTGCCCTGGCCGGTGGGGAAGAAGATAAACTGGTTTTGGGTGCTCGGGTTGCGGAAGCCGGTCTGGAACGAAGCCCGGATGTTGTGCTGGCGGTTGGCGCCGGCGGTGAACACAGCGGCAATACGAGGCGAGATTTGCCCGTCGAAGTTCTCGTTCTTGTCGTAGCGCAGCGAGCCGGTGAGCTTGAGGTGATCGTTGAACAGGCGCTTGGAAGCCTGAAGGAAGCCGCCCCACTCGTCTATCTTGATGCGCTCGAAGTTGCCGTCGCCGTCGGGGTCTTCGTTGAAGATGGTGCCGTCGGAGAAGAGATCGTACCGGCGGAAGTTGGCGCCTACGAGCAGCTCTACTACATCGGGGGAGATGAGCTCCCGGAAATTGTAGCCGGTTTCAGCGTGGTACATGCGGGAGTTGTCAAAGAAGCCGGCACCGGGCGGGTTGCGCTGGAAGAAGTCGCTGCGCACGGCATCCACCACGGCCTGCCATTCAGGGGTGCCCGGCGCGGGAATGCCCTGGTTGGCGGCATTGCGGGCGGCATTGTGAGCCACCTCCAATTGTTGAGGCGTGGCTGTGCCGCCCTGCAGGTAAATGGGGAGCAAAGCGCCGGCATACGTGCCGGCATAGGTAGGCACCCATGCGGAGGAAGAAGGTTTGAAGCGCTCGTTGGCAAAAGCGCCGAGAGCGCTAAGGTTGTACGAGTTGCCTGCATCCGTTGCCGACATGTAGCCGCGCAGCCAGAAGTTGGGGTTGCCTACTTCTATTTTGTGGAACTGCTGGGAGAAATCGCGCAGCACATAGCGCTCGCCGCCCTGATAAACGGTAGAGCCGGAGCCGTAGCGATAGCTGTAGGAAGCTTCCAGGTTGTCGCTGATGCGGTAGTGCAGTGATCCGTCTAATTTGATACTCTTGGCTTCATCGCTTTCCAATAGGTCTTCCTCCCTGAAGCCATTGCGGCGCAGGTCAAGGGATGGGAGCCGTGGAATCGTTTGGGCCAGCAACGCCTGGGCTTGGGGAACAGTAATACCGAGTTGCGGCGCGAACAGCGGGGCCAAAGCCTGGGAAAGGCTGCCGGCTACGGCCACCATAGGCACTACGATCTCCGTTTCATCGCCGTAAGTGTTGAGTCCGTCAAAATTGGGCGCACCCGGGCCGGAGGGATTGCGATTGCCGGCAGTTTCGCGTCCGGAGGTATAGTCGTTGGCCGTCCAATCGGTAGCGGCTAAATAGGAGGCGTTGAGCTTGAATGCAAAACGACCGAAGGCCTTGGCGTAGCGGGCGGAAAGGAGGTTGTAGGGGTTGGTGCCGCCCGCGTCGGAAGTGGTGATGCCTGATTTTACCTGTACGCTCAACCCTTGGTAATTGTACGGACTCTTGCTGTTCATGAGCAGGATGCCGTTGAATGCGTTGGGGCCGTAAAGGGCCGATGCGGCGCCGGGCACGAGCTCTACGCTTTGCACGTCGAGTTCGGAGATACCCACGATGTTGCCGGTGGGGAAGTTGAGCAGGGGCGCGGCGTTGTCCATCCAGTCAATGAGCTGTACGAAGCGCTCGTTGGCTACGGCGCCGAAACCCCGCGTATTGAGAGAAGTGAGGGTCAAGGAGCCTTGTGTGGTTTGCACGCCCTTGAGGTTGGAGATGCCGTCGTAGAAGTCGGGCGCCGCGGTTTGCCGGATGGCGATGGCGTCCATCTTCTCAATGGTGACCGGCGATTCGAGAATGCGTTCCTCGACGCGGGAAGCGGATACGACCACCTCCCCGGCGATGATGCTCTCGGCATCCATTTTAATGGTCAGGGTGGCTTCGGCGCTCGTCACGTCGATTTCCTGCGTGGCAAATCCTGTGTAGGAGAATACCAGGGTGAGCGGCGGCGCGACGGAGGCGGAGCTAAGTTCGAAGTTTCCGTCAAAGTCTGTAATAGTCCCGATCAGTTTTCCCTTCACGGTAATATTGACCCCGATAAGCGGTTCGCCCGATTCTTTGTCGGTCACTTTGCCGCTGATCTTCGTTTGGGCGAAGGCCGATGCGCTGCACAATAGCAACACAAAGGCGGCCACGCCCCATTTCATGAGTGGTAAAAGTCTGGTTTGCATAAGGTTAGATTTAAAGTTAACGGAAGATAATTTGGCGAACAGAAAATTTACGCTAAATTAACATTCCTTTTAAAACCCGATGCAATCTCCCGGATTTTTTCAGTTCGTTGAGAAGCACGATATTTCATGCACCCCGGCATCAGTCAGAGCTGCCTATTGTCAAACGATCTGCAATTTGGCAAATCTCAGCATGATGCGACGCTCCAAAGTAGTATCTCCCTTGAATCGGATGCTCGCCACGCGGTTGTCCTTATGCCCTTCCACAGAGAGTACCTCGCCCTCTCCGAACTTGAGATGCAGCACTTTCATACCCGCCTGTATGGTTTCAGTGGGGCTGGGCTTGAAGTCTGCAGGGTTAATGTTAACGGACGGAGCGGCAGGGCGGGTCGCTCTTGCCGGAAAGGCGCCGGAAACGCCCGATTTCAGAGGCGTTGCCGAAGGCTCCATCTCCTCTCTGGGCGGGCGCAACGCCGCAGTGCTTTCCACGTGTTTGCGGGGAATTTCCGATAAAAAGCGGCTCGGGGTATTGCTGCGCATGGTGCCGAAGCGATAGCGGTTTTCCGAGTACGAGAGGGTGAGGAACTGCTCAGCCCGCGTGATGGCCACGTAGAATAACCTCCGCTCCTCTTCCAAGCCGTCGGGGGTTTCCATAGACATATAAGAGGGGAACAACTTTTCCTCCAGCCCGACCACAAACACAGACTTAAACTCCAACCCCTTGGCCGAGTGTACCGACATAAGCGTGACGTGGTCATTTTCGTCGTTGTTTTCGTCCATGTCGGTGAGCAGGGCGATATTTTGCAGGTAGGCAGCCAGGCCGGTATCGGGCATCGCTCCCTCCTCCGTTTCGCCGGGAGGAGGGTCTTCCGTAAAGGATTTAATGCCGTCGAGCAGGGCATTGACGTTGTCTAAACGGCCGATGCCCTCCATGGTAGTATCGTTTTTGAGCAGGTCCATGAGGCCGGAGCGGCGGGCGATGTCTAATGCGAGGTCGTAAGCGTTGCCGGAGGAAACGCGTTGGTGGAACTCGCTGATTATGGAGGCAAAGCCGGCAATGGCATTTCGGGCGCGGGGGCCGGGATCTACCTCGTTGAGGCAGTCCCACATGCGGCGGTTGGTTTGGCCGGCCAGTTCGCTGATCTTGTCCACCGTGGCATTGCCGATGCCTCGTTTAGGGTGGTTGATGACGCGGCGCAGGGCCTCCTCATCGCCCGGGTTGACGGCGAGGCGCAGGTAGGCAATGAGGTCTTTCACTTCTTTGCGCTGGTAAAACGACAGCCCGCCAAAAACGCGGTAGGGCACGTTGTACCGGCGCAGGTATTCCTCGAATATCCGCGATTGGGCGTTGGTGCGGTACAATACGGCGATGTCGCTGTTGCGCAGGTGGAACCTGTTTTTCTGCTCGAGGATATTGTCCACTATGCGGTTGCCTTCCTCGGTGTCGGTTCTCGCACGGATGACCTTGACGCGCTGGCCCTCGCCTTTGTCGGACCAGATCTTCTTGAAGATTTGCCGGCGGTTGAACTGGATGATCTCATTGGCAGACTGAACGATGTGATCGGTGGAGCGGTAGTTTTGCTCTAATTTGAACACCTTAATGCCGAAGGGCTTGAAGTCCTGCTCGAAGTCGAGCATATTCTGTATGGTAGCGCCGCGGAAGGCGTAGATGCTCTGCGCATCGTCGCCGACTACGCATACGTTGCGGGGGCTGTGGTCGTAGTTGACCAATTTGCGCACGATGGCGTATTGGAGGTGATTGGTGTCCTGGAATTCATCTACCAGCAAGTAGCGGAAGCGCTTTCGGTACTTGTCCACCACATTGTCGGGGTTTTTCTGGAGCAATTCATAAAGGCGGTAGAGCAGGTCGTCGAAGTCCATAGCGCCGGAGCGCTTGCAGCGGGCCGTGTATTTTTCATATACCGCATAGATGAGGGGCCGGTTGTTGCGGCGGTCTTCCTCACGCAGCTCGTCGCTGTCCTGGTAGAGCTTAGGGGTGATGAGGCTGCTTTTGGCAGAGGAGATGCGGGAGCGCAGGGTATTGACGTTATAGGCCTCCTTGTCTAAGTTCATCTCTTTGACGATAGCGCCGATCACGCTTTTGGTGTCTTCTGTGTCGTAGATGGTAAAGTTGGATGGGTAGCCGATTTTTTCAGCTTCAGACCGGAGAATGCGGGCGAAGATGGAGTGAAAAGTGCCCGCCCATACCTGCGCGGCGCGATCGCCTACTACGGAGGTGATGCGCTCTTTCATTTCCCGGGCGGCCTTGTTGGTAAAGGTAAGGGCAAGTATCTCCCAAGGTGCAACGCCCTGCTCAATGAGGTAGGCAATGCGGTAAGTGAGTACCCGGGTCTTGCCGGAGCCGGGGCCGGCTACCACCAATACGGGCCCGTCGGTGGTGGTGACGGCAAGGCGTTGTACGTCGTTGAGTTCGTTCAGGTAGCGATTCATGTGCGGGTTCCCCCAAGGATTTGATATCTGGATCCGGCCCCGGTTTCAGTCGGGGCGGTACGGAGGCAAAGGTACAAAAAAGAGCCCCCCGGGTTACGCCGCTCGCAAGATTTGGTCTAAAAACAGCGGCCGCGGCAGATTATATTTGCGTTTCGCCCGGCCGGTGCAAGGACATACTCGCCATTGACACCGCCTTGAGATGCCGTCGTTCATCTCGTCAGCAGCACATCTCCTTCATACAGGCCGGTCACCCCGTCAATGAATTCAATTTCGGCAAACCAGGCAAAAACGCCCTGCCCCAAAGGCTTGCCCTTAAACATGCCGTCCCAACCGAAGGATTCGTCGTTGGCGGCGAAGTCGCGGCGCTCAAAGACCAATTCCCCCCATCGGGAAAAAACCCTGAAATGCTTCACCTGCGCTACTTCCGGCCCTCCGAATATGGAGAAGCGGTCGTTGATGCCGTCATCGTTGGGGCTAAAAGCATTGGGAACAAATACATCCCTTATCTTCAGCACCAGTACAGTGAGAGAGTCTGCCGCAAGACATCCGTCGGCGGAACGCCCGCTGAAGGTGTAGGTAGTCGTTTGCAGCGGCATGGCGTCCGGGTTGAGGCAGTCTGTGCAGGAAAGCCCCCCGGCAGGAGTCCAGGCCGGCCCGGTGAGCGGCATGTTGACCAATGCGTTGAGGCGAATGCTGGCTCCAAGTTCCAGGAATATATTGCCGCCGAGTTCGATCTCCGGAATGGCAGCGGCCACGAGCATTCCGGTCGCCGAGACTGTGCATTCGTTGGCGTCGCGGGCGATGAGTGTATATGCGCCCTCCCGCAATCCCGGGAAGCGGGGATCCGGGCCGAACGCACCGTTGTTCAGTGCAAAAGAATAGGGCGGTAAGCCCCCGCTTGCCGTTTCCATCTCGACGGCGCCGGTTTCGGGGCCCTCGCAACCCGGATTGGCAAAAATGGCTGTAAGGGCCAACGGCGCTGGTTGGGTCAGCTCAAACGCGCCGGAAATGGTACAGCCGGCCGCATCTCTTATCGCCAGGGAGTATTGACCTGCTGAAAGCCCATCTATCATTGCGCTTTCGGCGCCGGTGCTCCATAGATAAGTGTAAGGAGCGGTGCCTCCGGTGGGAACAGCTTGCAAGGCGCCGTCGGCCCCGTTCCCGCAAGAAACCCCGAACCCGTTATAGTCTGATAAAATTGCCGACACACTCAGGGCGGGAGGTTCGCCGACCTCGCTGAGCAGGATGACATCGTTGCCGAAACGGTCGTAGATCACAATGACGTACTGACCCGGCGGCAGCCCGCTGAGCGTATCGAGCCGGCCAACGTTTGCGAGTGTGCCTTGCCCGGAGGGCAATGGCTGCCCGATACGGCGCCAGGAATAGACGAAGGGCGGGGTGCCGTTGGCAACTCCGAAGATCAATACTCCGTCCGTATCTCCCAGGCAGGATACGGGCCGGGCATTCACCTGGCCCTCCATTTCACATATCACGACGGTAAGCTCGATATTGACAGTACTGTCACAACCGTTGGCGGCAGAGAGGAATTCCTGGTACTGCCCGCTGAGGAAGTAGGGGTTGCCGCCGGCATACAGGGTGTCGCCTTCGCAAATGAAAAGATTGATGGATGTGACTACCGCAGGGGCGGCAGAAACGGCGATGCGCACAATGCTGTCGCAACCTGCCGATGAGAGCAAGCGCCGTTCGTACAATCCGGGGGCGCAAAGTATCGTGTCGGAAATGGAAACGCATTCGCCGGGACAGAGGGTGGCGGAGAGGTCGGTGACGGGAATTGCCGGTACGATAATGGAGCGGCAACTCGGCGGGGCGGTGCTACAGGCATTGGCAGCGGTAAGGCATAGCTGGTATGCGCCGGCTGTGGCGGGGAAATCATATGAAATGCTCTGCCCCGTGCCGGCCGGCGCGCCGTTGAGTGTCCAGTTGTAAACCGATGCGCCGGTGGTTCCCGGGGTGGAGAAGGAGGCGCCGGTTCCGGGGCATACGGTGCTCGGCCCTTCAATGTTGCCGGAACCGGTAAGGGGCGGCACCAGGGTGCTTCCGCTCACCACGGTGATGGTATAGTTGCAGATGTCGTTGGCGCTGCCGTCCATCACGAAATAGTAGTGTTGGCCGATGACAAGCGGTACGGTGTTGGTAAATATGCCTGCATTGTTGTTGGGTACATCGGTGTTGCAGTTGGACACCAGGGTGAAGGTCTGGCAATTGGAAGTCTGGTAAATGCCGATTTCAAGCCCCTGCCCTTGCTGGCAATTGAACACGTCCACCCGGAGGGTGAGATTGGTGCTTCCGGCTATGAAGGCGATCCATTGCATGTGATGCACCACGGTAGTGCAGAATCCCGGCGGCGCCTGCCCCTGCACGTTGCTGTTGTTCCTGCCGGTGAAGCCGTTGATGTCGCACACCACACAGGCGGGCGCACAGGTTGAAGTCATGGCGGCGGGTGTGCCGCAGGGCATGGGTTGTGCGCTCAGACCCGGGGGTATGAGAAAGCTCAAGGTCAATATTGTTGAAATGAGCAATTGAGGCAAAACAGCCCGGATATTCTTTCGTCTCATTGTATTTATACTCGATATTTGCCGGTACCCGTCGCCGGACTCCGGCAGCAGGGAACCATTTCAAAACTGCCATACGTCCAGGTACTTCACGAACACCTTAGCCAAGTTTTCCGCATCTGAAATACCGCGGTGGTACGTACCGGTAAATTCAAACCCCTCCAGTTCTACCACGTGGCGCAGGCTGCGCGGTTTGTTCAGCCGTTTAAACTGGTGGTATTGCTCTTTGAGATTGATATGTGGCGCCACCCAGTCATGCTCGATGCGGTGCAGCTCGCAATCCTGTATCAACATGCGCTTGTCGAAACTGCCCCAGGAGCAGAGCAGGTAATCTTCGCCGTCTTCCACACCGATCCAGTCGATGAAGCGTTCGGCCACTTTGGGGAAAGTGTACGCCCGGTTGACGTCCACCTGGCTGATAGAGGTGAGTTTTTGGCAGAAGTAGGACAATTGGGGGTGTATTACCGGCCGTATGAAGCTGTTGAAAGAGTCCTCCACATCTCCGTAGTCGTCTAATTTGAGAGCGCCGATCTCAATTATTTCCTGCACGACGGTGGGCGGTCGTCCTTCCCAGCAGGTGGCTTCCAGGTCGTATATGATAAAGTTCATGAGGCCGCGCTTTTCGGCGTTCAACAAAATAGGTCATTCTCCTGTCGGTTCCACTTCTACCATGGCCCGTTTGCGCCATTCAATCTGGTTTTCAAAGCCGTAGGTTGATAGCCGGTTGTGGTAGAAAAAAAGCAGCTTGAAGCTGTGGCTCACAATCTCCCCGGCTTTGTTGAAGTGAAGCGGTTTATCTACGTGGTAGGCGCCGAGGTGTTTGATGCCGTGGCGGACTAATTCTTCCGGCGACCAGTATATCTGGTCGGAAAGCTGGATATTGCCCTCGGCATGCAAGTCCACCAAGTGGCGCTGCAGCTGCTCCACTACATCGTAGAGCGTCTCTTTGGGGAAGACGTATTCCTCGGTGGGCAGGCGAAGGATGCCGTAGAGGTCGAGGCGCTGGTTTTGTTTGCGCAGCAGTTGAAAAGCGGCAAAAGCTACCAGGTGGCTGCTGAGCACTATGTTGTCTTTGTGGTATTGCTCCACGATGCGCTCGGATAAGGTTTTGGTGTATTCGCTTTCCCGCTGGAGGTCTTCGTTCACCACATCGCCGCTGAGGAAGTACTCGCGCACGTTGAGGAGATTGCCGTATTTGTCGTAGCTGTTTCCTTCCGCATCCACCGGGTTGCCGAGCACGTCCAAGGGCTGGCCGAAAGCCACGGTGATGTCGCTGCTTTGAGAAAAGAACTGCCAGGTGAATTTGATGAGTTGGGGGATGTTGTAAAAATCGTCTTGAGCGCGCATATAGCGCTCTTTGCCGATCTGGCGCAGGTACTGCTCGATGAGAAAAGGCGCCTCCAGCACGAAGTGGTATCCCAAAATGGCCGGCACAATGAAAATCTTGGTGTTTTCTCCTTTTTGGAAGAGTGCCCGTTGCGCCTCCACTGCGGTACCCAGCAAGCCCATTTTGAGTTTGGTCTCCAGTGCGCCGGAGCGGGAGCGGGTGCCGCCCGGAAAGAAAAGGCTGTTGGCGCCGCGCTGTATGCTCAGGTTCGACATGCTTTTGAGCGTTTCGATGTACACGGGGTTTTTCTTGCGGCGGTCTACCCGGTATGCGCCGAGGCGGTTCATAAAATAGGCCGTGTAGCCGGTGTTGTACAGGTTGAGGCCTGCGCCATAGGAGAAAGAGGGGAGGCCTGCAAAAGCATCCATGGCAAAGCCGATGAGGATGGAGTCCAGGTTGCTGAAATGCGTGGGCACTACCACTACGGTTCCTTTTGAGAACAGCCCCCGCACCGCTTCTGTGCGGCCCGTGACGAGGAGCCGGTCCTGCAGGCGGTATTTGCTCCCGAAAATGCTTCCTCCCGCCGCTGTATTGAGCAGGCGGGTGAAAAACATGGTGAGAAATCGGCGGGCAAACAGAAAGGTGTTTTTTCGGAAGGTGCCCACGATCTCTTCAGCATAGCGGTGAATGATGAGGCGCAGTATCTCCTCGTTGTTTTGTGCGGCCTCCTCGCTGGGCTTGTCCAATGAATGTTCGATGAGCCGTCTTCGCGTGCGGCGCCAAAACTGCCGCTCGTTGGGCGGGTCCACCTTCCAGGGTTCCTCCTTGATGCGCACGCGCTCCTGGAATATGGTGCGGGAGAGCATGTCCGTTACCTCGGGAGTGCTGTGCAGGAGCAGGCGCTGCAGGGTAAATTCCTCTACCTCTGCTACGAAGTTCTTGCGGTCCTGGCTGAGTTTGAATATGGGCCAATCTTCTATTTCCGGTATGACTTGCGTATAAATGCGACTGCTGCTCGACATGGCGGCTTGGTATTTTGCGTGTTTCAAATCAAAAATATGACCTCCGGCGCAGGGCATAAATTCCAAAAATCAAAAATCGCATCCCATCAAAGTGATCGCAGCACCGGTTTTCCCGCTTAACTAACAACGTCCTGCCTACTGCCCCCAGACACTCGTGTCGGGGCCTACTGCTCCCCCATCACCTTCCGCACCCCTTCAATAAATCCGAGCAATTCCTCTCTGCCGGCGTACCTCACGGCAGAAGTGACGAACTCCTGCGGCAGTTCGTGCCAATGTTCGAGCAAAGCCTCCTGGATAAGGGCGATGTTTGCGCTGAGCTGCGCCTCCTTCATGCGGTCGGTCTTTGTATAGACGATGACGAAGGGAAGGCCTTTTTCTCCCATCCAGTTGATGAACTCCACGTCTATTTTCTGCGGGGGGATATTGGCGTCGATCAGCACGAAGGTGCAGGCCAGCGTTTCGCGTCGCATCAGGTAGCCCTGGATCATGATCTCCCATTTGCGACGGTTGGTCTTTGATGTGACGGCATAGCCGTAGCCGGGCAAATCCACCAGGTACCAGTCATGATTGATGAGAAAAAAATTGATGGTTTGCGTTTTGCCCGGCTTGCCCGAAGTGAGCGCCAAGTCTTTGCGTCCGGTGATCAGGTTGATGATCGAGGACTTGCCCACGTTCGACCTTCCTATGAACGCGAACTCCACCCGCCCGTCTTTGGGGCAGGCAGATTCAGAAGGAAAACTTCCCGTATATTCGGCGAATGTGATAGTCATAAAAGCGAAGGTAGTTGTTTTGGCCGGGATATGAAGACCCTGAAAATGTAAAATTTTTCAACCATCCGGTCGTTGAAGCCGTTATCAACCGTAATTCTTTCACAAAATCCGACTTACAATGAAAATGATGAAAACCGCTTTTATGCTTTCCGCATTGCTGGTTTGTTTCCTTGCCACCCAGGCTGACGCACAGCAGGACAAATCGCAACGGCCCAGCCCGCCGATGACGGCAAGCAACAACATGGGAGAAACCAAGATCGTGATCAACTATGGCAGCCCTGCTGTGAAAGGCCGCGAAATATGGGGAAAATTAGTTCCTTATGACAAAGTATGGCGCACCGGCGCCAATGAGGCTACTACTTTTGAAGTAAGCACCGACGTGCTGATCGAAGGCCGGAATCTGCCCGCAGGCCGCTATGCGCTTTTTACCATTCCCGGCGCCGATGAGTGGACTTTCATCTTCAACAAAGACGCCGACCAATGGGGAGCGTACAACTATAAAGAGGAACTCGATGTGCTGCGCGTGGATGTAAAACCGGCTAAAAACGGCGAAATGGCGGAGCGCCTCACCTTCAATGTAGTCGTCAATGGAACCGATGAAGCTCGCGTTAACCTGTTCTGGGAAGCCGTGGCTGTCGGCTTCAACATGGCGCCGGCAGCGGCGAAAAAATAAGTAGCGGATACTCCTTCCCCGCCAGCCTGCCAAGAACAAAGCCCGCCTCTTGCTGTTGATACGGGATAACCGATGCCCGGTGCTTTGCAAAATTCGCAAAGCACCGGGCATTGAGTATACCTTTCGCACATGTTCAACCTGAAAAAATACCTGCAATCCCTGTTTCGGCAAGCGGAACAAAGCGGGCCGGCTCAGCCTTTCATCCACGAGATGATTGAGCGCAGCCCGGAAGAACGCGCCGCCATGGAGCAGTGGAAAAACACCCTGGTATGTCGCAGGCTCGGCGATTGGATAGGCAATCAGTTTGCATTGGCGGAAGCATTGCCCAACGATGTGGACGAAGCTCTGGATTTCCTGAACACGCCCTCCTCCAAGGGCTTTGTCATCTATTTCCACAAGACCAACTACGACCGCCGCGAAGCTGTGTTTTTCTTTGATCTGCTCAAGGAACGGGTACTGGCGCAGGGGTATCGCGTACAGATTTCCGACCGCCGCGTGTACGCCAACCAGTCCTGGATGGAAACCGCCGAGCGGCACTATCTTAAACCCAAACCGGAATTCGGCGCGCCGGGCAAAATACGCCAGCGCTACGGCAACATCACCATCCAGTTGCTGCTGCGCAACGATCAGCCGCACCAACTCCAGTTCCAGGCTACTACCTACCGCGACCAACTCTTCTTGGAAGCGGATAGTTTTAAGGAGTTGATGGGGCAGCTATTGTGATTTAAACTCAAAGCTCCATCACCTCGTTCAAATCTACCGACAGTACATC
>CAZNYK010000024.1:32456-39201 GCA_964577215.1 uncultured Saprospiraceae bacterium
CGACCGGAAGAACAGCTTCATCATGGCCCCGTAAGCCAGGCCGCCCAAAACCCAGATGGGAATGAGCAGTAATGCCGTTTTCAAGGTGAAGTACCCATCCGGCGAGAAAAAGGCCAGGAGTAGGGCGAAGACGTACATCACCAAGCCGAAGGCAAGCCCGGTATAGACCCAGCGCTTCCCGGCATAATCTGCTTCGTGGTCGTGTTGAAAAAGTTTCATATTTTATTTGGCCATTTTCGCTTACAAAGATATTAAAATAGTCGAAACAAAAAACCACTTGTATATTCCGGCGTTTTTTATGCAAAAAACATCTGCCATGTACAAGTTACTTACCCTTTTAGCTTTCATTCTTTCGGCAATCCAACTTTCGGCGCAGGTACGCACCGGCCAACCTGCGCCCGGCATTCACATCGGCGAGTGGGTATCCAACGCGCCTTCCGACCCAAGCACCAAAAGAAAATTCGTCGTTCTGGAATTCTGGGCTACCTGGTGTGCACCCTGCATCAAGGCCGTGCCGCATCTCAATGATCTACAGGCCAAATTCGCCGGCCGCAAAGACCTTTACTTCATCTCCATCAGCGATGAAGAGCCGGGCAAAATCAGGCGCACCCTGCAAAAAGTGGATATGCGCTCCATGGTAGCCGCCGACGACGGGCGCAAAACCTTCAAGGCCTTCGGCGTGTCGGGCATCCCGCATACGGTGCTGATTGACAACAAGGGCATCGTGCAGTGGATAGGACACCCTGAGAGACTCACGGAAGAAATCCTCCGGGATCTCCTGGCCGGCAAGCTGAAGGCCAGGAGCCGAAACACCCAGGATGCGAAGGCAGAGACCGCAGCCGCAAGCGATGCGCCCAAGCCCGTGGTCTTGTACCGCTTTGAGGTAACCCAGGAAATGGAGACCCTGTCGAATGGCAGCTCAAGCTCCACCGGCGTAACCCCGCAAGGCGCGCGCATGATGTTTGAGAACCTCCCCTTGGCCAGGGTGATTTCCATCCTCACGCAAGTGCCCGAGTATCAAATCCGACTGCCGGATAGCATAGCCGAGAGGAACTACAACATCTCTTATATGGACCCCGCCTATCGCGTATCATACGAAAAGGACAAAAGGGAAGAGATTCTGGCCACATTACAGGCTGCGCAAAATAACCTGTTCTCCCAATTGCTCCACATATTCGGCCTCCGGCAAAGCGAGGAAACCGAAATGGACGAAGTGTATGTACTCCACGTTAGTGATGCCTCCAAGCTCGAAGTATCTGACGATATGGTTTCCCATATGAGCAGCTCAGATCATGTAGCGCTTTTCGGTACCATAGGAGTAGCCGACATGGCCAAGGCGCTAAGTCATTTCGTGAGCATTATGCTGCTGGACGAAACCGGGCTAACCGGCAAGTACAACTTCCTCATCAATACGGAAACCCTCGAAGAAATGGCAAAAAGCCTGGAGGGCTACGGCTTGGATATGAAGCCGGAGCGAAGGGAGCTGAAGTACGTGCGGTTTGTGCCGAAAAGTTGATCTGAAGCCCGGTTCGGCGGCCTAAGACAGTTTTTTACCGTTCCGGCCGCTTATACCGCACCGGCGCGGCCGGTTCAGGCTTGAGTTCCACCCTTTGCGTTTGCAGCAACTTCAGCGCTTCCTGCACGGCGCGTTCCAGTTGCGGATCGCCGCCGGCGATGACTTTGGCGGGCTCCTGCAACACCTCGATGTCTGGGGCAACGCCTTCGCCTTCCACTGCCCATTTGCCGCCGGTATCGAAGAATCCGCCGCGCGGGGCCAGCATGCGGCCGCCGTCCACCAAGGGGGGCGTATCCCAGATGCCCACCAAGCCGCCCCAGGTGCGGGCGCCCACCAGCGGGCCGAGATTCATTTTGCGGAACATATAGGGCAGCAAATCGCCGCCGGAGCCTGCCGCCTCGTTGATGATCATCACCTTCGGCCCCCAGATGCCGGCCATCGGCGTGGTGAAAGGCCGGCGGTCGCCTGCCTTGCTGTTGAAATAGCCGTGCAAGCGGCGCGCCATCACATCTATCATGTAATCGGCAGCAGAGCCGCCGCCGTTGTTGCGCTCGTCTATGACCACGCCTTCCTTGTCCTGCTGCGAAAAGAAATAGCGATTGAAGTAGGTATAACCCGCCCAACTGGTATTGGGCACATAGACATAGGCCAATTTCCCGCCCGACAACTCCTCCACCTTGCGACGGTTGCCCTCCACCCAATCGCGCAGGCGAAGCTGCCCTTCATTGGCCACCGGCACAACGATGACGGTACGGGCGCCGCTCAGCGTGGGCGTGCCGTTCACCTTGATCTGCAGCTGCCGGTCGGCGGCGCCTTCAAAGAGGCTGTAGGGATTGACGGGCGTGCGCAGGGCTACGCCGTTCACTTCCAGGAGGTAGTCGCCCGTGCGCACGTCTATGCCCGGCCCTGAAAGCGGAGATTTCAGGTCGGGATTCCAGGTCTCGCCGGTGTATATCTTCCTGATGCGATAGAAGCCGTTCACTTCTTCGAGGTCGGCGCCCAATAAGCCAACGGGAATGTTTTTGACATCCGGGAAATCTCCGCCGGAAACATAGGAGTGCCCCACGGCTATCTCGCCGCCCATCACATCGAGCAGGTAGTTGAGGTCGGTGCGGTGCCGCACGTGTTCCAGCCAGGGGCTGTACCATTTGTAAATATCGTTCCAGGGGGCGCCGTGGAGGTTGTCCACATAGAGAAAGTCCCGTTGCAGGCGCCAGCCCTCCTTGAACATCTGCCGCCACTCAGCCTGCGGGTCCACCTTTGTTTTGAGGTTCAGTTTGAGTGCGCCGTCGCCGGATTTCACTGCGCCGCCGTCGGTTTTTACAATGCCCCAGGCGCCGTTGTGGCCGTAGAGCAATTGCTTGCGGTCGTTGGAAATGGAAACGCTCTGCACCGGAGCGAGGAATTCGATGGCCTTGCGTTCCTTAAAGCTGTACCGGTGCAATTTCAACCCCGGTTCGTTGTGCACGGATTCGGCATAGAAAATGTGCCCTTCAGGACCGGCATGCAAAAAGGCGTAATTGCGCAAGGGCACTTCCACGGCGATGATGCGCTGATCGATGCCCTCCATATCGATGGTCACCGTCACGGATTTGGGCTTGTCTTTTACACCGGTGCTGTCCTTTTTGGGTTCTTCCTCGTCGCTTTTGGGCGCTAATGGCGAAGGTTCGTTTTTGGCCAGTACAATGGCATAAACGCCGCGCGTGACGGGGCTGTTGAAGGAACTCATGTCGAGCCAGCCGGTATTGAGGCCGTAGTCGGTACTGGCCAAGAAGTAGAGGTATTTGCCGCTTTCGTCCCATTCGGGCGAGAAGGCGTCGGCCATGCCGTCGGTGAGTTGCAGGGTTTGGCCGGTTTCTATGTTATGTGCTTTGATGACCTTGAACTGCGTTTCCAGCAGCCAGGCATAGGCGATCCACTTGCTGTCGGGCGACCACACGGGGTTCATCGTACGGTTGGGATGGGCGTAGCCGTCGGTGTCCACTTTTTTGATGGCGCCGGTAGCCACCCTGACGTACCACAAGTTGTAATGCGTATCAGTGAAAGCGATGCATTGGCCGTCGGGCGACCAGGCCGGCCGGAAGAAGAAGGTCGGATTGGGAATGGCGATGGTTTTCCGGTTTTGCCCCATCTGATCGGCAACGACCAATTGGTATTCGCCGCCGGCATCTGAAAACCAGGCGATCTGCTGCCCGTCGGGCGACCAAATGGGATATCGTTCAGCCGCATCCGGGGATTGAGTGAGGTTGCGCCAGTCGCCGTCTTCCTTCGGCACGGTGAAGATGTCGCCCCGGTATTCAAACAAGGCGCGCTTGCCGGTGGGCGAGAGGGAGGCGTTCTGCAGTTGCGCCGGTTTCAGGTCTTCCCATCGCGGGCGCGCCCAGTTGAGGTCGCCCCGCACGTGGATATCCAATTGCCGGGCATTGCCCGAGGCGGGGTCGAGCAAGTGCAGGTAGCCGGCCTGCTCATACACAATGCGGTCTTTGCAGGCATCTATGCTCTTGACGTCGAAGTCTTTGTGAAAGGTAATCTGCTTCAGATCGTCGGTTTTCGGATCGAAGGACCAGATGTTGTTGGCGTAGTCGCGCTCCGAAAGAAAAAAGACTTTGCCATTGTGCCACACTGGGTCCTGGTGGCGCTCGCCGTTGGCGCGGGGCGTCTGTTTGAGGGAGAAATTTTTCAAATCCACGATCCAGATGGGCTGGGCCGTGCCGCCGCGGTAGTTGCGCCACTCCGGGTCCCAGGGATGTATCGGGGTGTAGGCTAAGTAACGGCCATCCTCCGAGATGTCGCCGAAGGCCACCTGCGGCACGGGGATCGATTTGGGCAAACCGCCGTTCAATCCGATGGTGTACATCTGCATGGTGCGGGTGGGCACGCCTTCGCGGTTGGAGCGAAATAGCACTTCCTTGCCGTCGGGCGTCCAGCCTTGGGCCACGTCCACTGCGGGATGCCAGGTGAGGCGCTTGGGGTCGCCGCCCTCCACAGGTATGACGAATACGTCGGTATTGCCGTCGTACTGCCCGGTGAAAGCCAGGAGTTTGCCATCGGGTGAAAAGTGCGGAAAGCTCTCCGTGCCTTCAAAGCTGGTGAGCCTGCGGGCATCGCCGCCTTCGCGGTCTGCTATCCAGATGTCGTCGGCATATACGAAAGCGACATGACGTTCGCTGACGGCAGGCTGGCGTAAAAGCCGCGTGCCCTGGGCGGTCAAAAAGTGTGCATTGTATAAAAAGAGGAGGAGGAAAAAGAGCGTGCGTGTCATGATTCAATATGATTGGATTCGATGCTGCAAGGTAGGAAAAATTGTAAATTTGCATTTTACTCACATTTAAAACACCTACCTATGAAACCGATTTTCCCAATTGCCATCCTTTTGTGCCTCCTTACCGCTTGCCACACTCCCGAACCCGAAGATAGCAGCGCCGTGAGTTATCCTCCCTTGGCCATGTGCGCCACCTGGGGAGTGGAAGCCGGCGCATTTGACGAAATTACCGAGCCTGTACCGCTCTACGAAGGGCTGGGCAACCTGAGCTTCGACGTTACCTCCGTCTCCGAAGAGGCCAAGGCCTATTTCCTGCAAGGCTATAAATTGGCCAACGCCTTCAACCACCTCGAAGCGGCCCGCTCTTTCCGTTATGCGGCCCAACTCGATCCGAACTGCGCCATGTGCTACTGGGGTTTGGCCTACGTCCTCGGCCCCAACTACAACGCCGCCATGGAGCCTGATGCCGTGCCCGTAGCCTATAAATCCATTCAAAAAGCAGTGGAACTGGCGCCCGGCGCATCGCCCGTGGAGCAGGCCATCATTGAATCCACCGCGAAGCGCTACAACGATGACCCGGAATCGGACCGCGAAGGCTTGGACCAAGCCTATGTCGATGCGCTCAGGGCGGCGCACGCCAGGTTTCCCGACGACACCAACCTTGCCGCCCTTTATGCCGAATCGCTCATGAACCTCCATCCCTGGGACATCTGGCAAAAGGATGGCTCGCCGCACCCCTGGACTGCTGAAATTGTAGGGGTTATCGAATCCATCCTCGCCAAGGACCCCGACAACATCGTCGCCAACCACATGTACATCCATGCTACCGAAGCATCGAATAAACCGCATAAGGCCAAGCCGAGCGCCGAACGGCTGGGTGCGCTGGCACCCGGAGCAGGACATCTCGTACACATGCCTTCGCACACCTACATCCGCACAGGCGATTACCGCCTCGGCTCAGCCGCCAACCTGCAGGCTATCATTGTGGACAGCGCCTACCTGAGCCTCAACCATGTGGGCGGGCCTTATCCGCTGGGGTATTTTCCGCACAATTACCACTTCCTCGTAGCTACCGCGGCGTTGGAGGGAAACTCAGCCCTGGCATTAGAGGCCGCCCTGCGCATGGCGCGCCAGATAGACACCGTGATGATGCGCGAGCCGGTGATGTCTACCTTGCAGCACTATCGCTACATCCCGCTCTACACCATGGTGAAGTTTCAAAAATGGGACGACATCCTCGCCTACCCCATCCCCGCCGCCGATTTGCTCTATCCACGGGTGGTATGGCGCTACGCCCGCGGCATGGCCTTCGTCGGGAAAGGCGATTTGTACAAAGCCCGCCTGGAATTGACCTCGGTGGATGCCATGAAGGACGACCCGCAATTGGAGGAGGTCACCATCTGGTACATCAACAACGCCGGTCAATTGGCCAACATCGCTTCCCACTTATTGGCCGGCGAAATAGCCGTAGCTGAAAACCGCAACGACGATGCGGTAAATCACTTCCGGCAAGCTGTTGCCATCGAAGACGAACTCAAATACAACGAGCCGCCCGACTGGTTCTTCTCCACGCGCCATCACTTGGGCGACGCACTGCTGGCCGCCGGCCGCTATGCCGAAGCTGCCGCCGTATATGAGGAAGACCTGAGGATCTTTCCCAAAAACGGCTGGGCGCTCAACGGCCTCGTCGCAAGCCTGGAAGGGCAAAAGAAAACTGCAGACGCCAAAAAGATCAAAAGCCAGCTTGCCGCCGCATGGAAATATGCCGATGGAAAGCTGAACGGCTCGAAATGGGCGGGGCTCAAGTAACTCCTTACGCAGAAATATGTACCTGCTTGCGAGAGATTCAATGTCGTGCGAGCTATCATGAGGCTGTCTCAAAAGAAGTAAAAAGTAAAAAGTAAAAAGCGCAGCACCGAGCGATGTACTGAGCTATGCCGAAGTGCGAAGTCGAGGTGAAAAAGCAT
>CAZNYK010000025.1:0-3878 GCA_964577215.1 uncultured Saprospiraceae bacterium
AACTTCGGCGTCAACCCCATATTGTAAAAGCAGAACGAATAAATATCCGCCACGCCTTCGAGGGCTTTGCGCAGGTTGCTGGCGCCGTGTCCGCTTTCCGTTTCAATGCGGATGAAAAGAGGCCGGTCGTTTTTGGCCTTGGCCTGCAATTCAGCAGCGTACTTGAAGGAATGTGCGGGCACCACCCTATCGTCGTGGTCAGCGGTGGTGATGAGTGTGGCCGGGTAGCTCGCGCCGGCCTTTATGTTGTGCAGCGGCGAGTAGCCGTACAGGTTTTTGAAGTCTTCCTCCGTAGCTTCCGCGCTGCCGTACTCTGCGATCCAGTTCCAGCCGATGGTGAATTTCTGGAAGCGCAGCATGTCCATAACGCCCACTTGCGGAATGGCCACGCCGAAGAGGTCGGGCCGCTGATTGATGACCGCACCTACAAGCAGGCCGCCGTTGGAGCCGCCCTGGCAGGCTAAATAAGGCGTGCTGGTGTATTTGTTGTCTATCAGGTATTCGGCAGCGGCGATGAAATCGTCGAAGACGTTTTGCTTTTTGAGGCGCATGCCGGCTTCGTGCCACACTTCGCCGTACTCGCTGCCGCCGCGCAGGTTGGCCGACACATAAATGCCGCCCTGCTCAAGCCAGGTGACGCGGCTCATGCTGAAACTCGGGGTCACGCTGATGTTGAAACCGCCGTAGGCATAGAGGATAGTCGGGTTTTTGCCGTTGAGTTGAATGCCTTTTTTGTGTACGATGAACATAGGCACCTTCGTGCCGTCCTTGCTGGGATAAAACACCTGTTTGGTTTCGTAATCGTCGGGGTTGAAATCCACCTCCGGACTGCGGAACAGGGTGCTCTTGCCGGTGGCGATGTCGTACATGTAGATCGAAGGCGGATAAGCAAAACTGGTAAAGGTGTAGAACACCTGTTTTTCGTCGCGTTCGCCCCCGAAGCCGCCGGCGCTGCCGAGGGAGGGCAATTGCACTTCGCGCTCCATTTTACCCTTGAAGGAATATACGTACACGCGAGTGGTCACGTCTTTGGAATAGCTCACAAACAACTTGCCGCCGGCGCTGGACACGGAAGTGAGCGGCTCCGGCTTCTCGGCGATGACGGTCTTCCAGTTTTTCCGGTCCGGTTTTTTCGGATCGATGAGCACCACCCGGCGATTTTTGGCGCCGTCATTGGTGCCGACGAGAAGCTTGCCCTTCACCACATCGATCACGCTGTAAGTAAAATCCCCCGGCTCAGCGATGAGTGGCTTGAAGGGCGCGGCGGGGTCGGTACCGGCGCGATACCAGAGCGCATTGCCCTGCTTGCCTTTACCCCGGTCGGAGATGTTGAGAAAGGAAAACTGTTCATCTTCAGAGGTAAATACGCCATGAAAACGCTGCGGGTTGGCCGGGTCTTCATATACGAGGACATCCGCCGATTGGGGCGTGCCTACCTTGTGATAGAAAACCTGGTGGTTTTCGTTCTTGGTGCTGAGTTCTTTGCCGGGTTCGGGCTGCGGGTAGCGGCTGTAGTAGAATCCGTCGCCTTGCCAGGACACGCCGGTCACCTTGGCCCATTTGATCTCGTCGGCCAGGTTTTGGCCGGTAGTCATATCTCGCACGTACATGGTGCGCCAGTCGCTGCCGCCCTCTGAAATGCCGACCACCGCATATTTGCCGTTTTTGGAGAGAGAAAATACGGCAAGGGACGTAGTCCCCCCTTCAGAGAGCTTGTTGGGGTCAATGACGAGTTCGGGTTCGCCGTTAAGCCCTTTTTGGCGATAGAGTACGCTCTGGTTCTGCAGGCCGTCATTTTTGTAGAAGTAGTAGTACTCGTTGTTGCGGAAGGGCGAAGAGTACTTGGGGTAATTGTTGGTTTCCACCAAGCGGTCTAACCATTTCTGCCGGAAAGGGATATTAGCCAGGTACTTGAAAGTAACCTCATTTTGAGCCTTCACCCAGGCTTTGGTTTCCTCGCTGTAGTCGTCTTCGAGCCAGCGGTACGGGTCGGCAACCTGCTTACCGAAATAGGTATCAACCGTTTCGGTCTTGCGGGTTTGCGGGTAGGTAAATTGAGCTTTGAGATGGGTAAAGGGAATGCACAGCAACACTGCCGCAACAGTGCATAGTTGAGATATGCGAAACATAATGATTTGATTTGGTTATGTAAACGAAAATGCAAATATAGACAAGACTCAGGCGGCAAAAGTTGTTTGCTGGTAAAAAAGCCTGCCCACCCGCTCGATATGCTCCCGGAGGCTTTGCTCTGTGAGAGAGGGGAAATGTACCACATCAACGAAATAAGGCAGGCTGCTGTCTCCGAAGTCATGTGTCAGCCGGCTAATGGTTTCAGGAGCCAGGTTAGTATCCATTACTGCGAGGTCAATATCGCTGCCAAGACGAAAATTGCCTTTGGCCCGGCTGCCAAAGATGAATACGGTGCGTATTTCGGTATATTTTTCGAAGATACCCTCAATAGTACTCATATCTCTTTCCGTGAGACCAAAGACATTTCTTTCCAGTGTGCTCATGGCGTGGATTGGCTGCTAAAAAAGTGATGAAGCTGTTCCAATGCTGGGAATACTTCCTGCCTGAGGCGGGGTTCTGCCCGGATAAATTTTTCGCCGCTGTAATCGTGGGAGAGTTCATTTCTGATATCCAAACCGTCTATAAGTTCTTGCGCATAATGAATAAACCCGCTTTCCTGTGCCAACCGGAACGTGTCCTTGGGAGCCGGTTTGAATGCAAATCCCTTTTCTTCTAAATAATCTTTGAGCACTTTCCAGGAAAGGTCAAGCGTAAACTCAAAGCGCTGAATAAGTCCGTTGCGTTCCAACTCATTCAAAACCGGCAAATCCACGGCTTCCTTAAGCCGGGAAAAAGCCAAATCGAAGTTTTGGAAACGCTGTTTCCAGCGGATGTCTTTGCTTTCCATTAGCGAAGCAGTATATAGAACCAAGATGGCAAAAATAAGAAAATACTTGTATGAACACAGCTCAAAGCAACGCGGAGGCCGCAAACTGCTTTACATGTTCCCGGAACGCCTCCATCAACTGCCTGCTTGCCGGTCCGGGTTTGCCGTCTCCTATGCGTATATCGTCTATTTGCACTACCGGCAGCACGCCCTTGACGGTGCTGGTGAGAAATGCTTCCGATGCAACCGGCAATTCCGGCAGCAGGATGTCGCGCTCTTCCACAGGAATGCCGGCCTGTTGAGCAATTTGCAGTACCTGCTTGCGGGTAATGCCGTGCAGCACCTTGTCGCGCGGGGTGACCAAAACGCCCTCCCGGGTAAGGATAAAAAAGTTGGACCGCGCACTTTCACTCACGATGTTCCCGTCGTGGTAAAGCACTTCGGGTGCGCCGGCGCGCCTGAGTTCATTCCGTATCCTGATGCCGGTGAGGTAGTTGGTGCTTTTTATTTCGGGCAATTCGCGCAGGTGGCGGTAGAGCATCAGCTTGATGCCGTCGGCGTGCTGCCCCGGTGGGGTTTGGGGCATATTGTGCTCCATTATGATCAAGTTGGGCCGGGAAGGCGTATAGCTGTCCTCGGCATAACCGCCGGTAAGCAGCAGCCGGATGGCCGCATCGGGAAGGCCGTTGACCTCGATAAGATGAAGAATCTGCTGTTTGAGTTCGGCAGTGGCAACGGGCAGTTCCAGCTCAAGCAGGGAGGCGGAACGGGTAAATCGCGCCAGGTAGTCGTCGAAAAACAAAGGGATACCCCGGCGCACCAGGAAAAAGTCAAAAACCCCGTAGCCGCGCAGCAAGCCCAGGTCGTTCAACCCGACAGAGGCAGCCCCTGTTTCTGCTAATTCCCCGTTTATCGCGTAAAAACGAATCATTTTTTTGGCGTTTCAACTATCAACGAACAACCTGCCGGCCGGCAGGCAAAC
>CAZNYK010000025.1:3978-38665 GCA_964577215.1 uncultured Saprospiraceae bacterium
TCATTTTTTTGGCGTTTCAACTATCAACGAACAACCTGCCGGCCGGCAGGCAAACAACCTTCATCATGTGCTCGCTACAACCCTGCACCCGAACCCCGAACACCAGCCATATCGGCAAAACAACCTTCATCATGTGCTCGCTACAACTCGTAATTGGGCTCCAACCCGCTTACCTTCCTTTCATAGAAGTCGTTGATGATGCGCACCACTTCCTCGGTATCGTCGGTCATGGGCAACAGGTCAATGTCGCCGGTACTGATATTCCCTTCTTTTTCGAACATCACGGTGCGAATCCACTCTCTCATGCCCGACCAGAACTCTGTTCCAACGAGGATAATAGGCAGAGGCGTGATCTTGCCGGTTTGCACAAGGGTAAGTACCTCGAAAAGTTCGTCGAGCGTACCGAAGCCGCCGGGGAGGATGACAAAAGCCTGAGCGTATTTGACAAACATCACTTTGCGCACAAAGAAGTAGCGGAAGTTGAGGTTCTTATCGGGATCGATAAATTGGTTGTGGCTTTGTTCATGCGGGAGGTTGATGTTCAGTCCCACAGAATTTCCTCCTGCCAGGGCCGCTCCTTTGTTGGCAGCTTCCATGATGCCCGGGCCGCCGCCGGTGATGATACCGTAGCCTGCTTTGGTGAGCAGGCTGGCAATTTCTACGCCCTTGCGGTAATAGGGATGGTCGGGTTTGGTGCGCGCCGATCCAAAGATGGATACGCATGGGCCAATCATATTGAGGGTTTCAAATCCATCCACAAACTCCGAGATCATTTTGAACATCGTCCAGGAGTTTTCTCCTTTCAGGTTGCGCCCCCATTGCTTCATAGTGGGCTTGCCGTTGGTTCTTGTCAGGTTTTCCATCGTTAATTTCTACAGATTAGAGAAAGAATAGAACGCTAATCTGCCATATGGTGTTTCGGGCAGAATGGAAAATTACAACAGCCGGCGACGGCAATTCCGGCAAAAACATTAAATCGAACAACTGATGATGCTGTCGTAAACCACTTCAGTCGCTCTGTCCCATGAATATTTCAGGCGTTGCGCACGGCCTTTTTCAACTAAGCTCCGCCTCAATTCCGCATCGCTCCAAAGCCGGGCCATCCCGCCTGCAATGGATTCCAGTGAGTACGGATCAACCAGCAGGGCTGCCTCTCCCGCCACTTCCGGCAAAGAAGAAACATCAGAGCAGAGCACCGGGGTGCCGGTATGCATCGCTTCTAAGAGAGGCACCCCGAACCCCTCGAACAAGGACACCCAGGTCAGGGCAAGTGCAGCGCCCATAAGGCGGGGCAGTTCCTCATCCGGCACATACCCGGCAAAAATGATGTCATCGCGATGACAGGCCGCCTCCCATGCGCTGCGCACCGGCCCTGTTTGCCAGGCTAAGCGCCCGGCGAGCAGCAACCTGGCCGGAGCGCCGGTTTGGGATTTAAACAAGTCGAAAGCCCCGATGAGCCGGTCCACATTTTTGCGGGGATGCATGGCCCCGATATAGAAAAAGTAAGGCCGGCCCCCTGAGTAACGATCGCGTACACGCCTTTTCTCCTCCTCCTGCAAGGGGCTGAACGCCGGATCGCAACCATTGCAGGCCGTTGCTATTTTTTCGGGAAGTATCCCAAACTGGCGCTGAATATCGCCGGTAGTGAATTCGGAAACGGTTACTATACGCGCTGCGTGCCGCAAATAGCGGGGCACAAAATACCGGTAGTACGCCCGCACTAACGGCGGCACTGCTTCCGGGAAATGTACATGGGCAAGATCGTGCGTGACCATGACTGTGGGAACAGAACTGCGGAGGGAACAAAACCCGTCGGGGGAGAAAAACACATCGGCTCGATGACGGCGCAAAGCCTGGGGCACAGCCCACTCAAACCAGGCAAACCAAAGAAGCGGATGCCGGGCCGGAGGGAAAAGCGCCACCGGTTTCACATTGGAAGCCGGAATGATCGCGGGGTCGAAGGGCCTGTCGAAAAAAAATAAAAATTCGTGTTCAGGGTGCCGTTGCACAAGCCTGCGCGCCACCTCGTCCGTGAACCGCCCGATGCCTTCCATCCGGCCGGGCAGCAGAAATCGCGTATTGACGGCTATGCGCATTCCGGATAGTTTCAAACGAAGCGCAAAATAGGGTATTGAGGGCAAGCTTTCATGCGATTTCAGGCATAAAAAATATATCGCAGCAGCAAGCAGCTTTTCGCCCTGCGCTCCGTTTTGGTAGGTGTGAAGTATTACCAACACGAAAGGGTAAAAAAACATGAGGAAAATATACAGCGCCATAATGGGTTTGTGCCTGATTGCCGCGGGAACCGGGTGCAATCTCACCGACATTGAAGACCCGATCATCGTACCGACGGTGGAGAAAGAATTTTTCGTGGAGATGCGGGAGCAACTCGGTACTCCCCCTCGGAACATCTCCGTGTGGTTGCGCACCATCAAAGTGCAAAACTGCCTCAATTCCAGCATCCGGTACGAGATCGCCGAGACGCCCTCCCGCATCCGGATAGATATAGAAGGCATAAACACCCCAACCAATTGCATGCCCGGCGCAGCCCAGGCCCGCGAAACCATCGAGATCAGTCCATTAGACCCGGGATTGATAAGTTTCGATATCAACTTGAAAAATACGGTCAACAACCAGGGCACGCTCCATATCACCCCGGAAGTGTACACCCTCAACCTGGCTACTGAAGAAGGCCTGGTAATCACCAACAAGCAACTGCGGCGCATCCCGGATCACACCATCTGGGGATTTGTAACCTATTCCTTGCCCCCGGGGCAAATCGTGGCCGGCAATTTTATCAATGACCTGGCAGCCCTGTCCAGCGCAGGGAGTTTTACCCCGGGCAACTACGGCTACTTTTCCATACCTTCCACCGGCAATTCATTCGGCATCAGCGAAAGCCCCGCCGACCCCAACATGCGCACCTTCGTACATCGCTTCACCGGCAATATGGACGACCTGCGCAGCCTGGTGCAGTCTTACCGCAACGACCATGGCTCCCTGATCCAGATCAAACTGACTACCAGTACCGGGGAATCGATCTGATGCGATTTTCCAGGGAATTGTCTTTCTTCGCGCCATGTACCGAACGCGAATAACCGCACTTGTCGCCGCGGCAGCCATTTTGTCTGCCTCGGGGTTGTACGCCCAGAAATCGGCCTACCGGCACTACTACCGGGGCGCCATGCATTTCAGCGAGGGCAATTTCAAACAAGCCGAATCGCATTTCCGGCAGGCGGCATCCGCACTTCCCGGCAATTTCCATTTCGCACTTTCATACGGACTTGCCCTGAGCCGCAGCGGGCAATACGAAGCAGGAAGGAATATACTCCAACAGGCAGGCGGACTCGTAGCGCCCAAAGACCCTGAGTACCGTTCAAAAATGGCTGCCTGGCACTTTTTCCAGGGTATATCGCACCTCTATGGAGGCCGCGCCGGATTCTCCATAGCACCCATTAAACGCGCCATAGCTTTGCAGGAAAACTGGGGCAACGAGCGAAAACTGGGTATCTTCTACAACGCTTTGGGCTACGCTACCCTGCTCAACCAGGGCAAAGGCTCCCATGTGAAAGCAGGTATTGCACCGCACCAACATGTGCACCGGCGCGACTTAGAGCGGGCTTCCGGCTTCTTCGAACAAGCGCTTCGCCACGATGCCGCCAATGCCGTTGCATTAGCCAATTACCGCACCCTCGCCGATACCCTCGGCCTTGAAATATCTGCTTTTGTACGCCGCGCCGATTCCGTAGCGCAACAACGCCTCCTCGATCCGGTTTTCAGTTCCATGCCTGCAAGTATTGATCGCACCCTGCAATTGGGCGACTTCGAGGAAGTGCTCTTCTTAGTGGACATTTCCGGCTCCATGGTCATGGAAAAAGTGGTTTGTCTCGGCCAGGACCGCTTCGACGTGATGAAGGAAATGGCGACCTACCTCACCGAGCGCATCCCTGCTTCTACCCGCCTCGGCCTGGCTACCATCGGCGGCGATTGCGACAAAACGCCATTGAAATGGATGCCCGCCGGCAGCATCTCACATGCAGAAATGAAACAGGAACTGCGCTTCCTCTTCCCCGACGGTACCACGCCGCTGCTTACCATGCTGGTGAAAGCCCCCGAATTGCTCAACCAGGCAGACTCGGTGCGCAAATCTATTTTCCTTATCAGCGACGGCGAAAACGTATGCCGCGAAGGAGGCCTGGACATATGCAACTGGGCGGCCGGCCTGGGAGGCCGGAATATCACCATCCACATACTTACGTTTTTGGATGCCGGCATGGAGAACGCCGGGGCTTTTGCGGAATACACCTGCCTGGCAGACCATACCGGCGGCAAGGTCGTATATATCGACAACTATCGCTGCACGACAGAGCTGTTTGACTTCAACCTCCTTGAAACATGCTTGATGGCCCTGCCTGAATTTCAGCGCTCCGACTGCTGGGGGCCCGCGGTAAAAGACCTATGGTCTATTTTTCCCGACAAAGGCAAAGACAGCCCCCGGTAAGCTTGAACAGGCCTGCCTGATGTTCCATTTCACAGGCAAGCATACGCAGGTCTGCCGGCCGCTCAAGGCCTGAACACCTCGATCTCTGCCGTCTGTACTACAAGGTCCGTAAATTTGCCCTTAAAGCGGGTAGCCTTCACAATGTGATTGTCGATCCAATGGTAGTTGCCCCCGCGCGGTTTGCCGTACAAGACGCTGTGGTATTTGAAGCCGTGCCGGTCGAGCCACTCCTCGGTGATCTGGCGGTGCGCTTCGGTGCGGGAAGTAAAAAAGGTAATGATATGGCCCTCGTTATACCATTTGTTCACGTACTTGAGCGCATCGGGATACGGCAGGCAGGTAGCCATGCGTTCCGGCTCCTCGTTGGGCACGTCGTCGCAGACGGTACCGTCAATGTCAATCAGGAAATTTTTGACTTCGGATGGCAATTTAGGGCTGATGTGTTCCCCTTTTTCGTTGTAAGCTGCCGTAAGTTCAGGCATGAACTGGTTCATAAAAAATATTTGGTTTGCCCGCCATTCAACAGCGGAATACGTCAAGAATTACAAGATTTCTTTATTTGGCAAGTAAAACCGCATTTGCGTCGCAGTGTTCACGTTGTACAGCAAACGCCGGCGGCTCAATTGGTCAGGGTACAAGGAGGATCAAACAAATGCAAAGGTAAAAATGAAAGCGATATATAACGCCGCTTTATGCGCCTTGGTTCTGCTGAGCAGCGCCTGCCGGCAGGAACCAGCCCCTGCGCAGCGCGCCTTTTATCACTGGAAGACCCGCCTGTCCCTTTCGGCAGAAGAGCGCGCTTTTATGGACCGGCTCCGCGCAGATAAGCTTTACGTGAAATTTTTCGACGTGGACTGGAGCGAACCCTATGCCGGCCCCGTGCCCATGGCGGAAGTAGAGATAGATACTGCCCTCCTCGGGGGCCTGGATATCGTACCTTGTATCTTCCTCACCAACCGCTGCATGACCCAACTCCCCGGCGAGGACGTGCCGGAACTGGCCGGGCGCATGCTCAAAAAAACAGAAGAATTAGCCGCCCAATACCCTGGCCTGAAAATAAAGGAATTGCAGTTGGATTGCGACTGGACTGCCTCCACCCGCGAACGGTATTTCGCCCTGCTCGGGCGCCTGCGCGCCGAACTCGCGCCGAAAGGCATCGCCCTTTCCGCCACAGTGCGCCTGCACCAGTACCGATGGCCGGAGCAAACCGGCGTGCCGCCTGTCGACCGCGGCATGCTGATGTGCTACAATACCGGCGACCTGGAAAGCTGGGAGGAGGAAAACTCCATCCTTCGGGCAGAAGAAGCCGGGAAATATGTTGCCGGCGCAGAGCCTTATCCTCTTCCCCTGGATGCGGCTCTCCCGGCGTTTGGATGGGGCGTGCTTTTTCGCAACGACCGCATGATACGCCTCATCCACGCCCTTGCGCCCGGAGACCTGGCAGATACGCTGCGGTTCCGGCAAACGCAACGCAACCGCTTCGAGGTGCGCAAAAGCACCTATCTCGACGGCCACTACCTCTACGAAGGCGACCGCCTCCGCATTGAGCAGCCTTCCATTGCCGACCTGGAGCAAAGCGCCCGCATGTTGAAGGAGGTTTCCCCGCCCGGCAGCACCGCAGCTTTTTACCACCTGGATTCTATTGCGATGCTGCGGTTTCCGGAGGAGGTATTGGAAAAGGTGTGGGGGGAGTGGAGGTAGAAGGAGCCAGATTGAGTCAGCCCCGGGTCGTTACAGCAGTCTCCCCATCTTCTGTCCTTTCATTGCCATTGCCGGGCCAATCTCAATGACTAATGATATGCCCTTAGCACATAAAATTCCCCACAAATCTTAGTTTTGCACCATGGCCCAACCGCACATCAAGCGCATCGCCGTTTTGCCGGCTGTCCTGCTGCTGCTCAGCGCGCCGCTGCACCTGAGCAATTCCTGTATTTCTGTGGATCGCAGCTTCCGGGGATATTCCTTCCTGGACGGCAACCTCATCAACTACCGCATTCCTTCCGCGCCGGTGTTTTTGTCGTTTGAATCCATTTACCAGGCCTATCGCGACCAAAACCAGGCGCAGGTGAACGAAAACATTCAGGAATGGCGCGATCGCATTTGCCGGGGGGCCACAGCCGAAGACATATACCAGGTCATTTACAAATATCCCTCATCCGAAATCGAATATCTCTACAATGCGGCGCTCAATATATCCACCGCCAATAAATACCGGGACGCCAATGGCTTTGCCAGGTACTTGGTGCGCAACCGGTGCCTCGAAACCATTCGCTACCTCTCCTTTGCCAAGCGTTGCGAGCCTTACGTGGTTGCGCCCTCCGATGCCTGGGAAAAATCGCCCCGCGACACCGTGACCATGAAAATCCTCATCGGCGAAGCGCGAAGGGTTTTTCTCGACTTAGAGTCGGATTACATCCGCCTGCGGTACGCCTACCAGATGATCAGGTTGGCGCATTACGCCAAAAACTATCCGCTCGTCCTGGAGCTATACGATTATCTCATGCCCAAAATAGACCACGACCCCAGCGTCATCGAGTACTGGATAAAGGGCCACCTGGCCGGCGCGCTGCTGGCGCTTGGGCGCAACGTGGAAGCATCTTACCACTACGCCCAGGTATTCGACCGAAGCAGGGGCAAGGCCGAGCCGGCGTTTCGCAGCTTCCGCATCCGTACCGACGAGGAATGGGAGCAGTGCCTGCTGTTGTGCCGAAGCGACCGCGAAAGGGCCGCCCTGTACGTGCTGCGCGCTTCCGGGGATGAGAGCAAGGCCGTGGAGGAAATGGAAAAAATCTATGCCCTCGACCCCGCCAATCCTCACCTCGAGGTGCTGTTGGTAAAGGAAATCCAAAAGCTGGAAAAAGATTTTCTCGGCCTTTCCTTCAACGACAACCGCACGCACAACAAGCGCTACCACAACCTTCCCCGCCCCGAAGCCGGCAAATACCTGATCCGGCTGCAACAGTTCACCGTGCGCCTCGCAGAGGAAAAACAGGTGCCCCGCCCCGATCTCTGGAAAATAGCCGAAGGCTACCTCGAACTCCTTGCTGGCAATTATTACCAGGCCGAGCGGAGCTTCCGGGAAGCAACTGCAATGGTGAAAAACGATACCCTCCGGGCGCAACTCAACGTTTTTAAACTCGCCCTGCGCATCGCCTCATGGGAAAAGCCCACTGACGAAGTGGAGCAAGACGCCTACGATATACGCCGAAAAAACCTGTATTACGAGGCCTATGAGGATTTTACCGACTATCTCAACGACAAATTGACCCAACTCTACCAGACCAACAGCCAACCCGGCAAAGCATTCCTCGTGCAACACCCGCTGCGCGACCTCAAACCCAACCCCCAATTAGCTATCATCGAGGACTTGATCAGCCTTTGCCGAAAACCCGGTCGAACCCGCTTAGAGCGCGGAATGGTGGAAAAAAACGACACGCTCACCATAATCAACGACCTGCTCCACATCAAAGCCACCATGCTCATGGCTGACGGCAGGCTGGAAGCCGCCCTGGAAACCTGGAAGCTGGTACCCGAAGATTCAGTGGATAACTACGGCCGCTTCAACCCCTTCCCACAGCGTTTCCGCGAGTGCGTGCACTGCCCCCTGCCCGACGTGGGCGCTTCCTACAACAAACGCGAACTCATAGAGCGGCTCATGGAAATGGAATACCGCGCCAACGCCGGAGTTCCCGGTGCGGATACCTTGTATTACGAACTGGGACTTGCCTGGTACAATATGACCTGGTTCGGGCACTCCTGGCGCGCCATGGATTTCTACAGAAGCGGATCGAGCATTGCCGTGCAAAAACGCTTGAAAACCCAGGACTATGTAATGCCGCACTTCTACTTCCCCTTCGGCAACCGGGAAAACTTAGACTGCTCCAAAGCCCTTTACTATTTTGAGCGGGCCAGGATGCTGGCACAGGAACCCGAATACGCCGCCGGCGCCGCTTTTATGGCTGCCAAGTGCGAACGCAACCTGCAAACCGTAGCCGCCGCACCTCCGGAACGAAGAACTTACCAATACTTCGAGTTGCTGCGCACCCGCTACAACAATACGGAGATGTACCGGCGATTCATCCGCGAATGCAAGTATTTTGCGGCTTATGCGGCCCGATAGCCGGAGCCTGCCGGTCAATATGTTTTCAAAGCCCCATGCACAGGTTCAGGATTTTAACCTATTTTTGTTCTGCAAATCCTGACAACAACCAAATCCTGGCAATCATGACGCCAGAAACCAACGCGTCCATTCGCGTTTCCATCGTGGACGACCAGCAGCTTTTCCTCGACGGCCTCTCATCCCTGCTGGGGGCCTCCCCGAATTGGAAGTAGTATCCACTGCCCAAAGCGGAGATGAAGCGTTGGAGAAATTTGCACAGGATTGCCCCCAAATTGTGCTGCTCGACCTTTCCATGCCCGGAAAAGACGGCATGGAGGTGCTGGAAGACCTTAAGGTGCAATTCCCGGGCATCAGAGCCATCATGCTCACCGTACACGACGACCGGCCTTCCATCCAGGAGTCCTTGAGCCGGGGCGCCTGGGGCTATGTGCTCAAAATAAGCGGCAAGGATGAGTTATTGGACGCTGTGCTTAGAGTAGCCGGAGGCCGGAAAGCCATTGACGAAAAAATATGGGAGGGATTTTTCCCAATGCCGCACCCGGAGGGGTTTCCGGCGGGCAAAAACAACAAGCCCTACGCCGCATCGGGCCAGGGCATACTTTCCGTGCGCGAGGTGGAAGTGCTCACCCTCATTTCGGAGGGCAAGACCAGCGAAGCCATCGCATCGCAATTGTTCCTGAGTGTGAACACCATTGATACCCACCGCAAAAATATCATCTCCAAACTCGGCGCCCGGAATATTACCGATGCGGTGCGCATGGCGCTGCAAAAGGGGTTGATTTGAATGACGCCGGGACTTATGCCAACTCTACCCGTACCAATGAAACTACTTTTTCCAAGGCGGCTTTCACCACGCGCGTTTCCGGGTGTCTCAATATGATAAAGCCCTCCCCTTCGTAATTGGCTGCGTGCGGCCGGCCTGCTTCAGGTATTTTGGCATCTGTGATCAGGTGGCCCACTTCCCTGTCAACCTGCTCCAACCCGTGTACAGCTTTTACCCTGCCCTGCCCCATGCCCCTCAGATAGGCGGCCCCAACGGCATATTTGCGCCCGGGAGGGGTAAACGCTCCAAAGATCATCATGCGCGCCCATGATTCGAGGGAGTCGAAATCGTTGGCGCGCGAAATGAGCGTCGTAAACTGCGCGCCGGGGGGGCGGGCCGCCACTTCCGACACGGCAATACTGCCATCGGGCCGCCTGAACCATTCCAAGTGGCTCATGCCCGTGTGCATACCCAGCACATCCAAAGTGCGAAATGCAGCCTCCCGGATGTCATCGTATTTGGGATCGTCCACTTCGCGGGGCAGTACTACCTGCCATTGTATCCATGGCTCCCGCATCACCTCTATCGGGTTGGGATAGTAGTGCGTAAGGGTGTGGAAGACCGGTTTCCCCTTGAGGGAGTAGGTATCGAAGGAATGCTCCGCACCCGAAACAAACTCTTCAAAGAGCACTTCGTGGCCGGGGGAAGGCGGCATTTCCTGCAGCACCGCCTCCAATTCATGGCCGTTGTGAATTTTATAGGTAGAAAGCGAGCCCACGCCGGTGGGCGGTTTGGCAATAAGCGGAAATCCGCACTCGGCCGCAAAAGCCCGCGCTTCGGGGGCTGCGGCGGCGTTGCAATAGCGGGCGCAAGGGATGCCCGCTTCTCTCAACTTGGCTTTCATGCGGGCTTTGTCGCGGAAATTGAGGACGGTCTCCACATCGAGGCCTTCGATTTCCATTGCTTCCCGCACATGAGCCAGCGCGACCTGCATGATCTCCACCGCCCCGATGATGCGGTGTATTTTTCCGATTTGTTCCTGCATGCTGCGCGCCGCGTGTTCGAGTTGGGAGGCATCCAGCGGATTGGCCACCTGGCGATGGGCCGCTAAGTGCGCGCGCACTTTCGGGTCCAGCAAGACCAAAGGCTCTTCTGTGATCAGGCCCAATTGGACGCCGGGAATACCCACCAGCGTACGCAAAAACCTGACGGCATTTTCTGTAAAGTTGGGCGTGGCGTAGATGACAAACGGCATAAGCAGATAGAGTTGAATTGAAACTATTCCCGAAAGTTCCGTTATTTTTGCTATTTTTCCAAAACTTATCCCTGTTTGTGTTTTTTTGCGCGTTGGAGCCGGTTATCTTTGGCTTTGCCGTAGCGAACGAAGAGAACTGAATTTTCGTTTTATTCCATGAGATTTCTTCACTTGAAAAACACTTTTTTCCATGAAAAAAATCATTTTATTGCTCATCGTACTGGCCGCCGCAACGACCCTGCCCTCCTGCGTGGCCAAAAAGAAGTTTACCGAATTACAGGGCAGCAATGAACGGTTGAAACTGACTTATGAGGAAACCAAAATGCGCCTGGATGAATGCCTGGCCGGCACGCGCAATTACCAGGAGGAACTGCGCCGCAAGGAAGGAGAAATCGGTTCCAAAAACAGCGAGTTGGACGCCAAAAACCGCATGATCCAACAACTGGAAGGCCAGATCGACAACCTCCAGCGCACCAATGCCGGCCTGCTCGATCGCATGGCCGATCTCTCCGTCATCAGCAAAGAAGGCGCCGAGAGCATCAAAAAATCCCTGGAGTCCATCAACGCGCAAACCAAATACATCCAGGAACTCACCTCCAGCATACAGAGCAAAGACTCTCTTAACCTGGCATTGGTGATGAACCTGAAACGCTCCCTGAGCGATATCAACGACGAGGACATCCAGGTAGAAGTCAGGGGCGGCGTGGTGTACGTCTCCATTGCCGATAAACTCCTGTTCCGTTCGGGCAGCGCCGAGATCAGCTCCCGCGCTGAAACGGTTCTGGGTAAAGTGGCCAAGGTAATCAACGACCATAAAGACCTTACCGTCATGGTGGAAGGACATACCGACAGTGTGCCCATCAATACTACCTGTATTTCCGACAACTGGGATCTCAGTGTGCGCCGGGCCACCGCCGTCGTTCGGGTTTTGCAGAGCAAACACGGCGTCACGCCCGACAGGCTCACCGCCGCCGGCCGTTCGGAATACATTCCCAAGGCGAGCAACAGCACCGCCGATGGTCGCAGCGTCAACCGCCGTACGGAAATAGTGCTGACGCCCAAACTCGACCAATTTTTCAAACTGCTAGAAGCGCCGCCGGCGGGGGGCAAGTAATCCATGAAATCCAAGCAGGGTAATGAAAAACCGAATCGCATGAAATCATTGACCGGCGCAGGCATCGCCCTGCTTGTTCTTTTTTTTGCAGCGTCATGCTCCCCCCGGGAAAAGGGCGCTCAAAGCAACTCCGGCTTTTTTGCCGTGGAGGCGCTCACGCCTCCTGTTATTGATGGCATTGCCGACGATGCCGTATGGCTGGACGCTCCCTGGCACCCGCTCGACCAGGTGTGGCTTGGAGACTCTGTCAGCCCCGAAGACTTTAGCGGGCGCTACAAACTCGCCTGGTCGGAAAACTACCTCTACATACTCGCTGAAATCCGGGATGATACCCTGATAGATATTCATCCCGACGGGCTGCAATTCTATTGGGACGACGACTGTCTCGAGGTCTTTGTGGATGAGGATGCCTCCGGCGGCATACACCAATACAACCACAATGCCTTCGCCTATCACATAGCGCTCGATTACAAGGTCGCCGACATAGGCGCCGACAGCCTGCCGCATTATTACGACGACCACGTGCAATGCCGCCGGACGACCCTCGGCAACCTCAGCACCTGGGAACTTGCCGTTGCCATCTACCCGGATACCTACCGCGACGACGCCCCCGGCAATGCCCCTGTCAAGCTCAGCCCAGGAAAAATCATGGGTTTTGCGCTCGCTTACTGCGATAATGACCACAGCCCGGAACGCGAGAACTTTATCGGCTCCACTTTTGTACCCGGCGAGGACAAAAACCGCGGCTGGATCGACGCGGGAATATTTTCCAGGTTGGAATTGAGACCGGCCCGGAAACAGTAATAACAGGAGTTTAGTACAAAAAAATCAAAAAAGCCCCCCGGTTTTTGAAAATCGTTGTGTTTTTTCTATTTTCGTTGCGCAAAATTTCAGGAATAATGAACAAAACCAGCGATGTTGACGATCTCGACCGAAAGATATTGGCCATTTTGATGCGCAATGCTAAAAAGCCCTATACCGATATTGCCAAACAGCTCTTCGTTTCAGGGGGAACTATCCATGTGCGCATGAAAAAACTGGAAGAGGCCGGGGTAGTCAAAGGCTACAACCTGGTAGTGGATCATGCCAAACTGGGATACGATATTTGCGCTTTTCTCGGCATCTATTTGGACAAAAGCTCTCTGTACGATGACGCGGTGACCAAGCTCAAGGAAATTCCCGAAGTGGTGAGTCTTCACTACACTACCGGCCTGTACAATATTTTTGCCAAAATCCTTTGCCGCGACACCAACCACCTGCGCGAAGTGCTCCATGATAAAATCCAAATAATACCCGGCATTCAACGCACCGAAACATTTATTTCCCTGGAGGAAGGCATTGACCGGCCCATCGATCTGGAATCCTGACGGTTAGTTTCCACCGCCAACCGACACCTCCCACATATCTCCTCGGCTCAGGTAGCGCCGGGCAAGGAGTTGCAATTCCTCCGCCGAGATATTTCTCACCGCTTGGACAGTGCTTTCGAAGTAATCGGGAGGCAAGTCTTCCACAACGATGGTTTTTATGATATCCGCCACGTTGAATGGGCCGTCGAGCATATTAAGGAAGCCGCCGAGCAGGTAATTGCGCACCATGGCCAATTCTTCCTCGTCCACAGGTTCTTCCCTGAGAATGTCAAGTTCGTTATAAATCTCGTCCACGGTATCTTTCGCGAATTCCGTCCCGGTTTCGGTGGAGATAAAAAAAGCGCCGTCGAAACGCATGGGGTCCAAGGACGAGTAGATGTTGTAGGTATAGCCCTTCTCCTCCCGGATATTACCCATGAGCCTGGAGCCGAAATACCCTCCGAGAATGGTATTGAGCACGTACATTCCCGCGTAATCGGGATGCCGGCGATTGAAAAGGCGGCGCCCGATCCGAATGGCCGATTGAACCCGGTCGGGGTGGCTGATGTGAATCCGCTGCGGAGGCGTCTGTTCCGCTTCCGGGATTTTCGGCATGGAAATACCGGGGCGGATCGCCTTGCTCAAATGCGCATCGATAAAGGGGATCATCCCGGGCTCAATTTTTCCGCTGAGGAATATGGCGCAATTGCCGTCCACATAGTGTTTTTGAAAATGCTCTATGAGGTCCTCTCTGCGCAGCTCGGCATAGGTTTCCGGAAAGCTGTTGTACCCGTAGGGATGGGATTCGCCGAAAACGAATTCGGTGATCTTGCGATAGGCAACCACATCCGTTTTCGTCAATTCAACCTGGAGTTCCACCTGGTTTCGCTGGATGAAGGTCTCCAATTCCTTTTCGGGGAATACCGGGCATTCAAGCAACTCTGCCATGAGCGGCAGTACCTTATCGAAGTACTTATTAAGGGAATAAAGTACGATACTGGAAGTATCGAGATTGTAAGGAGTTTGGAGCGTGGCGCCAAAAAAGTCGAACGTTTCAGCAATAGCTGCTGTATCGTGGTGCGCAGTGCCTTCCTTGAGTTGGCTCAGGGTGGCGCGCGCTACGAGATGTTTGTTCTCATAAGGTCGGCCTGCATGGAAAACGACCTCGAGCTTGACCACATCCTGAGTGCCCGAGTTGACGACATACATGGGAATGCCATTGCTGAGGCGATGTAATGCATGAGGCGGCAATTCCAGCCGGCTGAAGTCGGCGACAGGTGGAGCAAGGGTGCGGTCGGGCATGACTGATTCTTGTGAGAACGCAGGGAAAATGGTAATAAAAAAGCCTGCAAGTTGTGTACTCACAGGCTTTGGAGGAGTAGACCCATAAGGATTCGAACCTTAACAGACAGAACCAAAATCTGTAGTGCTACCGTTACACCATGGGTCTTTCCGATCAATATTTCGCTCCTGCTTCCAGAAGCGAGCGCAAAGATACAACGCCCGGCAATTCTGAAAAAGTTTCCTGCGGAAATTTTTTTTCATTTACGGACGGGCGCTGTAATTGGACTACCCGCCGAAGTCGTCGAAGGCGATGTTTTCTTCGGGTACGCCGAGTTCGTCCAGTGTTTTGATAACGGATTGGTTCATCATAGGCGGGCCGCAGAAGTAGTATTCCACTTCCTCCGGCTCCGGGTGGTTTTTGAGGTATTGCTCGTACAACACCGGCATGATGAACCCAACAAAGCCTTCGCCTTCCGTATCGTTGATGTCTTTTTTCGGCTTCCAGTTGTCTTCCGGCAGCGGGTTATCAAGAGCGATGTAAAACTTGAAGTTGGGGAACTCCCGCTCGATAGCTCTGAAGTCTTCCACGTAGAATAACTCACGCCGGGTGCGGCCGCCATACCAGAAAGAAACTTTCCGGTCGGTGGTTTTCAGTGTATGGAACAGGTGGAAAAGGTGCGAACGCAAGGGCGCCATGCCTGCCCCGCCGCCTATGTACACCATCTCCCGCTTCGTGGGTTTGATGAAAAATTCACCGTAGGGGCCTGATATTACTACCTTATCGCCCGGCTTACGCGTAAAGACATAAGAGGAACACACGCCCGGATTGACGTTCATCCAGCCATTGGCGGCGCGGTCCCAGGGCGGAGTGGCGATGCGGATGTTGAGCATCACGATATTGCCTTCGGCCGGATGGTTGGCCATAGAGTATGCGCGGAACTGGGGCTCTTCATTTTTCATTTTGAGGTCCCACATCTTATACTTGTCCCACTCAGGGCGGAATTCGTCATCCGCCTTGCCCATTTTGGGATGGGAAGCGATGTCGATATCTTTGAATTCGCACTCGATGACGGGTACGTCGATCTGGATGTAGCCGCCGGACTCGAAGTGCAGGTGTTCGCCTTCCGGCAGTTTCACCACGAATTCTTTGATGAATGTAGCCACGTTGTAATTGGAAACCACCTCGCACTCCCACTTTTTGATGCCGAAAATTTCTTCCGGCACGCGGATGTGCATATCCTGGCGCACCTTCACCTGGCAAGCCAAACGCATGTGCTCGGCGACGTCCTTCCGGGTGAGGTGGTTCATTTCGGTAGGCAATACATCGCCGCCGCCGTCGTCCACATGGCATTTGCACATAGCGCAAGTGCCGCCCCCGCCGCAGGCAGAGGGCAGGAATACGTTTTTATCTGACAAAACGGACAGCAGGGAGGTTCCGGGCTTTACATACATGGGGTTTTCCTCATCGCCATTGATTACGATCTTGACGTCGCCCTGGGGTACCAGCCGCTTGCGCGCAAAAATGAGCATGAAGGCAAGTCCCAGGATGACCAAGCCGAAGACGACGATGGCCCAGAGGATATTAATGGGATTGAAAAGCAGTATCATGATGGAGCTAAGATTAGTTGTGAATTAATTGCCCGGCGCTGCTGCCATGAGTTCAGCCGGGTTAATTCCCATAAGGCTCATAAAGGCGATGCCCATCAGCCCCGTGAGAATAAAAGCCATGCCCAGCCCTCGCAATGCAGGCGGCACATTCGAGTATTTGATCTTCTCCCGGATGGCCGCCAAGGCCACCACCGCGAGAAACCAGCCCACCCCGCCGCCGATGCCGAAAGTCACGGATTCCGCAAGGTCGTATTCGCGCGCCACCGTGAACAAAGCACCGCCGAGGATGGCGCAGTTCACCGTGATCAGTGGAAGGAAGATACCCAATGCATTGTACAGGGACGGCGAGACTTTTTCCACTACCATTTCTACCAACTGCACCATTGCTGCGATGGTGGAAATAAACAGGATGAAGCGCAAAAAGGTAAGATCGGCGCCGAATATCCCGCGTTCGGTGAGCAGGAACTCGTTGAGCATCCAGTTGATCGGAATGGTGACGCCCAATACGAAAATTACTGCCAGCCCGAGGCCGACCGCTGTCTTAACGGTCTTGGAAACCGCCAGGAATGAACACATGCCGAGAAAGTACGCGAGCACCATGTTCTCGATAAAGGCGGACTTGAGAAAGATATTGAAGAGTTCCATTGCGGATTTTTTTTGTTTGCGGTTTTGACCCCATCAGCAAATTAGCACATCAGCAAATTAAGACACATCCACCAGCTTCTTATCCCAGGAGCGATGTATCCAGATAATAATGCCCACGATAAACAATGCCGCGGCAGGAAGCACCATAAGTCCGTTGTTGGTATAGCCGTAGAGGAAACTGTTCTCATTGGCTGTGTTGATCCAATAGCTCGTCGTTTCATTGCTCGGCCCTATGATGTGCATGGCAATAGGAGTGCCGATGAATAAGGTACCCTTGCCGAACAATTCGCGGAAAAATGCCACTACGATGAGTATGGCGCCATAGCCCAGGCCGTTGCCTACCCCGTCTAAGAAAGACTTCCAGGGCTTGTTGGCCATCGCAAATGCCTCAAGGCGCCCCATGACGATGCAATTGGTAATGATCAGGCCGATGAACACTGATAACTGCTTCCACACCGGGTAGCTGAATGCCTTGAGCACCAATTCAACGATCGTTACAAGCGTAGCAATAACCACCAATTGCACGATCATGCGCACCTGCTTGGGTATGTAGTTGCGCAGCATGGAGATGGACACATTGGAAGCGGCCGTTACGAAGATCACCGCTATGGACATCACGATGGAGGGTAGCAATTGCGTGGTAACGGCAAGGGCAGAACAAATGCCCAACACCTGAACCGTAATGGGATTGTTGCTAAGAATAGGGTCTTTGAGCAATTGGCGCTCCTTCTTGCCGAACCAGGGTTCTTTTTCCTTTACGGCTATTGTTTGGGTTGCTGTCTCAGCCATGACGCGCTTTTTTTTCGAGATTGAGAGTATTTGTTTTGTTGCAATTCGATCGCAGCGAGCCGGATTTCCCGGCCGGCCTTTATTTCATGCCGGTCTGATTACCTCCGGCCTTCGTCTTTTGGATGTAAGGTTCGTAGTAGCGCAAACCGCGCTTGAGCATCTCTGTAACCCCGTTGCCGGTGATAGTAGCGCCGGAAATGGCATCCACATCGTGGTTTTCATCCGCGACACCGCCTTTGCGCACATTCACGGCAACTAATTCTCCGTCTTCGTTGTAGAGTTTTTTATTGACGAATTGCGCCGGGAAGCCAGGATTGTCCTTGATCTCGGCGCCGAGTCCCGGCGTTTCCGCTTTGTGATCAAAAGACACGCCCGCAATGGTGTTCATGTCTGACATTACAGCAATATTGCCCCATATTTCATCCCAAAGGCCGTTGCCGCGCACCGAGAGAATGTAATAGGAATTGCCCTGGGCATCCCTGTAAATAAAGAGCGGCAAGAGGCGGTCTGCTTCGGGCTTTTTGCGCTCCTGGGCCATGTTGACCTTCTCGGCCTCGATGCCCGGTACTTCCTCGCCCTTCATGTTGATTACGTGCTGCTCCACCTGTTGCTCAAACAAGTCGAGCACTTCCTGATCGCCCATTTGGCTCAACGGCTTTGGCAATTGCTTCTCCACTGCGGTAAGGATCGCGCGCTTGTTGAACACAGCTTCTGCCTTGAGCGCGGCGGGTTCCGTGATGTAGAGCATCCCCGCCAGAAGAACGGCGGCAAGGGTGGTCATGGTAAGGACGAATCTGAGAATATATCCTGTTGAGTTCACGACTTAATATTTTTTAGATTCCAAACATCCGCCGGGGCGGCATGTTCCCGAAAACGCACAAATAAATGCACTCTGTCACGCTTTAGCAGTTACAGGCTTGGTGCGGCGCTTGATATTGCCTTGCACCACGACATGATCGATGAGCGGCGCAAAAACGTTCATGAATAAAATGGCCAGCATCCAACCTTCCGGGTATGCGGGATTCAACACCCTGACGATCAAACCGACGGCGCCGATCAAAAAGCCGTAAACCCATTTACCGATATTGGTGGAAGAGGCCGTAACCGGATCGGTAGCCATAAAAGCCATGGCGAACAGGAAGCTGCCCATGGAGAAATGGTAGTACCAGGGCACCTGCATAAAGAGATTATTGCCCCAGGCATTGAGCAGCAAACCGGTGAAAACCAACCCCAACACCATGGACACCATAATGCGCCAGGATGCAATACCCGTAGCTATGAGCATCAGGGCGCCGATGATGATAAACGGCTTGCTGGTTTCGCCGATGGAGCCGGGAATAAGCCCCCAAAACATCTGCGACGGGCTGTAAACCTGCGTGACCGCCTCCCAGCCGCCTTTCGCAGCCAGCGCCATTGGCGTAGCGCCGGTGTACCCGTCAACGACGGCGGCCCCTCCTGCGCCGAACGTATTCCAGCCGAAACCCTGGAATATCCAATCAAAAAGATGATGCGCCCATCCGTACATCTGACCCACGTATGCGCCGTCCGCCTTTTCAATTCCGGATATCCAGACTTCATCGCCGGAGATATGCCCCGGATATGCAAAGAACACAAATACGCGGGAGAGCAAGGCAATGTTCAGGATATTCATGCCGGTGCCGCCGAAGGCTTCTTTTCCGATGATCACGGCAAAAGCTACCGACAAAGCCAGGATGGACAAAGGCAGGTCGGGCGGCATGATGAGCGGGATCAACGCTCCTGAAACCAGGAAGCCCTCCTCAATACCGTGACCTTTCTTATAAGCGTAATAAAATTCAATACCCAGGCCCACCACATGCGTCACCACGAAAAGCGGTAGCAACTTGATAAGGCCGTGTACCAGCTTGAGGTGAAAACCCTCGAAAAGCCCCGTGTATTGGCCGAGCGCCGCGAAGTGCTGATGGCCGAGGTTATATGTGCCGAAAAGATAACACAACTGCATGGCAAGTACCACAAACACCATGGTGCGCTTGAGGTCCATGCCGTCGCGGATATGAGTGCCGCTTTTCGTGACCAAATTGGGCGCGAAAGCAAAAGTGAAGAAGCCGTCGTACAACGTGTGCAGAAAAGGCTGCTTTTTCTTGTCGGGTTCTATTCTGCTGAAAAACTTGAGCAGTGCCTGTTTCATAATTTTTTCGTTGGTCGTTTTTTAAAACATAAGCCATCAAGCGAGGGTCTCAAAGCCCACGGTGACATACTACATTTGCTCTTGCATCATTTCCAGCCCGTCGCGGAGCATTTCCTGAAGCGGCTGTTTGGAAGTGCAGGCAAATTCGCAGAGGGCTACATCTTCCTCTGCCAGTTCGAGAATGCCGAGCCCTTCCATGCGCTCGATATCGCCTGTGAGAATTGCTTTGAACAGGTGTTGCGGCAGAATGTCCATCGGCAACACATCTTCGTATTGCCCGGTGACGACAAAAGCGCGCTTTTCACCATGCGTATTGGTATTGGCGTGAAACGGCTCCTTGGGAAAAAGCACATTGCTCGCGTAGGTGCGGGATACCGTGGGCCGGCGATAAGAGGGCGCCAGCCAGCCGAACACTTCGTAGTCGTCGCCTTCTTCTACCACCGTGATCTGGTTGTCGAATGCATCGAGGAAACCAGCCGTATCTTTTTTGGCCCCGCTGAGCACATCGCCGGAGATAATACGCACGTGATCGTTTTTGAGATTGCCGTCAATTAAATCTCCGATGTTTGCCCCGGGATAAGTTTGTACATACCCCGTTTCCTTGAATTCGTCGCCGGTGAGCGCCACCAGGCGAGCCGCGTTGTACCGCGCCTCGGTGAACATAGCGCCGAGGGTGAGTACATCTTGTACTTCCACCGTCCAAACTTTTTCGCCGGAGCGGATAGGTTTAATGTGGTGGATTTGCACGCCTGCGTTGCCGGCCGGATGCTTGCCGCGGAACCAGACCTTCTGAACGCCCCCCGCTTGGGTAAAAACCGGCGAAGGGGCTGTTTTACCCCGGGCATCAAGCCCAAGCCAAACCTGGCCGTCAGTGAGGCGAGCCAGTACTTCAAGGCCTTTTTGAAAATCATTGCCGCGGCCTTCCACCGCAAAGTTCAGATCGGGAGCAAGCGGCGCCGTATCGAAAGTGGAAATAAAAATATCACGCGGCACATCGCCCGGAGCGGGAATGACCTGGAAGGGCCGCTGGCGCAGCAGCGCCCAGCCGCCGTTTTGCATAAGGAATGCCTGGAGCTCTTCACGGCTGCAGGAGTTGAGAGGGGGAGGCGCCAGTTTAGCATATTGCTGCTCTTTGTCGGCCAGGATAACCACTCCGGCAATGGCGCGCTTGGCGCCGCGATTGACGGCAATGACCTCCCCGCTGACAGGAGCAACGAACTTGACATCCGGCTGCGACTTGTCGTGGAATAAAGGCTCCCCGGCTTTCACTTCACTCCCGACTTCCAGCTCCATCTTGGGAATGGGAGCTATGCCTTTGAAGTTGGGCGGCTGCACGGCAAAGGTCTTCGCCTGTACCTCGATTTTGCGTTTGGCAGCCTCGCCTTCCAGGATGATGTCGAATCCTTTTTTCAGATTCACCAAAGGTGCATTACCTACATAGTCAGGCTTGGGAGCGGCGAAAATTTCATTCATCCGGGGATAAATGGAAAAATTATGACCAGACTGATCCAGGCCGCTCTGCCGGGCGCGTATGCCCAACAAGTTGTCGGATACCTGCACCAACATGCCCAGAATGAGCAGTGCGATGACTGCCAGGAGCGTGTACAACAAATAATCGCTGCCGGCGCCCTGTGCGCCTTGTCCGTATAATGCGCCTGAAGCGGCGCTTATAAATGCGAGCAGAAAGAGATACTTGTAAGTCCTTTTTTTCATTACATTTTTCTTTGTAACATGCAGGCGTTGTGCAAAACAAAACAACCTTTCCAAAAAAACTGCGCAAAGTTAGAAACCTTTGGGTTATCTAAAAGGAGAATTACTTTTTTCGTGTTCACACAAGAATCTTATTTAGATATAATCTAAACAAAAAAGGGGAGCGTTGCCGTAACGCTCCCCCTTCTCACCGGGTATTCCTACTGAAATCTGTCAAGGCTTGACCTCTTTTTCTACTTCGTAGCCAAAGATGTCTTTCAAGCCCAGTTCCACCACTTTGCCGTAAGGCTTGAGCGCCTCCAGGTCCAAGCGTTTTTTAGACCCGATGAGCCGCACGGTCCATTTCTTATCGGCAAACCTGTCGGCGTGAAATTTCTTGATGTCCTCTAGGGTAATATTGTCCACCGCATTGTAGATGTCGCGGCGCACATCGTAGTCCAGCCCCAACCGCAATGCGCTCTGGTAGCTGAAAAGGATGCCCGTTTGGGTAATGCGGCGCGTTTCAATGCCCTGCTTGATGGATTGCCGGCCTACCGACCAAAGTTTTTCGGACTCCGGCATATTGTTCAGCAGATTTTTCACGGCTGCCATGGCATCGGGCAATTTGTCTGACTGCGTGCCCACGTAGAATAAAGCGCTGAAAGGAATTTCCTTTTTGCCGGGCCGGGAGAAACTTGAAAAAGCCGAGTACGCAAGCGCTTTGGACTCGCGAATATCCTGGAACACTACCGAGCCCATACCTCCGCCATAATACTCGTTGAAGGCGCTGACCATGGGCAGGAGCCTGGCGTCGAAAGGCTCATCCCAGCGTTGCATGGCAATTTCAGACTGTACCATATCGTAGTCCACAAAATAGATAGTGCTTTCGGTTGGATACTGCCGTTGGTACTGCTTTTCAGCCGGGTAGTCGAGCAGCCTTGAAGGCGTTTTGTGGAGTTTTTTTAGCTGGGCAGTGGCGGCGCCTTCGCTCTGCGGCCCGTAGTAATACACACGGTGTTTATATTTGGGCAGGCTCTTGATGATATTGGTGAGTTCTTCTGCCCGGATGCGGCGCAGTTCTTCATTGCTGAGTACATCGTTGAAGGGGTTCACTGCCCCGTATGCCACATAGGCATCCAGCCCCTGCCAGAAAATGGCCCTCCGGTTGAGCGTAGCGTCGTTGCGTTCTTTGATCTTGGCGGCGATCATTTTATCCAATGCGTCCTGATCGGGCTTAGGATCGTTCAGCAGGGATTCCAATATGCGCACTGCTGCGTCAAAGTTTTCCTGCAAACCGGAAATGGAGACATATACCTGGTCGCGGCTGCTGTAAATACTGAGGTTCACGGCAAGTTTGTACAACTCCTTGTTGATCTGCTCGTTGCTCATCCTGGAAGTGCCTATGAGTTGGAGATAATCAATAGCGAGGGGGAGCTTGTTGTTGTGGTTCTCGCCCATGTCGAGTACGTAATAGAGCGTGAAGAGGTCATTGATCTCATTGGGTACGCTCCATACCGGCAATTGCTTTTTGAGTTGGGTCTTCCGGATGTCCTTATCGTAGTCAAGGAAAACGGGCGACAAGGGCTTGGCCGGCATCTCCACGATATTGCGCAGGAAGTCAGACTGTGCGTCGCGGTTTACTTCTACGGGGCTGATCTCGGGTTTTTCCACTTTTTGCACATCGGGGTCTTCGCCGGAGAGCTTATAGACGACAGTGTAGTTGTTGCCGAACCATTTGTTGGCGAAGTTGATCACATCCTGTTTGGTGATCCGGCTCATGGCGCCCACGCCGGCGAGGTATTCAGCCCAGGGCTTGCCTACTACGAATTGGTCGTGAAGAATAAAAGCCATGTTCATGGCGCTTTCCTGCTCCTGTATGCGCTGTACTTTCAGGTTGTTGACTGTGGCGGGAATGAGGTCTTCGTCAAAATTGCCCTTTTTCAGGTTTTCCACTTCGGCCAGGATGAGGTTCCTGACATCTTGCAGGGTCTGGCCTTCCAATGGGCGGCCGCCGAAGTAGAAAATGCCGTAATCCTGGAGCAGGTAGTTGAAGCCGTACGCTTCGAGCACTTTTTGCTTCTTAACCAAGTTCTGGTCCACCAAGCCGCTCTTTCCGTTGTAGAGGATAGAGCTGACCAGGTCGGCGAGCACTGCTTCCTTTGACAAAGCGTTGGGCATCACAAATCCAATGGCCACACTTTCCTCATCCGGGGTTTTTACGGTGATCTCCTCAACGGTTGTACGCCGCGGCTCGGGCTCGAAGCGGAATTCAGGCACCGGCTTGCTTTTCCAGTCGCCGAGATATTTGTCCACCATGGCTATGGCTTCGTCGGGATTGAGGTCGCCGGCCAGGATCATAGCCATATTGTTGGGTACGTAGTAGGTATTATAGTAGTTGCGAATGGCCTGAAGCGAGGGGTTTTTGAGGTGTTCGATGGTACCGATGGTGGTTTGGGTGCCATAGGGGTGTTTTTTGAAAAGGCTGGCAAACATGGCCTCAAATACCTTGTTGCTACCATTGTCCAAGCTGATATTTTTCTCCTCGTACACCGCTTCAAGCTCGGTGTGGAACAATCGCAGCACCGGGTTGCGGAAGCGCTCCTGCTGCACCATGAGAAACCGCTCCAAATTGTTGGAGGGTATGTTCTCCATATAGGTGGTGTTCTCGAAGGAGGTGAAAGCATTGGTCATGTTGGAGCCGATGGACGACATCATCTTGTCGTACTCGTTGGCGATGGCATAATTGGCCGCGATGTTCGACACAGAGTCAATCTGCCGGTATATGACCTTGCGCTTATCGGGATCGGTGGTTTTGTTGTATCGTTCGTAGAGGGCTTCGATACGCTCGAGTTCCACTTTTTCCTTTTCGTAGTCGAGGGAGCCGAAGCGGTCGGTCCCCTTGAAGAGCATATGTTCCAGGTAGTGCGCCAGGCCGGTGTTATCGGCAGGGTCGTGCTTACTGCCCGCTTTGGTAGCAAACAGGGTCATGATGCGCGGTTCGAGGCGGTTTTCGGCAATGATGACGGTAAGCCCGTTTTTCAGGGTGTAAAACCGCACGCCGGAAGGATCGTTCTCTACCTCCTGCCAGGTGTACTTGCCGTCGGCGGAAGTTTTGGTTACGGTTTTGAAGCCCGTTTGGGCCAGTGCAGTCACGCTCACCAGGAGCAGCGTGGTCAGAAAAAGGGTGATTTTTCTAAGCATGATTGAAGCGGGTTGGTTACAAGAAAAAACAACAAACCATCAACGCCATAGTGCGCACAATATTCCGGCGTTGGACGATAAAAAAAAGGCGCCGGTCGAAAACGGGTTTCAACCGGCGGCGCCTATACCTTTTGTGAAACTTTGCAGGTTTCGTGAACGTGGCTCTCCTTAATAAAGATTCTTTTCGGGATTTTGCCTGGAATCAAAAAGAAACACAATGATCAATTGCCGACCGTGTATTCTGTAGTAGAGCTTGCGATGCTTGTCAACACTAATGCCGGTACCTCAAGCGGCTTTCTTTACCTTCAGGTAAGCCACATCGCGCCAGGCTCCTCCATTATATACTTCTTTCACTCCCTGCGCTTTGAGGAAGGCTTCAGCCATGCCGCTGCGGTTGCCCGACATGCAGAACAGGATGATGGGCTTGGGCATGTTGCGGAATTCTTCCACTTTGGAAAATACCTGGCCGAGCGGGATATTCAAGGAGCCTTCCACATTGCCGCCGGCAAATTCCCAGGTTTCGCGCACGTCTACCAGGGTTGCTTGAGGATCGTTGATCAAATTCTTAAAATCCATTTTTACAATCGTTTTTTTGTTTGGTGAAAAAGACGGTGCAAAGGTATGTACACCGGGAAGGAAGTGTCAGTGACAGGCATCACACGATGCGGGGATCAGGGCAACGGTATGAAACATAAAGGGCCTTCTATAAAAAAGCATACTCCGCATGGACCACAACGCCCAAATCAAAAATCACACCTCGTCAATCATCAATCAAAAATCATCAATCAAAAATCATCACCCTTCCGGGTCCTCATCCGGCTCAATATCCTCCAGGGCATCCAGCACGTCTTTAGTGGCCTTGTCCAGCTTTTCTAAGCGGCGTTTGCGGTCCTTAGCGGCCGCATCCGTGTCGGCTACCACTTCAGGGCCGGGCGCCGGCGCCGGGACGTCCTTCCCTGACTCCGGGTCGATGACGCTCTCTGAAAGGTCGATGGCGCCGGGGAACGGCTCTTTGGAAAAGGTAAGACCTTTGGGATCGGTGTGGATATATATGGTGTCGCCGGGGCCAAACTCGCCGGCAATGACCATTCGCGATAATTCATTCATCACCTCTTTTTGCAACACCCGCTTCATGGGCCGGGCGCCGAACTGCGGCTCGTAGCCCAAGTCGGCCAGCAGGTTCAAAGCGGCGTCGCTCACCTTGATGACGATGCGCTGGCGGGCAAGCATTTTCTGCACTTTTTTCAGTTGCAGTTGCAGGATTTGCTTGATCTCCGCCTTGGTGAGCGGCAGGAACACGATCTGCTCGTCTATCCGGTTGAGGAATTCCGGGCGCAGGCTCTGCTTGAGCAGGTCGAGCACCTCCACTTTGGTGGTTTCGATGATCTCGGCGCGGTGTTTGTCGCCGAGCGCGTCTAAGTCCTCGAAGTTTTCTAGAATGGTTTCCGACCCCATGTTGGAGGTCATGATGATAATGGTGTTTTTAAAGTTGGCCACGCGGCCTTTGTTGTCGGTGAGGCGGCCATCGTCAAGTACTTGCAGCAGGACGTTGAAGGTGTCGGGGTGTGCCTTTTCAATTTCATCCAGGAGGATGATGGAATACGGCTTGCGGCGCACGGCTTCGGTGAGCTGACCGCCCTCTTCATAGCCTACATATCCGGGAGGCGCGCCTACGAGGCGGGACACGGTGTGGCGCTCCTGGTATTCGCTCATGTCTATGCGGGTGATGGCTTTTTCGTCGTCGAAGAGCATTTCGGCTAAGGTTTTGGCCAGTTCCGTTTTGCCCACGCCGGTAGGGCCGAGGAAGATGAAAGAGCCGATGGGGCGGTCGGCGTCGCCCAAACCGGCGCGGCTGCGGCGCACGGCATCCGATACAGCCACGACGGCCTCCTTCTGGCCGATGAGGCGCTGGGCGATCTCGTCTTCGAGCTTGAGCAGCTTGTCTTTTTCGCTTTGCATCATTTTGGACACGGGGATGCCCGTCCAGCGGGAAACGACATCTGCGATATCGTTGGCAGTGACCTGCTCGTTGGTGAAGCGGTTTTCCTCCGGCAGTTTTTCCAACTTTTCCTCGGCGGCTTTGAGCATGGCGTGTTTGCCCTGCAATTCGCCGTAGCGGATTTTGGCCACTGTTTCGTAATCGCTGTTGCGTTCGGCGCGTTCGGCCTGCATTTCCAACTCCTCGATGTCTTTGCGGATTTCCTGCACGGTGTCCACTATTTCCTTTTCGCTTTGCCAGGCGGCGCGCAGGGCGTCGCGTTTTTCGCGGGCATTGGCGATTTGTTCGTTGGTGAGTTCGAGTACCTTTGGGTCGCCTTCGCGCTTGATGTGCTCGCGCTCTATTTCCAGCTGGCGCACCCGGCGGTCCCACTCGTCAATTTTTTCGGGCACGGAATCGAGCTCGAGGCGGAGCTTGGCGGCAGCCTCGTCTATGAGGTCAATGGCTTTGTCGGGCAGGTAGCGGTCGGCGATATAGCGGTGCGAAAGCTCCGCGGCAGCGATGAGCGCCTCGTCCAATATTTCGATGCGGTGATAGACCTCGTATTTTTCCTGGAGGCCCCGAAGGATGGAAATGGTATCCTCCACGCTGGGTTCTTCGATGAGCACGGTCTGGAAGCGGCGCACGAGAGCCTTGTCGTTCTCAAAATACTTTTGGTACTCGTCTAAAGTAGTGGCGCCGATAGTGCGAAGTTCGCCGCGTGCCAGAGCCGGTTTGAGGATGTTGGCGGCATCCATGGCGCCCTGCCCGCCGCCTGCGCCGATGAGGGTGTGGATTTCGTCAATAAAGAGGATGATCTTGCCGCTGGACTCCACCACTTCTTTGATGACGGCCTTGAGGCGTTCTTCAAATTCGCCTTTGTATTTGGCGCCGGCGATGAGGCCGGCGATGTCGAGTACGAATATTTTCTTGTCGCGCAGGTTTTCGGGCACGTCGCCTTTCACGATGCGCCAGGCGATGCCCTCTACGATCGCGGTTTTGCCTACGCCGGCTTCCCCGATGAGTATGGGGTTGTTCTTCTTGCGACGGGAGAGGATATGCAACACCCGGCGGATTTCATCGTCGCGGCCCACGATGGGATCGAGTTTGCCGCTCTCGGCCTGCTCGTTGAGGTTAATGCCGTATTTGCCGAGAGCATTGTAGGTGTCCTCTGCGCCGGGGTCCTGCACCTTGCGGCCTTTGCGGAGTTCCTGTATGGCCGAACGGGTACCCTCCTCCGTCATACCTACAGATTTGAGTAGCTTGGCGCCTTTGTCGTTGCCCTTGAGGATGCCAAGCAGCATGAGTTCGATGGAGATGTACTCGTCGCCGAAATCTTTGAGCATTTTTTTAGCGGCGGCCAATGCTGCATTGGCTTCATTGGTGAGGTACTGCTTATCGGCGCCTTCCACTTTGGGATAGGTGGCAAGGGCTTCGTCCAATTGGCGTTTGAGTTGCGATACGCTCACACCCTGCTTCTGCATCAGGAAGTTGGGCACGTTGTCGTCGGCCTCCAACATGCCTTTTATAAGGTGTGTGGTATCCACCTGTTGCTGGTTGAAGCCGGAGGCGATCTGCTGCGCTTTCAGGATGGATTCCTGGGCCTTTATGGTGAAGTTGTCGTACGTCATCGGTTGTTGCTTTTTTGTTTTGCGGGTGAAATTGCGAATTTCCGGCGAATGCCCGCGCATCTCGCCGTGCCGATTGCAATTTCTGCAAAGAACCGGCCAATTTTTCCCGCCGGCCAGTTCTTTCGACGAAATACCTGTATTTGAGGTATTTCAGAATTGCCCAATCTATGCACTTTTTGACCCCACAGGCAAAATGACAGAGTTAAAACAGACTTTTCCGCCACTATGGCAGATATTGTTTGCTGGTTATTCTCCCGCGCAGGCTGAGGCCTTAGCGTTCTTGGCGTCCTTGGTGGGCTATTTTTTTTCCGCGAAGGGCTGCCTTACGCCTTTAGCCATTGGCCTTTCGCCTCCGACATGCGTGCCGGGGCCTTACGCCGTTGCTTTGACTTCGCTCAGTATAAAAAACCGTATGCCGTTTCACATCAACAAACTCCCGTCGCCGTAGCTCAAAAAACGGAAATCATGGGCGAGCGCGTAGTCGTACATGCGGCGCCAGTCGGCCCCGGCCCATGCGGCGATGAGCAACAACAGGGTGCTGCGCGGCTGGTGAAAGTTGGTAATCAGGCCGCCGGCTATGCGAAATGCGTACCCCGGAGCGATCATCAGCCGGGTTCGGCCTTCCAGCAGTGGGCAGGCGCCGGCATCCATTTGATCCAGGATGCGTTCAAGCGCCTGGCCGGGTGGCAAATGAGGGCCGGCATATTCATAAGGCAGCCACTGGCCGACGTCTATTCGGGCCGGAGTTCCGGGGATAGCATGTAAACCATGCCAATACAAGCTTTCCAGTACCCTCATGCCGGTAGTGCCCACCGGGATCACAGGCCGCCCTTCTCTTACCGCTTCCGCTATGCGGGCAATGGTGTCGCGGCTCACGGAAATGATCTCCTCGTGCATGTGGTGACCGCCGATGGTTTCGGTCTTGACCGGCATGAAAGTGCCGGCTCCCACGTGCAGGGTCACAAACAGCCGTTCTATTCCCTTCTGCTCCAATGACTCGAACACCCGCTCGGTGAAGTGCAGCCCCGCCGTAGGCGCTGCCACCGATCCTTCCTGCCGCGCGTAAATGGTCTGGTACCGGTCTTCGTCCTCTACCCTGGAATCGCGATCCAAGTAGGGCGGCAAGGGCAAGGCTCCGGCCAGGGCCAGCACCTCCCCGAAACTGAGGCCGGCCGGCGCCCAGGAGAACTGCACCTCGAATGCGTCTTCCATACGCCTTATCCGCTCTGCATGGAGCGTTACAGCGCCCTGCCCGGTACCGGCAGAAAGGGTGAGCAGGCCGTTTTTCCAGTGCCGGTTGTTGCCGATGAGACACTGCCATCGCACAGGCGCCCGGCTGCTCAAATTCACCTGGTACTCTGCCGGCTCGGCAGGTTCCAGGCAAAATACTTCGACTACCCGCCCCGCCGGCGTCGCAAAACGCAGGCGCGCATGGATCACGCGCGAGTCATTGAACAGCAAAACCGCATGGGCGGGCAGCGCCTCCGAGATGCGGCTGAATACAGTCTCTCCAATCTGACCCCGGCAATATACCAGTAACTTTGAGGCATCGCGCTCCGGCAGGGGGAAGCGGGCAATGCGCTCCCCGGGCAAATCGTAGTCGTAATCCTGTATCGAGATGCGCTGCGGGCCGGGGCCGGAGCGGCCGTTTTCCTGCGTTTCCATGTGGTGTGCCATTTCCAAGGGCAAAAATGACGTTTTCCGGCCATAAAGAAGCAAATTTTGCCTGCTGTAATAAAGCCGGGTTACCACACAAAGTGTTTGCCGTCAAAAAAATGATGTAAAGCGCCTGTCACTTCTTACCTTTGTGAACGAAACAGCGCCCAAAGACTTTTACTTTTGAGTTACTGAAATGCAGTGTCCTATGAAAGCTGTCAAATTTTTTCTCCTTCTGTTCATTGGTTTATCGGCGCTACAACTACCCGCACAGCCAAGCCGGGGAGGAAAACCTTTGAGTACCGGGTCAGGCATCATGGAATCCCTGACCGGGCAACCATATCATCTTTTAACGCCCCCACAAGTGGACCGCCTCCGGGAGGAGGACCGCAACTTCCCGGGCTTCCGCTTCTCCGCGCCCATGACAGCAGATATGGACTTGGACAATGCAGGCCAATGGACCCAATTGCCCAACGGCGACCGCATCTGGACGCTCAAGCTCCGCGCACCCGGCGCCAAAGCCTTGGCCGTGCTGTATGACGATTTCGTTCTGCCGCCCGGGGCCAAACTATTTATGTTCAGCGAGGACGGTAAGCAAGTACTCGGCGCCTATTCCCACATCAACAACAGCCCTACCGGGCGGTTTATGACCGGATTCATCAGCGGCGAAACTGCCGTGCTGGAATACTTTGAACCCGCCGGCCAGTACGGCCAAGGCTGGTTCCACATTTTTCGCGTGGACTATGCCTATGAGACAATGCCTGCCGAAGGAGAAAAATCGAGTTCATTGACAGAGGATGAGGGCTTCGGTCAATCCTGGCCTTGTCATATCAATGTGGCCTGCCCGCCGGGAGACACCATGGAACAACAAAAACGCAGCGTGTGCCGCATTCTCATGGTAGCGGAAGAGGGCATGGGCTTTTGCACCGGCACTTTGCTCAACAACGCCCGCAACAACGGCGTACCCTACGTCATTACCGCCCGTCATTGTATTGGCGACTTTACCGCGCTATGGGACCTCTGGCGTTTCGATTTCAAATACCAGGGAAACACGTGCAACAACCCCGCCACTGAACCGGCATTCCAGTCTATGCTCGGATGCGATTACCGCTCCGGTCGCGTCGAGAATGACTTTATGCTGCTGGAACTCTTCTACAACATTCCGGCAAGCTACCAGGTGTTTTTCGCCGGATGGGACCGCAGCACCGGCGTACCCTCGAGGTCCGTTTTCATGCACCATCCTTTGGCCGATATCAAAAAGATCACCGTAGATACCCATCCCGCCGTGATCCAGAACACCCCCATTAACTGGGGCAGTGTAACCACGCCCACCATGCATCACTTCAAGGTGCTGCCCGACCTGGGCACTTTCCAGTTCAACTCCTCCGGATCAGGGCTTTTCAACCAGCACAAGCGCTTCGTCGGCCAACTCCATGGCGGCTATTCTTCCTGCGACAGCACCGTGGCTTATTTCGGTCGAATGGCATTGGCCTGGAACGGCGGCGGCTCCGACCTCACCCGCCTTAGAGACTGGTTAGACCCCGACAATACCGATGTCATGACCATCAACGGCATTGAAAACCCGGCCAACCCCATGGTTTCCATCAGCGGTGTAGTAAGAACGGAGAATGGGATTCCCATCCCCGGGGTACAAGTATGGATTCAAAACGAATCTGACACTTTGACCACAGGGCCTGACGGAGCTTTCTCCTTCCCTTTTATGGAAACCGGGCAGTCGTTTGTACTCCAGTTCTTCAAAGACAATAATCACATCAACGGCGTTTCCACCCAGGATGTCATTCTCATACAAAGGCAAATACTGGACATTGAAAACCTGGGAAGCCCGTATAAGCAGTTTGCTGCTGACGTGAATGTTTCGGGGAGCGTAAGCACCCTCGACCTCATACACATGCGCCGGCTGATTCTGAGCATTACCGACCGGTTTCCGGACATTAGCTCCTGGCAGTTCTTTCCGGCCAACTACGCTTTCGCGGATCCTGACCATCCCTTTGGCGAGCTTACTCCCAACCTCGTCAATCTCGGCGTACTGCAGCAAAATGTCGAGTTGGTCATCACCGGCATCAAATCCGGAGACGTAAACAATTCGGCCAATCCGCAGAACTGAGCAGCGCTGCAAAGTCCCTAAAATGCAAATAGTCCTGCAACTCCGTTACAGGACTACCCGTTGAGCAACTCAACCCGCCGGCAAGAAAAGGCCGGATCAGCCTAAGCTCGATACGCGCCTCATCAAGCTGCTCTTGAGGTTGGCAGCTTTATTCTTGTGCCAGGTGCCGCGCTTCGCCAGGCGATCGATCATGCTGATGACCTTGGGCAAAAAGCCCTCCGCTTCGGCAGCGACTTCGATGCCGCGCAGGCGCTTGATGGCGGTGCGGGTGGTTTTTTTATAGTAGCGATTTTGCGTACGGCGCTTTTCGTCTTGCCGGATGCGCTTCAACGATGATTTATGGTGTGCCATATCTCGTATATTTCTTCTTTGCTTTTTAAAACGGAGCGCAAATGTACGCCTTTCTTTCAAATGCTGCCAAATTTTTTCGGAAAATCTTTTAATCAAAACAGCTCCTTCACGCCACTGCATCTATTTCCAGCACATCCTCATAAAGTTCCATGATCTGTGCCGTGAGCACGTCTCCCTGAAATCTCTGGGCGTACTGGTAGCCCTTTTCAATCATATTCCGGCGAAAAGTCTCATCGGTGAGAATCTTCCGGATGCCGGCAGCTATCTCGTCCGGGCAGTCGGGCGATGCGAGCAGGGAGCCCGGCCCCGCAGCCTCGGGCAAGGAAGAAACATTGGAAGTGATCACAGGCGTTTCGCTGAACAGCGCTTCCAAAATGGGGATACCGAAACCTTCGTAAAAGGAAGGATACAGAAACACGTCAGCCTGCTGGTAAATGGCCGGCATGTCTTCAAATTCGGGTTTGATGAAGAATACTTTGCGCTCCATTGAGTACTTGCGTATATACTCGAGCACCTTCGCCTTATAGGGACGCCCTTCGCCTATAATGACGATAGGGAGTTGCAGATCAGGCGGAAGCCGGGCTACAGCTTCCAGGATGACTAAGGGATTTTTCCGCTCGCTAAGGGAGCCGACAAAAAGGAAATAATCACGGGGCAGCTGGTATTTGTGGAGCACATAGTCGATGGTCTTTTGCGATTTTTCCTGTTGGAAACGCTCGTGGCACGACTGGTAAATGACCGCAACTTTCTCCGGGGCGATGCCGTAAAACTCCACAATGTCGTTTTTGGTGCTTTCGCTGATAGCCACGATGCGGTGGGCATGGCGGCAAGCATGGCGAAATTTTATATCGTATATCTGTCTGTCAATGAATGGATAAAACCCGGGGTATCGCTTGAATGCCAGGTCGTGAATGGTGACTACCGCCGGAATGCCCGCCAGTCGTATGCCGGAGGGTATCTCGTGGCTCAGCCCATGAAAAAGCTGGATTTTGTGCCGCCTGAGATCGTTGACCACAGAAAAACTGCGCCACCATGCGCCCGATCCGCGTTTAGGCGTAGTGACGGTGAACAGCGGGCTATTCAGGAAATAAGTCGTTTCAGGGTTTTTGAAAACGCGGGGAGTGTATAGAAAATACTCATTGTCAGGATAATAAGTGGCTAAATTCCTCAACAGGGTACGGCTGTAATTGCCCAGCCCGGTGAAGTTGTTGAAAAGCCGTTTGGCGTCGTAGCCGATGCGGAACATGTGTGTGCGTGTTGCTTGCCGAAGTGAAGGTAAAGAAAAACTCCAATTCGAAGTATGCCCGACGAAAAATGGTTTGCGAAAAAACATAAACCATTTTTCACCGGTATGACTGATTACAATGTAAACTAAGAAAGTTTGCTTTGATCAGGATAGTGAAGGGGTGACTCAGCCAAGGCACGGCCCCGTAGTCACCCCTTCACTAAGCATAGAAACTTAATTTACGATGTACTGATAGCCAGTAGTTTGAATAAAGTAAAATTCGCAAACTACTGGCTATCAAATACACCACAACGCATTGAAGTTTATGGAAAAATCCACTTGCCTTCGTCGCCCGCTCGAAGCCCGAAGCCGGCAGAAAACGGCTGCTACACGGCAAAACTCTCCCCGCAGCCGCAGGTGCGCGCGGCATTGGGATTATTGAAAAAGAAGCCTTTTCCTTCCAAACCGCCGGAGAACTCCAGGGTAGAGTTGAAAAGGTAGAGAAAACTCTTGAGATCGGTCACCACTTTCACGCCGTTGTCTTCAAACACCTGATCGTTTGGCTTTGACTCGTTGTCGAAATCCATTTTGTAGGTAAGCCCCGAACAGCCGCCGCTGGTGATGCTCACGCGCACGAAGTAGTCCTCGCCGATGTGTTCTTTCTCTTTGATTTCCTGTATCTTCGCTTTAGCGCTGTCTGCTACGAAAAGCATAGCTGATGATTTTGATCAAGGTTTATCCAAACGGGCTTATCCGCTGCAAAAATATTCACAACGGACGCCCGGTGCATGCGATTGTATTTAGTGCGCGGCAGCCCCGGCGCTTTCTTCCACCTCGATTCCGTTTTTCTGCTTGTAGTCCTTGATGGCGCTTTTGATAGCGTCTTCTGCCAACACGGAACAGTGTATCTTAACGGGCGGCAGAGCCAGCTCTTCCACGATGTCCATATTGTCGATGGAGGCCGCCTGGTCAATGGTCTTGCCCTTGATCCATTCGGTAGCCAAAGACGAGGAGGCGATGGCAGAGCCGCATCCGAAAGTTTTGAACTTCGCGTCGGTGATGACCTGCGTATCCGGGTCCACCTCGATTTGCAGGCGCATTACGTCGCCGCATTCGGGCGCCCCCACCAAACCGGTGCCTACATTCTTCTTGCTCTTGTCGAGCGTGCCCACGTTCTTCGGGCTCTGAAAGTGATCGAGTACTTTTTTAGAGTATGCCATTTTTTTTGAATTTTATTGA
>CAZNYK010000026.1:0-20814 GCA_964577215.1 uncultured Saprospiraceae bacterium
TTGCCGCTGAATTCGCCGCTCACTTCGGCAGGAGCTATCACAACGTAGAGGCTGTCAACATCGGGCCGAAAACAAAAATATTATTGGTCACCGTATCCAGTATTACCACTACCGCGCGCGGCGTCATTCGCAGCCACCCGGATGTGGGCCTGCTGAAACTGCGGCTGTTCAAGCCGTTTCCGCGACAAGCCGTACTCGATGCGCTCAAAGACCTGCCCGGCGATGCCCGCATAGCTGTGGTGGAACGCAACTTCATGGGCGACCGCGAAGGCGCGCTCTTCCAGGAGATGCAACGGGCCTTGTACGGTAAACCGCTGGATATGTTGGATTTCTACGCCGGCGTGGGCGGAAAGGATGTACCGCCGGTGACGATTGAAAAGATCATCCAATTGGCGAAAAGGGAGGATGCGGAAAGGGTGAATTGGATGGAGTGAGGCGGTATGCAGTTTAAGGTACACGGTTCACGGCTTAGTTCACACCCTCACCCTGTCATTCCGTAGGAATCTCCCCAACACCCACCCTCTTTGTTTTTTAACGACAGAAAAGAAACGACGACATGCAACCAACCATGCAATTTCTCATACAGGAAGAACAAGTCTATTCCGGGGCGCTCAGTTGCCGGGGTTGCGGCTGGTCGCTTTTAGTCAGGCACCTGACCGATATACTGGGGCCGGATACGGTATATGTGATGCCGGCGTCCTGCCTCTCTATCATATCCGGCCCATATCCGCTCAATGACTTTAAAGCCAATATAGTGCATACCCTGTTTGCCGCTGCGCCCGCTACGGCCACGGGCGTGCGCGCCGCACTCGACCGGCAGGGCAAGCAACATGTCACCGTTGCGGTGCTGGCCGGTGATGGCGGCACCTTTGATATTGGGTTGCAGGCCATGTCGGGGGCCGCAGCGAGGAATGAAAACATCCTTTATGTGGTGAACAACAACGGCGCCTATATGAACACCGGCGTACAAACCAGCACCGCCACACCCTATGGCGCCGTGACTACCACCAACCCCGGCGCAGGCTACAAACGCTCCTGGCCAAAAGACCTGATGGGTATCGTGGCAGCGCATAACCTGCCCTACGCAGCCACTTGCTCTTTAGCTTTCCTGGAAGACTTCCGCGCCAAAGCAGAAAAAGCCAAATCCACACCAGGTTTCCGCCTGCTCATGGTGGACGGCCCCTGCCCTCCCGGACACAAAACCGAACCTGCGCAATCTATCCACGTCGCGCGGTTGGCCGTTGAAACCCGCCTTTTCCCGCTTTTCGAGGTTGAACGCCAACGCTACACCATCAACTTCACGCCCGAACGTTACAAACCTGCCATGGAATGCCTGCGTCTTCAAGGTCGCTTCCGCCCGCTGTTCCAACCCGGCAACGAGCAGGCGCTGGAAGACGTGCAAGCCCATGTGGACGAGTACTGGCACAGGCTGAAAACGCTGGAATCCGCGTTCGATTGATGGGGGATGATTGACGATTTTTGATTTTTGATTGGGTTTCTCATACAGAGTTTGCTTTAACAGGTATACAACTGTACGTAAACCCTACGCCTTTTGCCTCTGAATCCTCCACCTCCCCCCCACATACACGTTTCTGCCGAAAATTGGCCCCCACACCAATGAACTGTCGAAATATGGCCCGAAGGGATCGTCAGCCCCGATAATGGGGTTGCGTTGGGTAAAACCAAACAGATTTTCAGCGCCTACGTAAAGGTCGAATTTCTGCCCCCAACGTTTGCTGATCTGGGCATTGGCCAGGAAAAAGTCGGGCGAGCGCTGCAATGCCTGGTATTGCGCCGGATTGGCAGCAGTGGAGGGTATGCGCTTGGCGCCCTGCCAGTTGAGCGTAAAGTCGAAATGCCAGTCGCTCTTGGTAGCATAGGCGAGATTTAAAAATGCGCGGTGGCGCGAGAGCAGGGGTTTTTCCAGCAGACCATCAGCGAAAGTGATCCGCACGTCGTTGAATCGATAAGCTATCCGCACATCAAAGTTCGGTATCAACTCCACATCGGCCTGCGCCATGAAGCTGTTGGCCCAGGAGCGCCCCTGGAGGTTGTATATGTGCACATCCCGGGGGTTTTGGTCAAAATCAACTACGATCTGATTGACGAAGTTGGTGTGATACAAGCCGGCGGTGAAAGTAGCAGGACGAGCCATTAGCGAGAAACCTTGCGTGAAGTTCAGGCCGAAATTCCATGCTGCTTCAGGGTCGAGCCCATATGGCTTGCCGTTCGATTCGCCATGCAACACAATATTGCGGCTGGAGGCCCATATCCCGATATTCTCAGCCCAGATACTCGCGGTGCGTTGCCCGCGCGCAGCCGACAGGCGCACGACCGTCAGGTCCTTAGGCGTCCAGGAAAGGTGCAGGCGCGGCGTGAAGAACAGTCCGTAGTTGTTGTGGTGGTCGGCCCGGATGCCGGCCACAGCGGTGAACCGTTCGGTGTTGTGGTATGTGTACTCAAAGAAAACGCCGGGAATGCGCTCATCGCGCTGAAATAATCGATTGTCTGCATTTTCGGTAAAATTGTCCCATTGAAAACTTGCCCCGGTGCGGTACTTGTGATTGGTGTTGCCGATGATGCTTTGGTAAATGAGGTTGGCATAGGCCGACTTCTGATCGCCGTCCAATTCCCTGATTCCGAAATAAGCCCTTTGCTCGTGCCGGATGCCGGAGAGCTGAAGCCCGATGGAAGCGTATGGTTTGTTTGGGAAAACCCTGCCGATCTTGGCCCAGGCCTCAGCGCGTTTGGTAGCTACCTCTGCGCCCCACCAGTGGTTGAAGTGGGTTTCTGGATCGTCGTGGAAGCCACCCACGCCGCTTTTCTCACTGAGCAAGGCTCCTTTCACGCCGAATTGTGCCGCCCACCCGTTATCGCTTTGAAATTTCCACCGGTTGATGGCCACCAAGGCATCGCTGAGCGGGTTGTCCAAGAAGCCGTCGTGGTTGTGGTCCAATTCACGCTGCTGGCTTTTGGCGTGAAGCAGCAGGCCGGTACTCCATTTACTATTGAGTTTGCTGCTGAGATTGAGATTGCCCTCATACCTGCCCATGTCGGCGGCATAAAGATTGAGGTACATGAGATCGGAATCTTCAGGCTTGCGCAGTTCCACGTTGATCTGCCCGGCAATGGCTTCAAACCCGTTGGCCACCGAGCCGGCGCCCATGCTCAACTGGATACCCTCGATCCAGGGTCCGGCCGTGTAAGACATGCCGTACAAAGCCGACAAGCCACGGACATCGGGCATGCTCTCCCGGGTGATCTGGATATTGGGGCCGGCCAGCCCAAGCAACTGTATCTGCCGGGTACCGGTAACCGCATCTGTAAAACTCACATCCACCGAAGGGGTGGTCTCGAAACTTTCGGAAAGATTACAACAGGCTGCCTTGAGCAATTCCCGCTCGGTGATGAGCTGCACCTGAACAGGGGCAAAAAAGGACACCTCGGTAGCTTTGCGCCGGTAGCTCACTTCTACTTCTTTGAGCGTATGCGTGTTGGATAGCACGATGTCTATATCGAATCCTTCCCGTACCTCCAGCGTATCGGACGCATAACCGATGTAACTCACCACCAGTAGGTTGGTGTTGGGATTTGGATCCAATTCAAACTGCCCCTCGGCATCCGTAGAGGCGCCCTGCGTAGTGCCCAGCCAGTACACGCTTGCCCCGGTCAAGGGCGCAGACTGACCTTTTTTCACTTCCTCAAACACCCTGCCCCTGATGCGCTCCGCTTTTTTTGCAGTCGGCGTCTCGCTGCGGTCGTAGTGGCAGCATTCGTGGAGTTTCTCATAGACCTCGTCCGGCGCCTTGCGCTTTTCGGTATCGTGGCCCACATTGGCAATATTGTCATGGAGTTGATCTTCATCGAATTTTCCGGGATCATAAGCAACGGCAAGCATTTTGGTATCAATGTCCCATACGGCGGTACGCACGCCAGGCGTGCGCAAGGCCGTTTTCTGGATGCGGTCTTCACACATGCCGCAAAGACCGTTGACCCAAATGGAAAGATTTTGATCCGATGCCTTGTTTTGCGCCTCAAGCGCATTGGATGAAAGCAGTATGCCCAAAGCACACAGCCAGATTATGCTGAATTTCATTGCTGATTTCTTTTTGGTTGATTGAAAAAATGAAGGAACGCGCGCGCCGGGGACACAGGGAAACCTTTGCTCTGCACACCGGAAACTTTCGCGTGCCGGCTCTTTGGACAAGGTCGCGTGGACCCATCTCTGGCCGGAAACAATCAACCCAAACGGGGCGGCTGCCAAATAAAATTGAAATAATCGAAATGATATTGGGAATGGAACTCCGGTTGGATACGGAATACGGGGGAAGCTTGCAGCAGGGGAATGAAGGCATAGAAGGCCGTGACTACATGCGCGCAACAATTGCAGTGGCAGAGGGAAGAGCATTGTCCATGTGCTTCACCGTCGGATTTTCCACCAGGAGGAACATCCCTGTCGGCGCTATGCGACTTACTGCAACAGGTCGCAGCCGGTTTGACCTCCGCCGTTCCTCCTTCAGAACTCATTTTACTGCAACAGCTTGTTTCCGCCGCGCAATTTTCCTTTTCTATCGCGTAGGAGAGCGCATCAACACACGGCGACAATACGGCAGTGAGTGCAGCGGAAAAGAGCAATATGAAATATCGGCGCTTCATTGAAGCCGCAAAGATAAGGGTTTTTGTATTTATTTGCAAATCACCGGTGGCGGGCTTTCACCTCAATATCGCCGATCCGGCAGCGCATTCCAGGCACCGCTTGGCATCGCAGTAGTGTTGTTTGAGTTGGAGCAGGGCCTGGGTTTCGTATGCAGACCCCGGCTTGAAGCCGAGCTTTTTCCAGTTCTCGATGACCTGGTTTGATTCCGGTTCTACGGTTTCCAGCAGTTCTATGGCCTTATCCTGGTACCGGGTTTCCCCGCGCTTCCTGCCAAAGAGGAATAATACCGGCACAATGGTATTGATGAGCAATAAGTGCACCGCATCGCGTCCCAGGCTTTTTACTTTCGGCGCTGACTCTTTGTCGAATACGTAGTGATTTTGCCAATAATTGGATAGTTTCACGGCAAACATATTTTCCACCTCCGCCACATCCTTGGCGGCGAGTATCTTGCTGAAAAGATGCTCCGACTGGAAAATAAGAGCCGCGAACTGCGCAATCCGCATCGTGGGGAACGAGGCCGGCCGCATTCGCAGGAACTTCCATTGCGCGCCCTGCATAGGTGTCAACTCATGCTTTTGTTGTAAGAAGCGGTACTCGCGTTGCAGTTTGCGGGGGTAATCGTCTTCAAATTCCTTTTCTAAGAGACCGGCCTGCCCGAAGAGCAGTGCTTCGAGCCGGAAAAGATTGTTCTTGTATTTGGCCAGCAGCAATAAAGGAGTGATACGCGCCAAATGCTCAAACGGTTCCATGTTCACCTTTGCACCGAAACTTCGGGCCAGCAGCCTGTAGAAACTCTCTTCCCAGTCGTGCATGGTTTCTTCCCAAACCGAGAGCATGGACTGTGTGCGTTGTTCGATGCGCTCCACCGCAAGGCGGTCCAGCCACAGGCGCCACGTAATATCAGGCACAGTGTAAAAGAGGTGTTGACAAGGAATCCAGTTTTCACTTTGCATAAGCTTGAGGTAGGCGCCCGAAAGCCTCGGTGGAATCCGGCTTTTCAACTCCAAGCAAGGCAAGCGTTCGCCATTGGGCCGGAGGACAGGTTCATCTTCCTCCAGCACCACATGCAGCACGACATTGCGGTAAGCGTCGTCGTCGTGGTGTTTGTGCCGCATCCAATCCGAAGCTCTCAGATGCATTTCCACATTGCCGGCCCAAAGGGTATCGCCTATACGCAGGCGCGCCTGTTGAAAATCCGGTCCGGCGTGACGGTTATATTCTCCCCATTGGAGTATTTCCAGAGGTTCTCCCTGGGTTGTGCGCAGGTCGCTCAGATCGAAGCGGTGGGCGCGCCACAAAAAGTGCAAAAAATCCTCCTTCATCTTGCTTTTCATTTGCTCTATAAGCAAAGACGCCGGAAGGAGTGAAATTCCATAACCCCGGCTGATTTTTTTTCTCGCAAACCATTTTTCGCCGGCAGGAAAAGACCAACTCTCCAAACGCGATTTACCTGAAAAACAGATGAACCCGATGCACGCGTTTGCCCCGATCCATTCAAAATCAAAACGGGAGCCCAAACATTTTGCGCACGGCCAGCTCCCATGTGGGCCATTCGTAGTGCGGGCTGAGGTAATGGCTTGTAAGGCCGAGACTGTAGTAGGTCAGCACGGCTGTTACTATGACGAAAGCGGAAATGAAAATTTTGTTGCGCGTGCGAAAAACGAAGTGCGCCACGGCGGCAAAGGGCAACGCCAGCAAAGGATAAAGGTCGATAAAACTGCGATGGCCGAAGGCGCCGCCAAACCACCATGCCCACCAACTGGCGAAGAGGTACCAACTGATGAGCCATACCAGGCCAATCCAGCGCTCGTTGAGGCGATTGCGCCGGAGGCCGGCGAGCAAGCCCAGGAGTGCAATACCCATCAGGGGACTGAACAAGAGCCAGCCGTTTTTGATGTCAAACAGCACCTGGGCCATGCGCGCCCGTTTCCAGTAGATGAAGCCTTCATCCCCATAGGAATATATAAACCAATCGCCGCTGATGTATTTCCAATAGGCCATCTGCGGTATCCATACGGCCACAGCGACCGCCGCAGCCGGCCAAAGCCGCTCGAGGTGCGTCCCAAAAAACTTTATGCGCTCCTTGAAATCCGCCCATGTACTCACCCCATACAGGGCAGGGTATAACATAACCACAATATTGGTAGGCCGGATGAGTACCATCATCCCGGCAACCAACCCGGAGAGAAGCACCCATTTCAGACCGGGGGGGGCAGGCTCGTACAGCTTGGGCGTAAGCCAAACCAGGCAGCTTACCAGGAAAAACGAATAAACGTGCGACATGCCCGGCTCGTGCACGGTGTAATGGAACAAGTTGGTGCCCCAAAATACAGCCATGACGCCAAACCAGGCCACCCCGCGCGGTAGCTGCCGTTGTATGGTTTTCAACAAAAGCCACACCCCGCAAACGGCGTAAAACAGTGCGGCCCAAAGCACACCGTAGATGTAGAAAACGCTGTATCCATCGGCTTTGCGATCAGCTTTGGCACGAAAGTGAGCAGCAAAGAAAAACGGCGCCTGCATGATGGCTACTCCGCAGGTGTACTTGGTAAAATGCTTGTCCGTGCCGGGATACTCGGGGAATTGAACCTCCGTGCGCACCGGGATGTTGTCGAACCCTTTGTAGATAAAAAGCGCAGGCAGATAAAGATAATACCCCTCTGCGTCCGACCATAGCGTACCGCGCTGGTACCAATCGCGCATCGGGAAGGCCGAGAAGCCCAGTATGGCAATAAAAATGAGGATCAAATTGCGATCAGTGAGGAAAGCGGATATTCTCGACATGAGGGCGTTTGAATTTCATCGCGTTAGTAGCAAAACAGGAACGCCGACAAAAATAGATCGTTTGCGGCAGTTGCGCTATCTTTTGCCCTTTTATCTTGTCGCATCCCGAACGCGCTTGGACGCCGGGGGAAGATTTCCATAACATTAAGGCATTTTTTTTTGTTATTGGACTAACAAACCCTTTTATGCTTACCTTTACCGCGTCAAACATTCATTTTTAAACATTCATTCTAATGCGCGCCAATCTCATCAAATTCTCCAAACCGGAGACGGGAGACTTCTTTTCCACACTCAGCCGGCGGGTCAATGACTATTTTGTTCAAAACAAAATTTCCCGCCACGCCAATTCAGCTATGGTATTCAAAACTATTGTAATGCTGTCGCTGTATTTCGTGCCTTTTTCCCTGATCGTTACCGCCACCGTCACGCACCCCCTTTTGGTGTTTGTCATGTGGTGCGTTTCGGGTTTGGGCACGGCAGGCATCGGCCTGAGCGTGATGCACGACGCCAATCACGGCGCCTACTCTCGCAAGCCATGGGTCAATTTCCTGCTGGGATATACCCTCAACTTCCTCGGCGGCAATGCTATGAACTGGAAAATCCAGCACAATGTATTGCACCATTCTTTCACCAATGTGGACGGCTTTGACGAAGACATCGAATCAAGGGGCATACTCCGTTTCTCGCCCCACATTCCGCTGAAAAGCATCCACCGCTTTCAGTATATCTACGCATGGCCGCTGTACTCGCTTATGACGGTGATGTGGGTGACCCTCAAGGAATTCCGCCAGGTCATCAAATGGAGAAACGACGGCCTTTTTGAATCACAGGGCAGAACCTTTGCCGGGCTTATGGCAGAGCTGATCATTTCCAAGAGCGTTTACTACACGTATGCGCTGGTGTTGCCCTTGATTTTATCGCCGGTGTCCTGGTGGGTTACGGTTCTGGGCTTCATTGCCATGCACCTCATTGCAGGTTTTATCCTCACGCTGATCTTCCAACCGGCGCACGTGGTACCCAGCGCGGATTATCCTTTGCCTGATCCGACGGGCAATATGGAGCAGACCTGGGCTGTGCACCAGCTTTATACTACCTGCAACTACGCCCCGCGCAATAAGATCCTTTCCTGGTTTGCCGGAGGCTTGAACCATCAGATCGAGCATCATTTGTTTCCCAATGTATGCCATATTCACTACAAGAATATCTCACCTATTGTAAAGGAAACGGCCCGGGAGTACGGCCTGCCCTACTACGAGATGCCAACTTTTCGCAGCGCTCTGCGTTATCACGCAGAACACTTGTATAAGTTAGGCAGATTACAAACCGCATGAACTGGAACGATATTCTCGAACTGGCCGACCGGGGCAACCTTGCCCCGGAACGCCGGGTCGAAAAAAGCGATGAGGAATGGAGGACTCTCCTCACACCTGAGCAATACAGCGTCACCCGCGAACACGGCACCGAGCGCCCCTGGAGCGGCGCTTATTGCGAAGCGCATGAACCCGGCCTCTACGCCTGCTTATGCTGCGGCACTGAACTTTTCGATTCCCGGCAGAAATTCGATAGCGGCACCGGATGGCCTTCATTTTCACTTCCTGTGAAAGACAACGTCATACACTACAGGGCCGACAACAGTCACGGCATGAGACGCGTAGAAGTGTTGTGCAATGTTTGCGATGCCCACCTCGGGCATGTTTTTCCCGATGGGCCGCCTCCCACAAGGCTGAGATACTGCATCAATTCGGCGGCTTTAAGCAAACTTTAACCCTGCCAACGACCGGCTCCGGTAAATAAAACCATGCGCCGCAACGTTGAAGACACATCAATACAAAATCCCTTCTGCTATGAAGAAAATCTGGATCGCAGCCACTGTGCTTTTTTTGGCTTTAACAGCTCAGGCCCAAAAGGATAAAGGCCAACTGACTACCGCACAGGAATCAGACCCGCAAGCCAAATCCATCCTCGACAAACTGCGCAAAAAGTACCAGGGCTACCAGTCGCTGGAAACCGCTTTCGCTTTAGAAATTGAATTGCCTGAGCAAAAAAAAGAGGTGCAGCAGGGCAAAATAGCCAAACATGGCAAAAAATACCGGATCGACCTGGCAACCCAGACCGTCATCAGCGACGGAACGGCGCTGTGGCTCATCCTCCACAACAACAAAGAAGTGCAGATCAACGACCTGCCCGATGTTTCTGAAGACGACAACATCCTTTCCCCGGAAGCCTTGTTCAACTTTTATGACAAAGGCAAATTCGTGTATTTCCTGGTCAATGAAACTACTGTAGCAGGTAAGGTCGTTCAACAGATCGAGTTTAAACCCTTGGACAAAAACTCGGAGTATTCCAAATTCCGCCTCAACGTGGACAAAGCCGCGCTCACCGTACAAAGCATGACCGCTTTCGGCAAGGACGGCTCCCGCTACACCGTGAAAATGGGCGCCTTCACGCCCAATAAAACTTTTGCAGCCACCCACTTCGGCTTCGACAAAAGCAAGTTTCCCGGATACCATGTTGAAGACCTGCGCGACTGATCCCGGCCGCCTGCCAATCTTTTTTTAAAAAAAATGAAGTTCCGGGCCTGGATTATCCGCAACCTGCCTATCTTTATTCTCCATTGAGAATTTACCGTATGGAAATTGAAGACGGCTTTCCGGCCCCCGCCTCAAGTATGTACAAATTCCGCGAGCTGAAAGTGTATGCCTCCACGGAATGGCTCGCCGATAATAAAAAGAAGTACCGGCAGGTGTTCGACCGGTACGAGACCAGCTATATATACGCAGAACTGTCGTTGTACAACAAGCTCTTCGATGTGCAGGACTGGGAAGCCGACATCGTGCTCAAGTGTTACTCTCTCAAGCGGGGGCGCCGCGAAATTTGCTCTCTCGATCTCAAAGGGAAAAAAATCAGCAAACTCGACCCCGTCGTCTATATCCGCGAAGGCTGGGGCAATAAAACCGAAGGCGCTTTCTGGAAACGGGGCGCTTACTTCTGGGAGGCCTGGATAGACGGCCACAAAGTAGGGGCCAAATATTTTTATGTGGAAGACGCCGGCAAGGACTTTTACGCCGGTGAGGGCTTATACGCAGATGTGCATTCCCTCAGACTTTACGAAGGCCCCTACGACGATGTGCAGGAAGACGACCGCCTGTACCTCAAAAAATTCAACAGCGAAGATACCCGCTATGTGTATCTGGAAGTGGTACTGCACAACGAGCTGATGGGCCGCCCATGGCAGTGCGAGTTATTCGTTAAGTTTTACAACGATGCCCGCGAACTCAAAGGACAGGTAGTCCGGTTGCAGCAAATCGACAAAAACGACGAGTATATCCGGCTTACCGCCGGCTGGGGCTCCAACGTAAAAGGCTCCTGGCGCAAAGACCGGTACACTGCGGAACTCGTATTCATGGACCGCCTCATGGCGGTTGTGCCGTTTGAAGTGGGCGATTCTATAGAGGAAGGCATCGCTCCCGCCATGTTGCCCGATCAACAGGCGCCCATTATCCTGGGCGACGAGGACGATTCCTCTGAGGTATTTGAGGATGTAATGACCAAATTGGACGCGCTCATTGGTTTGAAAGAGATCAAAACCCAGGTGCGCAACCACGCCCGCTACATCCAGTTTTTGCAGTTGCGCAAGGAAAAAGGGTTTGAGGAAAACGAGGGCATCAACGTTCATTCCGTATTCATCGGCAATCCAGGCACAGGCAAAACCACCGTGGCCGGCATGATGGGCAAACTCTACAAAAAAATGGGCCTGCTCTCCAAAGGCCACGTGTATGAGGTGGACCGGGTGGATTTGGTGGGCGAGTACATCGGCCAAACCGCCCCCAAGGTCAAGGAGGCCATTGAGAAAGCCCGCGGCGGCGTACTCTTCATCGACGAAGCCTACGCCCTTGCCCGCTCCAACGACGACAGCAAAGACTTCGGACGGGAAGTGATCGAAATTTTGGTCAAGGAACTCTCCAACGGCCCCGGCGACCTGGCTGTCATCGTAGCCGGTTATCCCAAGGAGATGAAACATTTCCTCGACTCCAACCCCGGCCTCAAGTCCCGTTTTAAACTTCATTTTGAATTCCGGGACTATCTGCCGCAGGAACTTTCGGAGATTGTCGACTACGCCTGCCAGGAAAAAGGCATCATCCTCACCCCCGACGCCAAAAAGAAATTGGATGAGATCATCTTAGATGCTTACCGGCGGCGAGACCGCACTTTCGGCAACGCCCGTTTTGTGTTTGATCTCCTGGAGAAGGCCAAAGTCAATCTCGGCTTGCGCGTTATGGCAATGCCCGAACCCGATGCTTTGGACCAACCCCAACTCGCCACCATAGAACTGTGGGACGTGGCGCCGCTCGCAAGCCCTGCGGGCTTCGAAATCCCCAACATCCCGGTGGATGAACAGCTCCTCCAGGAAAGCCTCAACGAGCTGAACCGCCTCATCGGAATGGAAAAGATCAAAGCGCAGATCAACGAGTTGGTATGGCTGGTGCGCTATTACCGCGAAACCGGTAAGGACGTTCTCAACAGCTTCTCCCTCCATACCGTTTTGGTGGGCAATCCCGGCACCGGCAAAACCACCGTTGCCCGCATCCTTACCAAAATTTACAAAGCGCTCGGCATGCTCGAACGGGGCCACATGGTAGAAACCGACCGCCAGGGCCTCGTGGCCGGGTATATGGGGCAAACCGCCATTAAAACCGCCGAAAAAGTGGACGAATCCATGGGCGGCGTGCTCTTTATCGATGAAGCCTACGCCCTTACCGCACGCAGCGGCCCGCATGGAGATTTCGGCGACGAAGCGATCCAAACCCTGCTCAAACGCATGGAAGACCACCGGGGGCAGTTCTTCGTTTTTGTGGCCGGTTATCCCGACAATATGGAGAACTTCCTCAAAGCCAATCCGGGTTTGAATTCCCGGTTTGATAAAGTACTCAAATTCGAAGACTACTCGCCCGAAGACCTCAGCCAGATCGCTCATGTCATGCTCGCCGAGCAAAACCTCGTGCCTACCCCCGAAGCAGAAGCACACCTCAAAGCATACCTCACGTTCCTCTATGAGTACCGCGACAAGTACTTCGGCAATGCCCGCACGGTCAGGGGCATCGTGCAGGAGGCCGTGAAAAACCAGCACCTGCGCCTCGCCGCGCTGCCAGCCGTCGAACGCGACGCCACCTCCGTCCATATCCTTACCCTAGAGGATGTGGCCTCTTTCCGGATGGATAAAAATGAAAGCGCTTTCGCTAAAAAAACCATCGGATTTCAAAGGGTACCGGGAGAAGGCACAGCCGGCAGCGCAGCAGGAGGATAAAATGCGGTATCCAGTTGCCGGAAACCGCTTTCCGGCCGGCCAAAGTACCGGAAACCAACAAAACATGAAATTCGTAGAAGCACACAACTTACTCTTCCGCCAATTTATAGAAGCAGAAGACATCCGCAGACGGGTGGAGGAACTCGGGGCTGAATTGCGAAGCCGGTATGCCGGCAAGATGCCCGTTTTCCTCGGCGTTCTCAACGGAGCGTTTATGTTTACAGCCGACCTGGTGCGCGCCTTCGGCGACAACTGTGAAATATCCTTTATCAAACTGTCCTCTTACCGGGATATGCAATCCACCGGGGACGTATCCACCCTGATAGGGCTGGAAATAGACCTGCGCGGCCGGCAGGTAGTCATCGTGGAGGATATTGTCGACTCCGGCAAAACCCTTCATTCGCTGCTTCCAAAATTAGAGCAGCTCGATACGGAATCCATCGAAATTGCCGCCCTGCTCCAAAAGCCCGAAATGATGGAATACCCTCTGGACATAGGATACGCCGGCTTCCGCATCCCGCCGCACTTCGTCATCGGCTATGGCCTGGACTTCAACGGCGTTGGACGCCAATTGCCCGATATTTACCAACTCTTCGAGGACGAAAGCGTATAGGCCGCCTCCCACTTCCCAGACCAACCTGAAAATTAAATGCGCCTTCCCACCATCCGATTGAAACCCGGCCACCCGCGCATCGTGCAAGTACTCGACCAGCGCAAACTGCCTTTTGAGGTAGTCATGGCCGACCTGTATTCCGCCACAGATGCCGCAGCCGCCATACGCGATATGCTGGTGCGCGGCGCGCCGCTCATCGGGGTCACTGCGGCCTTCGGCATGTATCTCGCTGCTTTGGAGGAAAATACATCCGACTATCCGGCGCATTATCGCCGGGCCGAAGCCCTGCTGGCTGCTACCCGCCCCACAGCGGTGGACCTGTTCGCAGCCCTGGAGCGGGCAGTAACCCATATATGCGCTTTCAGCGCTCGCGAAGAACGCATTGCTGCGGCCCTGCAACTGGCCCAAACCATGGCAGCCGAAAGTGCCGGTGCCTGCCTGCGCATCGGAGAACACGGCCTGCGTTTTATCGAAGACGCCGCCGCCGCCAAAAACGGCGCTCCGGTCAACCTGCTCACACACTGCAATGCCGGCTACTTGGCATGCATCGAATACGGCACCGCCACCGCGCCAATTTATTTAGCCCATAACAAGGGAATCCCCGTACACGTATGGGTGGACGAAACCCGTCCCCGCAACCAGGGCGCACGGCTCACCGCGTTTGAATTAGGACAGGCAGGCATACCTCATACTGTAATAACCGACAATGCCGGCGGCCACCTCCTCCAACACAGGATGGTGGACATGGTCATAACCGGCACCGATCGCACCACCCGTTGCGGCGACGTGGCCAACAAAATAGGCACCTACCTCAAAGCGCTCGCCGCATATGACAACAATGTGCCTTTTTACGTGGCCGCCCCCTCTTCCAGTATTGACTGGCGCATTTGCGACGGGTTGCGCGAAATCGAAATAGAGCGGCGCGACGCACGGGAAATCCGCTACATCGAGGGGCTATTGGAGGGCGACATCAGGGAAGTGCTCCTTTGTCCCGAAAACAGTCCGGCTGCCAACTACGCTTTCGATGTGACTCCGGCCAGGTTGGTAACGGCCATCATCACCGAGCGCGGGGTGTGCCCGGCAAGCGAAGAGGGCTTATTGGGTCTTTTCCCGGAATGGAAATGAAAGGCATGGAAGGCTACATCAAATTTGAAGTGCAATGGACGCCCGCCCCGCCGCTCCCGGAAGCTGAAATCGCGGAGATCAACCATTGGCGGCAGGTATTGTACAACGCCGGGTTTATCGGCGCCTATCCCGATGGCGTCGGCTTCGGCAACATCAGCACGCGTATAGGCGATTCCAGCCGCTTCATCATCAGCGGCTCCGCTACCGGAAACCTTCCCGAACTCGACGCCCGGCATTTCTGCACGGTAACCTGCGCAGACCCGGCGCAAAACACCGTGTGCTGCGAAGGCCCCATCGTCGCTTCCTCCGAATCCATGAGCCATGCCGCCGTGTATGCGGAATGCCCGGAAATACGGGCAGTGGTACACGCCCATCACCGGCAGTGGTGGGAGCGGCTGCTGCACCGCATCCCTACTACCCGCCCGGAGCCGACGTACGGCAGCCCCGAAATGGCAGCAGAGATCACGCGCCTGCTGCGGGAGACCGGGCTGCGCCAATCCGGAATTTTCGTCACTGAAGGCCACGAAGAAGGTATCTTTGCAATTGGAACCACCTTGCAACAGGCGGCGGAGCGATTGATAAACCTTTAAATATGCCCGACATCCCCATCCTGCTTGAAACCGCGCAACTCCTGGTCGTCAACAAACCGGCAGGATTGGTAGTGGAGCGACTGCCGCAAGGGTATCCATCTGTGGAAGAATGGGCATTGGGCTACCTGGGCGCCTTCGCCCGCAAGCCTTTCATCGGCATCGTCCATCGCTTAGACCGCCCGGTGAGCGGCGTGTTGCTTTTAGCCAAAAAACCGGCTGCCCTGAAAGAGCTCAACCGTCAATTTGCCGGGCGCCAGGTAGAGAAGATCTATCACGCCATAGTGGAGCGCCCACCAGGAGCCAAAGCCGGCACGCTCACGCATTGGCTATCCAAAGACCCGGCAGCAAAGCGTGCCGTGGTGTCCAAAACCGGCGCGGCAGGCGCAGTGCTATGCGAGTTGAAGTACAAGGTAATGGGCGAAGCACAAGAAGGTACGCAGCTTGAAATCCGTCCCATGCAGGGAAAATTTCACCAAATCAGGGCGCAATTGGCCGCAGCAGGAATGCCGATCCTGGGCGATGAAAAATACGGCTCCACCCTGCCCTACCGGCCCGGCGCCATTGCGCTCCATGCCTGGTCCCTCCGTTTCCGCAACCCGGCAGATGGAGCTTGGGTGACGGTGGTAGCGGCACAATAAGCCGGCTTCGATCAGCAGGGGCAACCCGAAGTTTCTTAAATTTGTTTTTCATGGGGCACCCAACCTTTTTCTTCCCGGAGAAAGTCTTATCAATTGAAATAACCTAAAAAAGACTGCCATGAAAAAGTATCGTTTCTTATTGCTCGCCGCTTTCTCACTTACCTTGTTTCAATGCGAAAAGACTCCCATAACGGTGGACCCCATACCTGTGGACAGCGTGGCAGAAGTGGCCCGCATGAACCAGGTGCTGGGCTGGAAACTCTTCAACGAAGAACAAAAGGCCAAACCCGGCGAAAACGTGCTGATCTCACCCTACAGCATCCAAACTGCCATTTTCATGGCCCACAATGCCGCTCAAGGTATCACGCTTGAACAAATGCTCGACGTAGAAGGCTGCCCGGGCTGTGCCGTCGGCGACCTCAACGCCATCCATCAGCAGCTCAACACCCTGCTCACGCAGCAAAGCGGGCATCCGCAAGTGACCATTGCCAACGCCTATTTTTACGATAGCAACCGGATCAACGTAAGGCCGCCTTTCCTCCAGGCCATAGGCAGCGCTTATGATTGCGCCGCTGAAAATACCAACTTCAACGCCGAGCAAGCCGCCTTGCAACTGATCAACGGTTGGGTGGATACTCATACCAATGGGAAAATTGACAAGATATTAGACAAAATAACCGCATTGGATGTAGCTTTTCTCATCAACGCGCTGCACTTCAAGGCAGATTGGGCCACCGGATTTGATCCGCAAACCACCCATACAGGCGCTTTTACCAAGGCCGACGGCTCGCAGATACAGGTGGAATTCGTAAATGCCGACAGGGATTTCTCCGTGGCTCAAACGGCCGGCTTCAATTTAGTGGACATTCCTTTCAGGGATTCCACCTACAGCGTCAGCTTTATCCAGCCTTCTGCGGCCAATACCGATCCTGCATGGCACAAGTCCATCACCCCGGAAAGCTGGCATCAAATGTATCAGGGTATTAGCTACGGCCGCGCATATGTGAGGTTCCCCAAACTGAAGTTAGCTTATGAAAACGACCTGATACAGTCTTTGGAAAATTTAGGCGTCACGGCCGCCTTTGACGAGCGCAGCGCCGATTTCACCCCGATGGGCACATCCCCCACGGGTAAAAATATCTTTATCAAGCAGATAAAACACAAAGCTGTATTGGAGGTGGATGAAAAGGGGGCCGAGGGCGCCGCAGTTACTTCTATAGGTTTCGGCATTACTTCCGCGCCGCCTTCAATTTTTTTCGACAGGCCTTTCGTATTAGTGCTGCGCCACATTCCCACAAACACCATGATCTTCGCGGGCTTTGTGGCTGACCCGACCATTCAATAAAGACCACCGGAAAAAAATCAAAAATCAAAGATCGGAAATCAGCAATCACGAATCACCTAATTCTTCCAATTCTCCAATTTGCCGGAGATACTCGAAGGTCTTCTCGGCCTCTTCTTCATCCACCAGACTGATGGCTACGCCCACGTGTACGAGCACGTAATCGCCGGGTTTGGCGTCGGGTACCATCATCAGGTTCACATCTTTGGAGATACCCCCGAAAGACACTTTGCCGACGCGGAAGGTGTCGTCGAGTTGATCAGTGATGGAAGTGATCTTTCCCGGGATAGCGAGGCACATGGCTGAGAAGATTGAGTAAGAAGGTGAGTTTATGCTACCGCAGCAGCCCGCGTGCCTGCCGGGGCAGTGCCCCGTTTCAGCGCTTCCTGGTACCAGGCTTGCACATCGGCATCGGTGGCGGCGGAATCATCGCTTTCTATCTTGAGCGCATACTCGAACGCTTGCACGGCTTCCTTGTTTTTGCGCAGCGACATCAGCGCTTTGCCCAAACGGAATGCCGTGCGGCGGCGGCGCAGGAAATTGGCATCGCCCGGAGTGAATGCGCGTTTGAGAAATAACTGGTATTCTGTGACGGCCGCATCGTATTGCTCCAACTCCAGGTGGCAGTCCCCCTTGATGCGGCGCGCGATCCAGAAGACTGGTTGCAGCGGCACGGAGCATTTAACGGCTTTTTCCAGGTCGGGAATAGCGGCAGCGCAGTTCTTCTGAGCAACATGCACTACGGCCCTGCCGAGATAAGCCTCGGCGCCTGCCGGGTTGAGATTGATACTTTTATTGTAGTCGTAGAGGGCATCGCCGTAGTTGCCCAAGCGATAGTTCACGTACCCCCGGCGTTCGTAGGCCGATGCATGGCGCTCGTACCTTTCAATAGCCTGGCTGAAAGCATTGATAGCTTCTTGTTCACTGCCTTTATGGTCAATGAGGGTCCGGCCGTGAATATACGCCTGCACAGCCGCTTTTTCGGTTTGGGGTTCAATGCTGCGCTCCTGGAGAACTTTGCCGTTATCCGTAAGCCATGCGTCAACTTTACCCGCTATGGCAAATTGGGCCACTTCTTCCAGTAAGTTTACCGTATTGTTCCACGTCTTTTCCGCAACCTGGGCAGAAAAGCGGTACAACTCCAGGCTGGCACTTTCCAAATGGAATATTTCTTCCATTTTCAGGAAAACATCGGTCCGGTAGATGATCTCATACCGGTTTTGAAAAAGATGCATAGCTTTTTCGCAACTGCGGGGGTTCCCAAACTCCAAGCGCCCCGAAAGGATAACTTTGTAAATCATTTTGCTGCTGTTTTTTATATACTCTCTCAAAAGCTTCTTTTCAAACGCGCACACCCGGTTTTAGCCCGGTTGTACCTGACATGGGAGTGGATTCAAGCTGCATAAAAGCAGCTCCGCTTGGTGTTAGTATCAGTAAAAGGGAGTGTTTCAAGTGCTTCGGGCCGGTGAAATCTATGTGCGCCGGGCGCTCACTTCCTGCAATCTCCTGAATCTGTTATGAATAGGAGAGATTCCTTCAACCCTTTTCCCAAACGACCGAACAACAAAGATAGCACCCGGTTCTGCCGAAAGCAAGAAAAAGGCTAACTTTTTTAAAATCAATGCAAAAAAAGTGGGTTGACTGAAATTCTAACGCTTCGTCAAGCAATGGTACAGCAGCGGGAAAAGGGTGAATTTTTACGCAAACATATTGTTATGCCCAAACTTTACACCCTTCCGTACAATTGGTGCAAATATCTATTTGGTCCCGACCTCCCAGAATGGCGCGGCGAAAGTCGCGATAGTGTTCGCCTTGCCATACTTCGCGAAAACTGTTTTTCTGTAAGCTGCCCATCCGGTGCGATGCGTCTTTGTCGAAGCAGCAGGGTACCACCGTGCCGTCCCAGGTGATGACGCAGGCGTGCCAGAGTTTCCAGCAGTGGTTGAGCAGAGCGTGCTTCAACTCATATTCGCCGGCGGCATTGCGTTTGTAACGGGCATAGCGTTCCTGCCGGGGAATGAGCGGGTTCCCGTGGCGGTAGTCATATACCTGGGCGGTTTTCAACTTCACCTCGTCCACGCCGGTTTCGCGGGCTATGCGGTATATTTCAGGAATCTGATGCTCATTGGGCCTTACCACCAAAAACTGGAAAACGATGTGTGGCGTAGCCGAGCGCAGTCGCTTTTTCCACTTCACCACGTTGGCGGCGCCTTGCAGCACTTTGTCCAATTGCCCGCCGATGCGGTATTGTTCGTACACCTCCTGCGTGACGCCATCCACAGAAATGATCAGCCTGTCCAAGCCGGACTCTACCGTGCGCCGCGCGTTATCATCGTCTAAAAAGTGGCCGTTCGTAGATGTTATGGTGTAAATCTTTCGCTTTCGCGCGTAGCTCACCATTTCGAGAAAATTCGGATTGATATACGGCTCGCCCTGAAAATAGAAAATCAGGTATATCAGGTCTGGCGCCAGTTCATTCACCATGCGGCGAAAGAAATCAGCGCGCAGGTTGCCCGTGGGCCGGGAGAAGGCGCGCAGGCCGCTGGGGCATTCGGGGCAGCGCAGGTTGCAGGCGGTGGTGGGTTCTATGGATACCGTAATGGGCAGGCCCCACTGCACCGGGCGCCGCCTGAGGCGGGCCGCATAATAGGAGGCCAGCACCTGGAGTGCGTTCCATACCCGGCGAGGGGTGAGTTTGGTGAGGAAATTTATGGTATCATGTAACATCAAAACGGTTTGCGGTTCACGGTCTGACCCATCAATACTCTGTAAACCCGCTCTCTTGAAATCGCTCAAACGGGTCTTGCAATCTGAGGAAAGCCAGCATATCGTGGTTGAGGATTTTTTCAAAGTCGTTCATTCCGTGTTGGACAGCTAATTTCAGGTTGGCGTAGCCGTTTTCGAGGTCTTCGAGGTTGGAATAGGCACAAGCCAGATGGAAGTAAATTTCGTAGTCATCTGGTTCCAACTGCTGCGCTCGTTTCAGCAAATCCAAGGCTTCAGGGATTTCGAACGCTATGAGTTTTGCTAAGGCTTTTGATTTCAGTTCTTCATGAGGAGATTTGGGCTTGGATCCATAGCTCAAAGGAACATTGGCGTAAATTACTTGGCCATTTCTTATCAAATCAACACCAACATTCATAAATGAATCCAATACTTTGGAAGTCAGTACATAATTGACAAGCGCGCCGTTTTCAACGACGGTAAAAAAATGATTGGCGCCCATGATAGAGCTTTTCTTAGATACCGTTTTACCCCCCACAATCACGGTTTCTTCTCCCAGCCAGTTGTTGTGAAACTCTATGATGGTGCCCTCCGATTTGAGTTTGATGTAGTGCATGGTTGCCGGATGATGTTTGATAAAAATGCAAAACAATACCCTTCGATAATGGTTGGCAGAGCGTGCGCAGAATTGGCTATCTTTGTCCAGCAGATCATCCATCCTCCTTGCTGCCCGCCCCTTGCCGTTTTGATAATCCCGCCCCGCTGCCACCAGTCTTCCCCCGCCTTAAACAAAGTATCAATCACCGATTGGTGAGCACAAAAGTTTGTTCCTGTATTCTATCTGAATGCCATTGCTCCAATATGTGACACTCAATAATTTACCGCTCATCCAGTGATAGTCGTAAACTCTGTCATTAGCTTCATATGCTCTTTCCCATTTACGAGGATCAGCGGCTATGGCTTCAAAATTCGTTTTTCTTGATTTCATGTAGAAGTATATCCTATAAGTATCAAAATCAGCATAATCCGAAGA
>CAZNYK010000026.1:20914-32285 GCA_964577215.1 uncultured Saprospiraceae bacterium
GAATGGAAAGCGGCTCTGTACCCGCGGATTTACAAGAGAATAATACAAAAAGTAATGTAAACAGCCTTAGCATAGTGAACCGTATTAATGGGACGAATTCTCGTATAAGCTCCCCCGAATCCATCAAGCTGCCTACTGCCGCTGCCTACTGCCCACTGCCCACTGAAAACTCCCCACCCACTCCCTAAACAACCTGTCCACCTCCGCATTAGTCTCCATATTCTCCTCTATGCCTTTAATGGCGGCAATGCGCTCCAAGAGTACATCTTGTTCTTTACCCGCCTTCAGGGCCGTGCTGTACGGCACATGGCTGAACGATACCATAGAATACATGGGCATAAACTCTTCGGGGTAGCGTTCGGCCAGCGTAGCGGCTATGCGTTTGCGCAGGAGGAATCCCGGATCGGCCACGAGATCGCGCATTTCCACGAAATTTTGCAGGGCAAGGTCGGCAATGGCATTGGCGTCGGCGGGCCGCTCGCGACTGAATTTGGGAACCACCTCCTCCCAGTTTTCCCGGTGATTTTCCAGCAACTCATCCAACAAGGTGCAGTCTTCAAATCCCGCGTTCATACCTTGCCCGAAGAAAGGCACGATGGCATGAGCCGCATCGCCGAGCAGCAGCACCTTGCTGCCGAAGTGCCAGGGACTGCAGCGCACCGTCGCCAGCGCCGATGTGGGGTTGGAATTAAAGTCTTCAAGCAAGGCCGGCATCAGGGGCACGGCATCTGCAAAAAAGCGACGGAAAAAAGCGCTGATCTGCGCCTCATCGCGGAGCGACTCGAACGAAAACTCCCCCTCAAACGGCAGGAAGAGCGTGCAAGTGAAACTGCCGTCCATATTGGGCAGTGCGATGAGCATAAAATTGCCGCGCGGCCAGATGTGCAGAGCGTTTACTTCCATCTGGTGGCGGCCCTGCGGTCCCGGCGGTATGGTCAGTTCCTTGTAGCCGTAATCTAAATACTCTTGGGAGTAGTTGAACCGCGGGCGGTTTTGCAAGCTGCCGCGCACAGCCGAGAAAGCGCCGTCGGCGCCGAAGATCAGGGGCGACACCAGTTCCGTGACGGCGCCGCTGAGTGAGTTTTCAAACCGGGCGGCTCCCGCCTCCGGATCTACTTCCAGGCACTTTTCATTGAAGTGGAACCGCACGTTTTCATATCTGCCTGCAATGTGCAGCAACTCCAGGTTAAGGCCTCCGCGCGATACGGAGTAGATGGCTTCACCTTCCTTGCCGTAAGGCTGGAAGGTGAGCTCGCCGGCCGGGCTGTGCATCATGCGGCCGTGCATAGGGATGGCTACCCGGCGCAGTTCTTCCAGGATACCGGCTTTTTCCACGGCCCGCCAGCCGCGGTGGCTCATGGCCAGGTTGATGGAACGCCCGCCGCTGTAACCTGCGGCCCGCATATCGCCCCGGCGTTCGTACACATCAACGGCGTAGCCCCGCTTGGCGAGGAAAACGGCCCAAAGCGAGCCTACCAGCCCGCCGCCGATGATGAGCGCTTTTTTATCTTTCATGTTTTTGTTGCTTGTCAAAACATTACGCGCAGCGCGATCAACTGCGCCAGGAAACCCACCGCGAAACCGCCGTACACCTCGCCGGGTTCATGCGCGTGCAGCCACAAACGGGTGGTGCCCACTATGCCCGCCACCAAAACCACTGCCAGCAAAACCACCGTCATGTTGAAATGCAATATGCCGAACCAGGCCGTTTGCAGGGTAAAGGTTTCATAGCTGAACAGCAGCATGGTGATGATGACCATGGCCACGAGCCCCCCCATGCCCACGGCATGCGCGCTGATCTTGGAAAAAATATTGATAAAAAAAGCCATAAACAGCCCGATGGTGGCGCCCAGCATAAATATGGTGTATGCAGTGGGTATCTGCGGGTTGTCAATCAAATTGCGAAACATCCACAAGTAAAAAATACCCGTGATGATATACGGACCCGTGCGCTCGGTGCGGTCGTGCATCTCAAGCGATTTGATAAGCCCCAGTAAACGCAGCATGACAAAGGCCACTGCCGGCAAAAAGTAAGTGGAAACGAAAATGCGCAGCAACAACACCCTGCTGCTCTGATCGCCGATGTGATTCACGCCGAAGAGGTAGGGGTTCACCATCAACAGCAGGGCCAGCATGTAGGTGGGCATCAGCAATGGGTGCAGCAGTACAGAGATGATCTGTGCCGGAAGGTGGTTTATTTTTAAAGTGCTGCCCATTGTGCTGATCTGTGTTGTAGTAACCCGCCAGGCGCCGGGATGTTGCAAAGATATATCACCCGGGGCTATGTTCCGGAATTAGGGCACAGTTTTGAAGTATAATGTTTCGGGTATCCGCCTGCACTTCGTCGTCAAATCACAAGCATTACTCCAAAACAACGTGCCGGTGCAACCTTTTCGGTATAATATTGTCTTTGCATTTGAAAAACATCCTGAAACGGAATGATTATCGGAAAATGCACTTGAAATTCACCCAACACAAAACCATTGTTATGAAAACCGCGATTCTGTCTCTTATTTTTTTGTGCTCTGCTCTTTTCCTGATGGCAGACCCAAGCAATCCTGATACCGGCGCTACCCTTCAGGGCAGCATCCACGCTCAGCTTCAGGGCCGCTGGGAAAATGTGATCAGCTCCAGCGAATTGCCGGATACCGCCCGCGAAGAAAATGCCGGCCCGGAATCTGTAACGGCAACAGCTACGCTGTACTATCACTTCCGGTCAAACGGCGCTTTTGTACTCTCTATAGATAACGGCGCCATCCATGTGGAGGAAAGCGGCCGCTGGGAAATCTCCGACGACGGGCAGTATTTGCTGCTGTACTTCCAGGGTAAGGAGGTTGAAAAAGCAGCCATTAAATACGTTGAATTGGACGAAATGGTGCTCGAACACAGCATCCGCCTGCCGGGGACTTCCTATCGCACCGAGACCAGGCAGTACTTCTTCAATAAGGTATAAAAAACGGTTTACGGTACACGGTTTGCGGTACGCGGCACTATGCTCTTTTCCGCAAACCGTAATACCGTAAACCGTATGCCGTTCACCATTCCCACATCCCCAAATCCTCCTGCTTGTAATGCCCCTTGGTGAAAACCCTTTGCCTTTGGCGCTCCAGCACGAGTTTTGCCAGGGCGATGTGCGCAGGTTCTTCCGATAGGGGGGAAAGCGCCCGGTCCACCTTTCGTTCATCCACATCCAAGCGATACATCAGGCTCATCAGGTATTCCAGCCGGTGCTCTATCATCCAGGCGATCTGCTCCGACAACATGTCGAGCAGTTGCTCTTCGGTGAGGATATCGCCGGTTTGGGCCGGTTCGAAGTCTTGCGCAACTAAAGCGGTAAGCTGCTCTAATTCCTTCTTTTCCATTGTGGTTATCTCCGGTTTTGCCTCACCCAGGCCAGTACTTCCTGCGTGGGATTGGCGGCTACGTCGGCGGGCAGGTTGATGCGCTCCCGCTTGCTCACGTCAATGGCAACGGCGGTATTGGCCCCATCGGAAGTTCTGAGCACTAAGTAGCGGTTGTTTTGCGCGCTTCTCTGCACCTCCACCCTGAGTGCGAGGGGCGCATCAAACAAGGCGTTTACCTTGAAGGCGCCGGTATTGGCATCGTAAGCGGGGGAGATGGCCTGGTAGGCGCCCTCCACCGGCAGGAGAAAGAGCGACTGGTAATTCACGGGCGAGGCGCTTACTTCCGAGGTGGGCATTACCGGCGCCGGCTGGTTTTTGTCGCTGAGGTTAAAAACGAAAGCCCCGTAGTCCTGGCAATGGCCGATGAGGTAATCCTCCCACACCTCCATGCGCTGTATCATGCCCGATTGCGCGTCGGCGCCGCTGCGGGCGGTGGCGAATTTCGGTTTTAACTCCGGCAGCCACTTCCGGTTTTCGGCATCATACAGGTAAATGGTGTTGAAGCCCCTTACCGCAGCCATTTGATGCACGTTGTTGTAAGATATCTCCGCCACGTAGTAGGGAAAATCCGGGCTGACATTCACCGGCAATACCTTGCGCTCCAGCAATTCGCAGGTGCGGGTGTCATACACCTCCATCACGCGGTAGCTGTCGCCGTAGTCGGGATCGAAGGTGCTGGAATCTGCCGTAACTGCCACTAAGATTTCCTGTGAGCGTATCCACACCGAGGCGTTTTCTTCCAGCATTTTGCCGGCCACCTTACAGTCGTGGGAAGCCCGGAGCAGCGGCGTTTCGGAGCTTTGCGGCACCTCGGCAGTCTCTTCGGGTTGCTTGCCTTGCTCCGGCGCCGGGTTGCCGCAAGCCATGATAAGGGCGCAGCAAGCGGAGGCGAAAAGCAAGTGTTTCACGGTTTTCATAAGCGAAATTTTTCCCCGAAGGTACGAACTTTTGCGGACATGTGCATACTGTACCGGCGACTTCAGTAGCCGATGGCAGGCAGGCAGGCCCGGCGACTGAAGTCGCCGGTACAGTACACCCTCACCGCCCATCATCCAGCCCTTCCACCTCTTCATCCGCAAAGCTGTCCACGGCGGCATTGCGCAGCAGGAAACCGCACCAGGGGCAGTCGCTGCGGCCGCAGCCTTCGTAAAACTCTTGATTCATGATCTTTTGGTAGGTGTCTTGCAGCAACGCCCTCAGGGCGGCAATATGCTCTGGATCGAAAGAGGCTTTGATGGTGTGAAAGCGGCCCGACGCGTCCGGGTCGAGGAAGGTGACGGCGCCGCTGCGCACGATGCGCGCGCTTTGGTCAAAGCTCTCGTACAGTATCTTGTAGAAGGCCAATTGCCGCCAGTAAGGCGTGCCGTGGGGATTGCGGGCGGAGGGCGGGGCGAGTTTCTTAGGGTCGGGCTTGCCGGTTTTGTAGTCGGCTACCGCCACTTCCAACTGATCGTGGAACTCGATTTTGTCTATGGTGCCGGTGATGGGTACGCCGTATGCCTGGGTTTGGCGCACGGTGTATTCCACGCGCACGTTGCGGTGTTTGCGCCAGTCGTCCTGCCGGTACAGCCCTTCCAAGCGGCTGCGGCCCGTGTGCAGGTAGCGCTCGAAGGCATCCCGGGAAAAGCGGTTTTTCAGGCGCTGCATCTCCTCCTCGAAGAAATGGATGAAAGTGACGAGGTCAGGGAAGGCCTTTTCGCGGTCGGTCAGCATGCGTTCAAAAAATCGCTGCAAGGCCGTATGCATGGCCAAGCCGTAGGCTGCCTTTTCGCTCATAGGCGCCGGCGCGCGCAGGATGTGCTGGTAGTAAAACGCCAAGGGGCAGTTGAGGTAGCGGTTCAGGGCAGAGATGCTCAGGACAAAACCGTCGAGCAGGCGCGCTACGGCTTCGCGCTCAGGCGCCGCCACGGCGGGCGCAGGTTTTTCCGACATCAGGGTAAACAGCGCGGAGGCGGCTTCTTCGCTGCCGATGTGTTGCGGTTGGGCGGTATCGCCCGTACTTTCCAGCATCTCGTCCACAAAAACGGCGGCCTGCAGCGGCTTCCCTGCATTGTCGGCGCTGCTGTATGACACTTGCAGGCCTTTTTTGGCGCGGGTCATGGCTACGTAGAAGAGCCTCCGCCGGGCCTCCATCGCGTCTTCTTCCGCCGATGGGCTGAGCGTATCGGGCAACGCGAAGCGCCCGCCGCCGCCCCGTTTGCGCGGCTCCCACTCCTCCTTTACGGCGTCTATGAGGAAGACGTATTCAAACTCCAACCCCTTGGAACTATGGGCCGTGAGCAGTTGCACGCCCTCCCCGGGCGACACCGTGCTGTTGACTTCCAAGGGTACTTTGTTTGCCTCGAAGTGTTCCAGTACCTCCAGCAGTCGGGCGAGGCCGGGTTGCGGGCTGCGCATGGTTTCCTGCTCCGCAAAGTCGAAGAAAGTGCGCAACACTTGCAATTGCCACACCGCATCGGGACGGGTCATAAGCCGGCGCAAAAGGCCGCTGCGGTTTACCGCCCGCTCCAAAAAGGCGGGAAGGCTGTGACTGGCGAGGCTTTGCATCAGGTCGTCCAGGCACTCCGACAGACGGAGCAGCGCTTCCGCTTGCTCCAGCCCGGCGCGTTGGTGCAGGGCCTTGTCAGAGAGCGCGGCGCGCCAGAATATCTGCCCCGGCTGCGCGGCCAAGAACAACCCCAGCCGGGTGAGATCGGCGGGCAAAATGCCGATAAAATCTGCGTGCAGCAGCCGGAACAGGAGGTGCTCCCCGCTGCCGGGGCCGGTCATTTCGGCATCCAAGTAGCGCAGCAGGTCGATAAAATTGCGGATGAGCGGCAGGTGCAGGATATCAATCTTGCGCTTGGTCTGGTAGGGGATGCCGCGGCGTTCGAGCAGGGCTTGCAGGGTTTCCACCTGCCGGTGGCGGGCGTAGAGCACGGCTATTTCCGAGAGGGGGACGCCCTCGTCGCGCAGGGCCTCTATCCGGCGCAGCAGCCCGGCGTTTTCCTGCAAGCGGTTGGCAAAGGCAGCCACCACAGGGCGCAGGGGCGAGGCGGCGTAGTCGCTGTTTTGGGCTACTAATTCTTTCTCAATGCCCAGATCGGCAAACTGATGCACCACGCGCAGTTGGTTGTGCCGTATCACGCCCGCCGCCGCGTCGAGGATGTGCTGCGAGGATCGGTAGTTGTTGGGCAGCACGATGAGTTCCACGCTGTGGCGGTAGGTCTCTAAGAAGTCGGTCAGGTTTTGGAGCCGGGCGCCCTGGAATTCATAGACGGACTGATCGTCGTCGCCCACGATGAGCACGTTGGGTTCGTCCCAGTAGCGTATCAGGCAGCCGAGTACCTCGTTTTGGGCGCCGTTGGTGTCCTGGTATTCGTCCACCATGAAGTAGAGGTATTGCTCCTGGTAGTTGCGCAGCAGGTACTCGTTGCTCTCGAAAGCGCGCAGCACCCAAAGGATCATATCGTCGTAGTCGTAGCGGCGGGCCTGTCGCATGGCCTCCTCGAATGTGGAAAAGAGCAGGGCGGCAGCGCGCAGGCGCTCCATGCGCTCGGTGGTAGTTTGCAGCAGGGCTTTTTTCACGTCGCCTTTTCGGAAGCCCTTCCCGTTGCGGGCGTAGAGGAATTCCGGGCGGGAGGGCAGTTCGGCAAGCCAAGTGTCTATGGCGGCGCTGACGTGTCCGGGCGTCCAGTCTTCGGATTTCATCAGGCGGAAAAGTTCGCGCAATTGCTGCTCGTACAGGTAGGGGTCGGTGTGGCCCTGGCGCAGGGGGTGATCGGGTGGCAGATCGTGCAAGAGGCTGCGGGCGATCTCAATCCGTTCCAGTTCGGACACCGGCTCCAAGTCGCGTTTGCCGAACAGCTCGATGTTGTCTTGTATGACGCTGTTGCAAAAGGAGTGAAAGGTAAAAATATGCACGCGGTGCGCTTCCGGGCCGATGAACTGGAGCAGGCGGGCGCGCAGGGCGTTTACGCCGGCGTCGGTGAAGGTGAGGCAGAGGATATTGTTGGGCCGCGCGTCTGTCTCGCTGAGGATGCGGCCGATGCGGGCGGCGAGGATGTGGGTTTTGCCGGCGCCCGGCCCGGCAATGACGGCTACCGGCCCTTCGATGTGCTCCACGGCGCTGCGCTGCGCAGGATCGAGTTGATCAAGTGCCTGGCGGAAGGCTTCATCGTTCGAGTACATCCCGTACTTGATTGGCAGCCATAAGCGATTGCAGTTTTGATTTGATTTCCTTCGGGCGGATGATTTTCAGGCTTCGCAAATAGCGCAAGGTCAACTTCAGATGCTCTACGCGCACGCTTGCCTCCACGTTCTCCGCCACCACAAAATTAAAAATAAATACCAGATTGAGATGCCGCAAGGTAGTATACCCGACGAAAAATGGTTTACGGAAAAAATATAAACCATTTTTCATCGGGATAACTGATAGCCAGTGGTTTGCAAAAATATAAATTCGCAAACCACTGGCTATCGAGTATGAAACTATTTAACAGATTCCTCCCGCAAGCGCTATCTTTGCCCCGGGCTTTGGCCCGCCCGGAAAACAATCAGCGATGCGTATGCTCCTCCTCAGTGGCAAATGGTTCACTTACCTCATCATCGGCATGGTGTGCGCATGGGGCGTAGGCAACCTGTTCACCGGTCCGATGCAGCACTGGTTCATCTTCCGGCCCAAATTGCTGCCGCAGGATTTCTCTTACCAGTTTGAAGCGCCGTTTGAAGAAATTTTTCTCGATGCGCCGCACAGCGGGCGGCTCAACGCCCTGTGGTTCAGGGCCGAAGCGCCGGCCAAAGGCGTGGTGCTTTACTTTCACGGCAATGCAGGCAGTTTGGAACGCTGGGGGCATTTGCACCATTTTTTCACCCGGCAGGGCTATGATTTTATGGTGTACGACTACCGCGGATACGGCAAGAGCACGGGGCGCCGCAACCAGAAGATCATGTACAACGACGCTATGACATTTTACCGGTTTGCCCGCCAGCACTACGCCCCGGAGCAGATAATCCTGTATGGGCGCTCGCTCGGCTCCGTGTTCGCTTCGAGGGTAGCAGCCGAGCAGCCGGCGCGGATGCTGGTGTTGGAGACGCCGTTTTACAGCCTGACCGACCTGTTTTACACCTACTATCCTTTTCTGCCCCGCGCTTTTTACCTCCGCTACCGCTTTTCCAATGCACGCTCGCTTCGGCAGGTGCGCATCCCCGTGGTCATTTTCCAGGGCACCGACGATCTCATCGTGCCTTATCGCAGCGCTGCCCGGCTCAAACCGCTGCTCAAACCCGGCGATGCCTTTCACACCATTCAAGGCGCCGGCCACAATAATCTGCTCTTTTACGACATTTACAACCGGAAAATGGAGGAGATTCTCGAAAAGTAAACGAACAACGCCATTAACCTTTAACCGCTTATATTTGCACCCGATACGTCACTCAATTGGATCATCATCATCTTTTTTGCATACATGAATTTCCAACAAGCACAGATTCTTTTAGAGAAAATCAACGCCATGTGGCGCAGCATGAACGCCGCGCCCGGCGCTGTATCCGCCATCGAGCGCGATTTAATGCTGAGCTATCTCCGGCAGTTGTACGGCAATTTACTTGAATTGCAACCTGCGCAACCTTCTGCCGCAGCCACTCCGCAGCCTCAGCCCAAACCTGCTCCGCCCAGGCCGGAGCCTCCCAAACCGGAAGCGCCCAAACCCGAGCCTGCCGTGGTAGTGCCGCCCCCCAAACCGGCGCAAACGCCGCCGCCCGTGGCGCCCCCTCCCCAGCCCAAACCTCAGCCCCAGGCTGTCAAAGCGCCCGTTTCCGCCCGGCCGGCTTCCGCTTACGAGAGCCTGTTCAATTTCAAAAAAATCGCGGAATTGTCTGACAAACTGGGGCTGCAACCCATACCTGACCTCACCAAAGCTTTCTCCATCAACGACCGCCTGCTGTACATCAATGATCTTTTCGGCAAAGACCAGAATGCATTCGTGGAAAGCGTGCGCCTGCTCGATCGCTTTGATGAACTGGGCGAGGCCAAAGGGTTGTTGCTCAACTTAGCCGAGCAGTACGACTGGCTCCAGGAAGAGCGCACTGAAACAGCCCAGTCGTTTGTGCAGTTGGTACAAAGGCGCTATCTGAAGCACTGAAACATCAACGGATCCTGGCACGTAACTCACAGCTCGCGGCTCACAACTAAAAAATGATCCACCTCAATCCACACATCAATGAAACATATAGCAGTTTTCACCTCAGGCGGCGACTCCCCCGGCATGAACGCCTGTATCCGCGCCGTGGTGCGCACCGCCATCTACGAGGGCCTGACGGTAAGCGGCATATACCGCGGCTACCAGGGTATGATCGAAAATAAATTCAAGGAACTAAAAGGCCCCTCCGTAAGCAACATCATTCAATTGGGCGGCACCATCCTGCAATCGGCCCGCAGCGAAGAATTCCGCACGCCCGAGGGGCGCCGCAAAGCCTACAACAACCTCATCAAACATGGTATCGACGGCGTGGTGGCCATCGGCGGCGACGGCACCTTTACCGGGGCCAACGTCTTTATGAATGAATATCCCGACATTTCCATAGTGGGCTGCCCCGGCACTATAGATAACGACCTGTACGGCACCGACTACACCATAGGCTACGACACAGCCATCAATACGGCTATGGCGGCTATTGATAATATCAAAGACACGGCCAACGCGCACGGGCGCCTGTTTTTCATTGAAGTCATGGGCCGGGATGCGGGCTTTATCGCTTTGCTTTCCGGTATTGCCACCGGCGCCGAAGATATCCTCATTCCGGAATTCCATACGGAAATGGACGACCTGGTAAAGCATCTCAAGGAGGGATTTAAAAAGAAGAAAAACGGCAGCATCGTGATAGTGGCGGAAGGCGATGACGCAGGCGGCGCTTTCGACGTGGCCGCGGAAGTGAAAAAACGCCTCAACCACAATGTGGAGATCAAAGTTACCGTACTCGGGCATGTGCAGCGCGGCGGGCGCCCTACCTGCATGGACCGCGTGCGCGCCGGCCGGATGGGGATGGCGGCGGTGTATGCTTTAATGGAGGGCCAAAAGGGCGTGATGATCGGCGAGCGCAACCGGCAGATCGTCTATACGCCTTTCGACCAGGCCATCAAGCACACCTTCGAAGTAAACCCGGGGCTGTTGAAAATGGTTAAAGTATTGGCCTGACGGATTGCATGCTTAGACCGGCGGGCCGCACAAGTAATTCGCTATGGAAAACAATCGTCCCGGCCGGTTTCGGCGCAGCCTTTTTTTCTCCCTGCAACTCGCCGGGCTTATATCCGTCCTTCATCTCCTGCGCTTCATCACCGGTTTTCCGCCGCTGTCCTGGGGTGTTTTGCCCCGCAATACCGATGGGCTGATGGGAGTTGTATTCGCTCCGCTGCTGCACGGCAGTTGGGGGCATCTCTTGTCCAACCTGCCGCCCCTGCTGGCCCTCACATTCATCGTCTTTTACTTCTACCGCCGCACGGCATGGCCTGCGTTTATTATGATTTACCTGCTCACGGGAGCGGCCGTATGGGCGTTTGCGCGAACGGTGGTACACGTAGGCGCCAGCGGCGTGATATACGGCTTGGTGGCTTTTGTGTTCTGGAGCGGCATTTTCCGGCGGAATATCAAATCCATCATCCTGGCACTTATTGTACTGATGTATTACGGATCCATGTTTGTGGGGATATTTCCGGGCGAAGAAGGCATTTCCTGGGAAAGTCACCTGCTCGGGGCATTAGCCGGTATTTTCACCGCCTTTTGGTTCAAAAATAAAAAGGAAAAAGACGAAGCGCCGCCGCGATACTCCTGGGAAGACGAACCCAAAGCCTTGGACGAACCCTATTTCTTCGACCGGGACGTCTTTGAAAAAACCAAAGCGGAAAAAAGAAGAGAATTCCTGGACAGAGACTGATTCGCAAATCATAAATCGTCAATCATAAATCGTAAACCGCCCTTCCCAAAGCATGT
>CAZNYK010000026.1:32385-38121 GCA_964577215.1 uncultured Saprospiraceae bacterium
TCGCAAATCATAAATCGTCAATCATAAATCGTAAACCGCCCTTCCCAAAGCATGTCCAGCTTTTTAAACTCCCTCCTGCGCGAAAACATCCTCCGGCTCCGCCCCTACTCCTCAGCCCGCAGCGAGTTCAAAGGCGCCGCCCGCGTCTTCCTGGATGCCAATGAGAACCCATTTGACAATGGCCTCAATCGCTATCCCGATCCATTGCAATGGGAACTCAAAACCCGCATCGCCGCCATGAGGGGAGTGCAGCCCGCACAGGTATTCCTCGGCAATGGCAGCGACGAAGCCATTGACCTCCTCGTGCGCATGTGTTGCGAGCCGGGCCGCGATCATATCGTCATCATGCCGCCCACCTACGGCATGTACGAAGTATGTGCGGATATTTGCGGGGTAGAAGTCGTTTCCGTTCCGCTCCTTCCGGATTTTCAACCGGATGTGGACGCCGTGCTCTCAAGGGCAAACGAGCGCTCCAAGCTGCTCTTCGTGTGCAGTCCCAACAATCCAACGGGCAATGCGTTTGACCAAGCCCTGCTGGAGCGGCTTGTGCGCGGCTTTCCCGGCATGGTGGTGGTAGATGAAGCCTACGGCGACTTCTCCGGCAAACCGGGCGCCCTGCCGCTCATCGGGCAATATGAAAACCTGGTAGTACTGCAGACCTTCTCCAAAGCATGGGGCTTGGCAGGCATTCGCCTCGGCATGGCTTTTGCGCAGACCCAGGCCATCGAGTGGTTCAACAAGGTAAAACCTCCTTATAATATCAACCAGCTCACACAGCAAGCCGCCCTGCATGCGCTCCAATCGCCGGAGAAATTTGCCGGGCAGGTACAAATCCTCTTAGCCGAGCGCGAGCAACTGGCCGGCGCATTGTCGGCGCTGCCGTTTGTAGAGCGAGTATACCCCTCCGATGCCAACTTCATTTTGGCAAAAGTGAATGAACCAAATGACCTCTACCTGCATTTGGTGTCCGCCGGGATCATCGTGCGCAACCGATCCGGCGTGATCCTATGCGAGGGATGCCTGCGCATCACCGTAGGTACGCCCGGGGAAAACCGCCAACTGATCGACGCTTTAAACCAATACGCCGCTTTATGAAAAAAGCCCTCTTTATCGATCGCGACGGCACCCTCGTGCTCGAACCTTTCGATTGCCAATTGGACAGCTTGGAAAAATTGGAGTTCTATCCCGGCGTATTCTCCTGGCTGCCGCGCATTTTCAAGGAGTTGGACTACGAATTCGTCATGGTCACCAACCAGGACGGTCTCGGCACAGAGGCCTTCCCAGAGACGAGCTTCTGGCCTGCCCAAAACAAAATCATCCAGGCTTTCGCCAACGAGGGCGTACAATTCAGCGAGATATGCATCGACCGCAGCTTCCCGCAAGAAAATGCGCCCACCCGGAAACCGGGCACGGCCATGCTCAGCCGTTACATGCACGGCAGCTACGATCTCGCCGCATCTTTCGTCATCGGCGACCGCCTCACCGATATGCAACTCGCCAAAAACCTCGGCTGCAAGGGTATCTGGATCAACGGTACGCCGGAATTGGGCGCAGAGGAACTGCCGCACGGCGCCGGGGCCTTACACAACGTCATCGCATTGGCTACTACCAGTTGGGAAGATATCTGGCGCTTCCTCAAGCTGCCCGCCCGCAGCGCCCAAGTGCGCCGCACTACCAAGGAAACCGACATTGCCGTTCAACTCAACTTGGACGGCAAAGGCCGCAGCGACATCCACACCGGCCTGGGATTCTTCGACCACATGCTCGACCAACTCGCCCGCCACTCCGGCTGCGACCTTAATATAAAGGTGGAAGGAGACCTGCGCATAGACGAACACCACACCATAGAAGATACGGCGCTTGCGCTCGGCGAGGCTTTTCATCAGGCGCTCGGCAACAAGCTCGGCATGGAGCGCTACGGATTCTGCCTGCCTATGGACGATTGCCTGGCCCAGGTAGCTATTGACTTCGGCGGGAGGCCATGGTTGGTGTGGGAGGCAGAATTCAGGCGGGAGAAAATCGGCGAGATGCCCACGGAGATGTTTTTTCACTTTTTCAAATCCTTCAGCGATGCCGCCCGGTGCAACCTGCACATTCGGGCCGAAGGGCAAAACGAACACCATAAAATAGAGGCCATCTTCAAAGCGCTGGCGCGAGCCGTTAAAATTGCGCTGCGGAGGGATCCGGAGCGGATGGAGTTGCCTACGACGAAGGGTATATTGTAAAAATGCCGGTATTCCTGTACCTTTGCAAGAAAGCACAAGCATGTTGCATGCTCAATTAAGAAAAAGAATACCGGAAATTGCAGCGCTGTTCCGAAGGAATAGGGTAAACAAAGCGTATTTGTTTGGATCGGCAGCTACAGGTCAACTCAAAAAAGACAGCGATGTGGACTTCCTCGTGGTATTCGAAGAGGGTCTTACTCCGAAGGCCTATGCTGATCATTTTTGGGAACTATACACCGAATTACCTAAAATCGTTGAGCGTCAGGTTGATCTCATCACTGAAGCAAATCTCCACAACCCGTTCTTCATCGAAGAATTGAATGAGACCAGAATCTTGATTTATGACGAGGCGAGCGAAGAAATACCTGTTTGATATTCTCTCGTGTATTGAAGAACTCGAATTACTGGGTTCAGAGGTGGTATCACTTGAGAATCTTGAGGAAATGCCTCTTCAGAAACGGGCGCTTGAAAGGCTTTTCGAGATCATCGGCGAAGCTACCCGCCGTTTGGTTGAGGAGCATAGTGACATTGAAATCAGCAATAAGGAGAAGATCATCGGAATGCGGAATATCATTGCGCATGGATACGACGCGGTCAACTATAAGATATTGTGGCAAGCGCTGCATGATCAGATTCCCACTTTGAAGCAGGAGGCGAAGCACCACCTTGAGAAGGAAGGATAAGGTACTTCCAGTGATGGAACTTTTTTTTCTCTCACAGGTTTTGCATTTCTGAAAAAGGTCTTATCTTTGCGCTCTCATTTGAAAAAATGGCTCCGTAGCTTAATTGGATAGAGCATCTGACTACGGATCAGAAGGTTGCAGGTTCGAGTCCTGCCGGAGTCACTCAAACGAATTTTCCGAGGGAACAGAAAAGACACAAAGTCATGTCGAAAGTTTGTCAAATATCCGGTAAGCGCCCCATTTCGGGCAACTCCGTTTCGCACTCCAACCGCAAAACGCGGCGGCGCTTTTTGCCCAACATCCAGAAAAAGCGCTTCTACGTGCCGGAAACGGATGAGTGGATTACGCTTAAGGTCTGCACTTCTGAAGTGCGCACCATCAACAAGCTGGGGCTGTACGCCTATCTCAAGAAATTGGAGAAAAAAGGCGTTAATACCGGCATTAAACTGAAATAAATCATTGAAAATCACCGGCAGCCATGGCTAAGAAGCAAAAAGGAAACCGCATCATGATCATACTGGAGTGCACCGAGCACAAAACCTCCGGTATGCCGGGCACTTCGCGCTATATCACTCAGAAGAACCGCAAGAACACGCCCGACAGGCTCGAGTTGCTCAAATACAACCCGATCCTGAGAAAAAAAACCATACATCGCGAGATCAAGTAATTGAACTTTTTCCCGGCCCGCCGGGTTTGGGCTTTAGATTACCAACCGCATAAAATTATCGCAAGATGGCAAAGAAAGTATCAAAAAACGCAAGGGTTGCCCAGCGTTCCGCCAACGTAGGCACTGGAAAGGATCACGTGCGCGTGGTTAAGCCCATCAAAGATCCGAAAACGGGGAAATACTCCTATAAAGAAGTCATCGTACACAAAGACAGCGTAAAAGAATTCTTCAGCGACGTGAAGTAAGGCTTCTTCGTAGTCAACTCCCCTGGAACAGGCCATCCTCTCAATTGCAGCGGGGGTGGCCTGTTTGTTTTTGTTTCCTCAATTGATGACAAAATATCGGCACGCGCTTTCTTTTATCAAATGTTCTTCTTTCCTTTGCGCCCCGGCAGTTATACCCGGTAGCTGGTGATTCGCAAATTTTAATTTTTGCAAACCACCGGTTATCAGATAGCCCGATGAAAAGCGGTTTCAGTTTTTGCTAACCGTTTTTCAGCGGTAATACCTTGCCGCCATGCCCGCCAACCAAATATCGCCGCCTCCGTTCCCGGAGCCTTGGGATAATTGCGCGCATACATGGAAAAAGAGTACACCATCACCGTATTTTCAGAAAACCAGACCGGATTGCTCCAGCGCATCGTCTCGGTTTTCACCCGCCGGCATATCAATATCGAGAGCCTCACGGTTTCCAAATCTTCGATGCCGGGTATCCATCGCTTTACTATTGTGGTAAACGTTACGGAAGACATGGTGCACAAGTTGGTAGCGCAATTGGACAAACAGGTGGACGTGCTCAAGGCCTTTCACTACGAGCGCGAGGGAATCGTTTACCAGGAGATCGCCTTATATAAGGTGCCCACCGCCGCATTCAGCAACGGCGACCACGTGGAACGGCTCATCCGGTCGCACAGTGCGCGCATCTTGGTCATAGAGCCGGAATATGTCGTTATTGAAAAAACAGGCCACGCTGAAGAAACGGAACGGCTGCTCAAGGAATTGGAAAAAATCGGTATCTATGAGTTTGTGCGCTCCGGGCGTATCGCCATTGTGAAAGCGATGGAACGGCTCAACACCTACCTCAAAGACATGGCTGCAAACAACCATCACCATTAACCACTCAAAAAAGAATTGCTCATGGCAAATCTCAATTTCGGCGGCGTAGAAGAACACGTCGTCACCCGGGAAGAGTTCCCCCTGGAGAAAGCGCACGAAGTACTCAAAGACGAAGTGATCGCCATCATAGGCTACGGCGTACAAGGCCCCGGGCAGGCGCTCAACCTGCGCGACAACGGCTTCAACGTCATCGTGGGCCAGCGCAAAAACTCCGCCACCTGGGAAAAAGCCGTACAAGACGGCTGGGTGCCCGGCGAAACCTTGTTTGAGATAGAGGAAGCCGCCCGGCGCGGTACCATTATACAATACCTGCTCTCCGATGCGGCCCAGATCGCTTTATGGCCCACCCTGAAACCGCACCTTACCGCCGGCAAGGCGCTTTACTTTTCCCACGGATTTGCCGTCACCTATAGCGAGCGAACCGGTATCGTGCCGCCATCCGACATCGATGTTATCTTAGTGGCGCCCAAAGGTTCGGGTACCAGCCTGCGCCGCCTGTTCCTGGAGGGCAGAGGCCTGAACTCCAGCTACGCCATTGCGCAAAATGCCTCGGGCCGCGCGTTTGAGCGCGTCATCGCTCTCGGCATCGGCATCGGATCGGGGTACCTGTTTGAAACCACTTTCCGCAACGAAGTCTTCAGCGACCTCACCGGCGAACGCGGCACGCTCATGGGCGCCATCCAGGGCATTTTCGCTGCACAGTACGAATGCCTGCGCCGCCACGGTCACAGCCCCAGCGAAGCGTTTAATGAAACCGTGGAAGAACTCACCCAAAGTCTCATGCCTTTGGTGGCTGAAAACGGAATGGACTGGATGTACGCCAACTGTTCCACTACTGCGCAACGCGGTGCATTGGACTGGTGGGGCCGGTTCCGGGATGCGGTAGCTCCAGTGTTTGACGAACTCTACGACAGCGTGGCTTCCGGCCGGGAAGCGCAGCGTTCCATTGATTCCAACAGCCAGGCCGACTACCGGGCCAAATTGGAAGAAGAACTCCGGCTGCTTCGCGAAAGCGAAATGTGGCGGGCCGGGCGCACGGTGCGCAG
>CAZNYK010000027.1:0-37626 GCA_964577215.1 uncultured Saprospiraceae bacterium
GTAAGGACGAGCGGGCGGATTCTCGCAGCGCCGGGCGACGAAGCCCTGCTTTCGGCACAGATCAGCGGCATTGTTTCCTATGCAGGAAAAAACCTGGTGGCGGGCAGCCCCGTGCTTGCCGGCGCAACGCTTTTCAGCGTCAAAAGCAACGAGGTCGTGCAGAGCAACCTCAGCGCCGCAGTGAAGCAGGCGGAGAACGACCTGGCAACCGCCCAGAAGCAATACGACCGCGCCGCCGGACTGGTGCAGGACAAGATCGTTTCCGAAAAAGAATTCCTGGAGGCAAAACTGCGCCTTGAAAATGCCCAGGCACAACTCAGGAACGTTTCCGTATCGAGCAGCTTCAATAAGAGTATGCAAAGCGTGTCGGCTCCCATCAGCGGTTATTTGAAAAACGTGCTGGTGGAGAACGGGCAATTCGTCCATGCCGGACAACCCCTGGCGGCCGTTTCCAAAAACAGGCGGCTGCTCTTGCAGGCCAACGTTTCACAGAAATATTTCTCCAAACTTTCCGCTTTCAGCTCTGCCAATTTCAAAATAGCAGGCAGTGATCAGGTCTTCAGCACCAAAAGCCTGAACGGGCGGATTTTGGCGACCGGGAGATCGGCGGAGGCTGGAGCGCCTTTTTTGCCCATCTCTTTCGAAATAGACAATTCGGGCCGCTTCGTTCCCGGCTCGGCAGCTGAGATTTTTTTACAGGCAGGCGCTTCGCCCGCGCTGGTCATTCCTGTTTCCGCACTGCTGGAGGAGCAGGGAGTTTTCTACGCTTATGTGCAAACGGGAGGAGAAAGCTTTCAAAAGCGGGAACTCCAAACCGGCGCCTCCGACGGCATGTATGTGCAGGTACTTTCAGGCATCTCCGAAGGAGAACGGGTGGTGATCAAGGGCGCCTATCAAATCAAGCTGGCCAACGTTTCGGGCGCCCTGCCGGCGCACGGGCACGAACATTGACCCGATCATGTCATTGTCAAAATTCACTCATCAAAACATTCAGCCATGAAAAAACTCATTTTGCTTTTCGCTGCTTTCGTGTTGTTCAGCAGCCACGATATGTTCCTGAAAATGGGAACTTACTTCCTCCAACCCAACCAGCCGGCTACAATCAAACTCTTCAACGGCACATTTGACAACAGCGAAAACACCATCGCCCGGAGCCGGATGAAAGACGTAAGCCTGCTCGGGAACGGCGTGCGCTCGAATCCCGACACCAGCCAGTGGACGGAAAGCGGCAATGTCACCGTACTGAATTTCAGGACTGGCGAAGCGGGCACCTGGGTAGCAGGGCTTTCCACACGCACCAACAACATTGAGCTTTCCGCCGCTGATTTCAATGAGTACCTGGAGCACGACGGCGTGCTCGATATGCTCGAGTGGCGCAAACAAAACAACGCGCTTGACAAGGATGCCGTGGAGAAATATTCCAAACACGTCAAAGCCATTTTCCAGGTAGGCGACAAAAAAACCGACGACTGGAAAAAACCGCTGGGATATCCCATCGAATTCATGCCCATGCGCAATCCCTACGATCTGAAACCCGGCGATGCGCTGCAAGTCCAACTGTTGTGGAACGGCAGCCCGCTGGCCGACCAACTCGTGTATGCCGGCTCTGATGCCGGCGGGCATGTGCACAGTCATGGCGGCGAGGAACACAGCCACGGTGAAGTCACGCAACTGCGTACAGACGCCAATGGCATGGTCAGTTTGAACGTCGCCAGTGAGGGGCAGTGGTACCTGAGGTCCATCTATATGACGCCCTCCCAGGAGACGGGGCTTACCCACGAGTCGAACTGGGCTACCCTGACTTTTGAAGTGGGGCACGGACATAGCCATGACGACGGCAGCCATAGCCATGACGACGGCCAGGCTCATAGCCAAGGCATCCCCTCGTTTGCGTATTGGATTGCCGGAATTGCCCTGCTGGCCGGTTTGTTTTTCTTTTTCAGGAGGAAACGGTAACCGCCGTGCCTGACCCTCGGGGGTACGTTTCCGGTACCTGAAAATAGTGCAACCGCCGGGCAGCGTTTGCAGATCATTTTTTCAAATCATCAACGGGGATAAAGCAGCCGGACGGCTGAACTTCGCCCCGAAACTGCCGTAAAATGCTCAACAGGATCATAAATTTTTCCCTCCAGAACCGCCTGCTCGTCATCGTAGCCTCCGTTTTGCTTATTGTTTTCGGCTCGGTGGTTGCCTTTCGCATGGAAGTGGACGTATTTCCCGACCTGACCGCCCCTACGGTCGTGGTGCTTACCGAAGCGCACGGCATGGCGCCGGAGGAGGTGGAAAAACTCGTTACCTTTCCGCTCGAAACGGCCGTGAACGGGGCTACCAACGTGCGGCGCGTGCGTTCGTCGTCGGCGGCGGGTATCAGCATCGTTTGGGTGGAATTCGAGTGGAACACCGATATTTTCAGGGCACGGCAAATCGTAACTGAAAAGATCGGCGCCGTTTCGGCAAGGTTGCCCCAAGGCGTGGGCAACCCCACCCTGGCGCCGCAAGCGAGCATCATGGGCGAGATCATGCTCATCAGCCTGACGGCGGACAGCACCTCGCAAATGGACTTGCGCACCATTGCCGACTGGACCCTCCGGCCCAGCCTGCTGGCAACGGGCGGCGTGGCCCAGGTGATCGTCATCGGGGGCGAGTACAAACAGTACCAGATTTTGGCTTCGCCGCAGAAAATGGCCGCTTTCGACGTATCGCTGACCGAACTGCTGCACGCCTCCAGGGGTGCAAACGGCAACTCATCGGGCGGTTTTATGAACGAATACGGCAACGAGTATGTCGTGCGGGGTATAGGCAGGACAAGCGATCTGGCGGAGCTCGGCAATGCGGTCGTAAAAACCACACCGCAGGGCGTGGTCAAAATCGAGGATGTAGCGACACTCCAAATCGGCGCTGCCCCGAAAATCGGCGACGGCGCGCTCCGGGGCAAACCCGCCGTGATCCTGACGGTACAAAAACAGCCCGCTACCAACACCCTGGCATTGACCGAGACCATTGACGAGGCCATTGCCGGCCTGCAAAAAACCTTGCCTGCCGACGTGCAGATCAACACCAGGATTTTCCGGCAGGCGGATTTCATCAGCGCCTCCATTTCCAACATCCAAAAAACGCTTTTGGAAGGAAGCGCTTTTGTGGTCATCATCCTGTTCCTGTTTTTGATGAACTGGCGGGCTACGGTCATCTCGCTCTTAGCCATCCCGGTCTCGCTCATCGTTGCAATCCTGGCCTTGAAATGGCTCGGTTTTACCATCAACACCATGTCGCTCGGCGGCATGGCGATCGCCATCGGCGATCTTGTGGACGATGCCATCATTGACGTGGAGAATGTCTTTAAACGCCTGAAGCAGAATGCCGCCCTGCCGCCGGAAGAGCGCCGGGGTATTTTGGAGGTGGTTTTTGACGCTTCATTTGAGATCCGGACGAGTATCATCAATGCCACGTTCATCATCATTGTGGCCTTCCTCCCCTTGTTTTTCCTGTCGGGCATGGAGGGCAAGCTGCTTGCTCCGCTCGGCATTGCCTTTATCGTATCCTTGTTCGCTTCCCTGGTGGTGAGCATAACCCTCACGCCGGTGTTGTGCAGCTTTATGCTGGCCAATGAAAAAACGCTTCAAAAACAACACGGCGAAAGCTGGCTTGTACAGCGTTTGCAGCAAGGCTATTCCAGGATGCTGAAAGGCGTAATGCGGGCAAAAGCTGTTGTCATTGTCGCCGCAGCCTTGTTGGTCGGCGTAGCTATTTTCGTACTGACGCAACTGGGGCGGAGTTTTTTGCCCGAATTTAATGAAGGTTCGCTGGTCGTTTCGGCAGTCAGCCTGCCGGGTATTTCCCTGGAAGAAAGCAACAAGATCGGAACCCGCGTTGAAGAGGAACTGCTGAAGGTATCCGAAATCAAGGTAACGACCCGCCGTACCGGCCGGGCTGAACTCGATGAGCACGCTCAGGGCGTGAACGCCGCAGAAATTGATGCGCCGTTCGTTTTGACCGGCCGAAGCCGCGCCGAGTTCATGCAAGAGGTGCGGGAACGCCTCGCCACGGTCTCGGGGGCAAATATTACCATCGGGCAGCCCATCGGGCACCGCATTGACCACATGCTCTCCGGTACGAGGGCCAACATTGCCATCAAGATCTTCGGACCTGACCTGAACCGGTTGTACGCCCTTTCCAAGGAAGTGCAAGCCGCCATTACCGGCATACCCGGCCTGGTGGACGTGGGGGTGGAGCCGCAAATCGAAATCCCGCAGGTCCAGATCAGGGCAAAGCGGGAAATGCTCAACCATTACGGCATCTCCGTCGGCGCCTTCAACGAGATGGTGGATGTGGCGTTTGCCGGGGAAAAAGTGTCGGAGGTGTTCGAAGGCAACCAACGCTTCGACCTCGTGCTGCGCTTCGACGACGCCAACCGCGGCAGGATCGAGTATATCCGGAATACGCTGATCGACGCTGCCAACGACCAAAAGATACCGCTTTATTACGTGGCCGATGTGGTCAGCGCTTCCGGGCCTAATGCCATCAACCGGGAAAACGTACAGCGCCGGACCGTCGTCTCGGTAAACGTAGCCGGGCGCGACCAGCGTTCTGCGGTGGAGGCTATCCAAAAAACCGTATCCGAAACGATCGCCCTTCCCGAAGGTTACCGCATCGAGTACGGAGGGCAGTTCGAGGCGGAAGCCGAAGCCTCCCGTACGCTGGTATTGACTTCCCTGCTCTCGCTGCTGGTGGTCTTCCTGCTGCTTTTCCAGGAATTCAAAAGCCTGAAAACAACCACCATCATCCTGTTGAACTTGCCGCTGGCCCTCATCGGAGGGGTGTTCAGCATCTGGATCACGTCGGGCATTCTGAGCATTCCCGCCATCATTGGGTTCATCACGCTGTTCGGCATAGCTACCCGGAACGGCATCCTGCTCGTGTCCCGTTACCGTGCATTGAAGGAGGAAGGCAAGCCGCTTGCAGAAACGGTCATGGAAGGCTCCGTTGACCGTCTTTCGCCGATCCTGATGACGGCACTGACGGCGGGGCTTGCGCTTATCCCGCTTGCCATTGCAGGCGACCTGCCCGGCAACGAAATCCAGAGCCCGATGGCAAAAGTCATTTTAGGCGGCCTGCTTACTTCCACCCTGCTCAACATTTTCGTGGTGCCGGTGGCGTATTTTTTAACGAACAGAAAAGAGAACCATGAAGCATAATATCATTATGATCAAGCTGCTTGTTCTTGCAATGGCAGTCCCTGCCTGGGGGCAGTCCACTCTTGAAACCGTACTCTCATCAGTGGAGAAGAACAACAAAGACCTCGCCGAACGCCGGCAGTATTGGGAAGCCAGGAAAATGGAATACAAAACCGGGCTGACCTTGCCTGATCCGGCGATCCAGGGGCAGTTCCTGTTCGGCGCTCCGGCCTCGGCAGGCAATCAGACGGATTTCTTCGCCGTACAACCCTTCGACTTCCCCACGACGTACCGGAAGCGCAAAGACCTGGCGGCAGAACAAGGCGCAGTGGCCAACTCCGAACTCGCCGCCCGCCGGCAGGAAGTGTTGCTGGATGCCAAATTGGTCTGCCTTGAACTGGTGTACCGCAACAAGCTGGCCGCTCAGTACCAAAAGCGAAAGGAGGCACTGGAAAACCTGCTCGCCGGTTTTCAGCGGAAAATGGATACAGGCGAGGGCGGCGTGCTGGATGTGAACAAAACCAAGCTCCAGCTTTTGGAGATCAGCCAGTTGCGACAGGAAAACGGCATCGGAATACAAAAGCTGGGCAACCGCCTCACCGGGCTGAACGGCGGCGCGGCCATCTCCTTTCAGGATACGGTCTATCCTCCATTGGAAGAAGTAAAACCTTTCGACGTGGTGATAAAAGAATATGAAAGTGCCAGTCCCAAGCGCCAAATGCTGGAGCAGGAAAAGCGAATAGCCGAAAAGCAATTGGAACTGGCAAAAGCCTGGCGGCTGCCGAAATTTGAGGCCGGCTACCATTACCAGGGCATTTTGGGGCAGCGTTTCAGCGGTGTTCACGCCGGGCTGACCCTTCCGGTCTGGGAGCACAAATACCGCACAGAAGCGCAACAAGCGCAGGTGCTGCACGCCGGCTTGCGCCTGCAAAGCCACCTGAACGAGCACTTTTTTGAAATTAAGGAAATGTACGAGCGGCAGGCAGCGCTCCGGAGATCGCTGGACGAGTTCGAAAGCGCCATTGCCTCTGTGAACAACCCGGAGTTGCTGGACAAGGCCCTGCGCCTCGGCGAGATCACTACCTTCGAGTACTTTCTGGAAATGAGCCTGTACCAGAATGCCGTGCTGCACTTCCTCAAAACAGAGTGGAATTACCAGGCGGCGGTGGCGGAGTTGATGAGATACAGATTGTAGTTTGGAGAGTAAAGCTGGTTTCTTTGCTGAAAAGGCACAAAAAAGTATAAATTTGTACCATAGTAAAGAGATCAAAAAACAAAGATTCACGGATCGCAGCGAGTCTCTCTTCATTTCATTGCAATAGCCAATCCCTGCATTTTCCCGGCACAATGCAGCAGCGGGCTTTGATCAAAACAGCGCCACATGCTCAGATTCTTTCGGCGGATAAGACGCCAGTTGATCGAAGAAGGTAACCTGAAGCGTTACCTGCTCTACGCGGTTGGGGAGGTCGTGCTCATCGTGGCCGGTATCCTGCTGGCTTTGCAAATCGACAATTGGAATGCGGCGAGGCTGTCGTTGGCGCAAGAGCAAATGGTCTTGAAAGACCTTTACGAGGAACTGGAATCCAACGCTTCAATTTTGGAACAAGACATCCGGCTCAACCGGAAAATGATCGAAGATATCGAATTCATCGTCGGACATTTTGACAACAAAATCCCTTACTCCGACTCCCTGGCTGTACTTTTGCCCATGATGGCCTGGACGCACCAGGTGACCCTGGTATCCTCCGCCTTTGAGTCCCTGAAATCGAGCGGGTTTGATATTATTCATTCCAATGAATTGAAAATGCAGGTCATCAAGCTGTTTGATCACGAATACGGTGCAGCGACCAAATGGATCAATGAACTGAGCATCGAAAAGCACCGGGAATTCCGGGAGGTCTTCAATGCTTTTCCAAGAGGCGGGATTTCAAGTGATAATTTTGAGGAAATCTTGGCCAACGACCAGTTGTACAACCTCCTGGCGACCTACAAAGGATGGAAAGAAGCATTGATAAACAGGGAAATCGTCTTGCTGGAAAACACCAATACGCTCAAAGCAAGGGTTGGCGCCGCCGCCCGGCTGGAGAGCCGGTAGGATTGGGCATTAAATTTGAGGAACCGGTAGGCGATTGAGTATATTTGCAAGTACAACGCAGCCGCCGCACTACCTGATACGTCCATAACCAAACAAAAAACATCATGCACATCTCCGACCAGGGCATCTACTATGGCGACTACCTGCAATTGGACAAGATACTGAACGCGCAGGAATTAGAAAGCGAAAAAGCCGGCCGCCCGGCCCACGACGAAATGCTCTTCATCGTCACCCACCAGGCGTACGAGCTGTGGTTCCGCCAGATCATCCACGAGATAGAATCCATCCAGGACCTGTTCCGGCAGCCCTACATCCCCGACAACTCGCCCGATTTTTACACCATCTTCCACCGGCTGGGCCGCGTCAAGATCATCCTGCAACTGCTCATCCGGCAAATTGACGTGATGGAAACCATGACCCCGCTCGACTTCCTCGACTTCCGCAACCTCCTGCGCCCGGCTTCCGGCTTCCAAAGCGTGCAGTTCAAAGTAGTGGAAGCCGCCCTCGGCCTCAAACAAGGCGACCGCCACGGCGAGCTGTACTACATCTCCCAACTGCGGCCCGAACACGCCGCTCTCATACAGCGCGTGGAAAGCCGACGCTCCCTGCTGGAACTGACCAACGAATGGCTCGAGCGCATGCCTTTCTTCCGCGAGGCGGCATTTTGGGGCAACTACCGCGCCGCCTTTCCCGCCAAGGAAGGCCTGCACCCGTTCTGGTCGGATTATTACCAGCTCTACGAGCAGAGCTTGGTGGACAACGAACGCGGCAACCTGCGCCAGTTTGAGCGCTTTTTCATCGCCGCCGAGGAAAAAACGGGCAAGCTCAGCTTCGAGGCGCGCCGCAATGCGCTCTTCATCATGCTGTACCGCGACTTCCCGCTGCTGCACCTGCCCTACCAGTACCTCAGCCTGCTGTTAGACATGGACGAGTTGCTCTCTACCTGGCGCTTCCGCCATGTGAACATGGTGAACCGCATCATCGGCCTGCGCACCGGCACCGGCGGCAGCACCGGCAAGGATTACCTCAAAGCCGCCTTGGACCGGCACTATATCTTCCAGGAAATCGCCGCCCTGACCACCTTCCTCATAGAGCGCAGCAAACTGCCCGCCCTGCCGGCAGACGTGCAGCAGAGGCTGGGGTTTGCGGGAGGGTGATTAGTGATTTTTGCCGAAAAACCCTTATCTTCGCCAATACAAAACCACCGCGCCATGGATGCCGCAAGCACATCAGGGAAAGAAAAGCTGCCGATAACCAATCCGCTGGCTCAAATCAAGCCCTCTAAGGAGCCGAAGCGCTACACCCTGGGGGAATACCTGCGCCGCGAGGAGCGCAGCAGGGAGCGGCATGAGTATTTCAAACGTTAAGTCTTAGGTGATACCGCTACTTTTGCGGTTTTAAATTTGAATTTATGCAGTTTTGCGGTTTATTTCACCTTTCACCGTACCGCCATGCAAACCAAACACCTCCTCACCTCCGCAATCCTCTTTTTCGCCGCCGCACTTCCCGCACAGGAGGAAGAACCGCCCACCTCCGTGGCCACCGGCATGTACCTCATGAACATATACGACCTCAACGTAAGCGAGTACACCTTCTACGCCGATTTTTACCTCTGGTTCAAGTGGCAGGGCGAACGCGATCCCATGAACATAGAGTTTGTGAATGCCGTGGAAAAATGGGCCTTCACCGGCGCGCCCTTTCACGAAGAGAACGTGGAAAAACCCGACGGCAGCCTCTACAACGGCATGAGGGCGGAGGGCCGCTTCTATCACTCCTTCGACCTGCGGCGCTTCCCCTTGGACCGCCACGACTTGGACATCCGCATCGAAAACGTGGACTACCCCCTGGAGGAACTGATCTATGAAACCGACCCCGCAAAGTCGCTCTTTCGCAAGGATTTCGTCATTCCCGGCTGGCGCATCCTCGGCGCCCGCATCGATACGCACTCCTATTTTTACGACACCGACTTCGGCGAGCCGGAGCTTAACGGCTCTTCTTTCAGCAATTTCACCTACAAACTCAGCATCGCCCGCCCGCTCAGCTATTTTGTGCTCAAGCTCATGCTGCCGCTGTTGGTTGTCATTGTAGCCGCATTAGGCGCTTTGCTCATCCATCCCAACTACATGGACGCGCGCATCTCCCTGCCCATCGGCGGGCTGCTCAGTTGCGTGTTTTTGCAGCAGTCGTACAGCTCCGCCCTGCCCGACGTGGGCTACATGGTGTTGATGGACAAGATATACCTGCTCTCTTACCTCCTCATTGCCGTCATCATGCTGCGGGTCATCCGGGTGGGCAACATCCGCAAGCGCAGCAAGGAGGCGGATATGCTGGGCCTTCTGGGCCGGGACAAGCGGCTGGCGGGGGTGTTTTTCCTGCTGTTCCTGGCGGGAGTAGGAGGTTTGGTGTGGTGGGGGTGATTTATCTGTGCGATTCCCCAGAAAAAATCGTTATTTTTGCGAATATAAAACTATGCTGAAATGATTGCTTCCACCGCCGTTGATGAAATTATAGAATTCATTGCTGGGGAAAACCCAAAACGAGTACTTGAATTCAAGGCTTCCCAGGCTACCCGGAAAAGGGTCTTCAGTTTGATCGAAAAATCTAAAGCCGGCCAATTAAGCGAGGAAGAGCAATCAGAACTTGACCATTACCTAATGCTCGAGCATTTACTGCGACTAGCCAAAATAAAAGCATATCAAATCTTGCATCAGTGAGCCGGTACATTTCCGTTAAAACCCGCCGATTCGTAAGAGAGCGGGCCGCTCAATGTTGCGAGTATTGCATGGTCCCGGAACTGTTCTCTTTCATTGGATACGAGATTGATCATATCATTTCGCTCAAGCACGGCGGCTCAAATGATGCGGAAAATCTGGCTTGGGCCTGCGCAATATGCAACTACAATAAAGGAACGGATATTGGCACCATACTAATTCCGGCAAACAAAATCATTCGATTCTTCAATCCGCGAACTGATGTTTGGACAGAGCACTTCGGAGCTTCCGGTCCAATGATTTTGCCGAAGACAGAAATTGGAGAAGGCACGGCAAAAATTTTTCGATTTAATCATATTGACCGCCTATTGGAGAGAGAAGCTTTGGCCAATGCCGGATTATTCCCCCCACCACCCAGCCTCATTACCCCCTGAGATCATGCTGCGGGTCATCCGGGTGGGCAACATCCGCAAGCGCAGCAAGGAGGCGGATATGCTGGGCCTTCTGGGCCGGGACAAGCGGCTGGCGGGGGTGTTTTTCCTGCTGTTCCTGGCGGGAGTAGGAGGTTTGGTGTGGTGGGGGTGATTGCCTTAAGTTTACCCAAAAATGCAATTCAGTATTTTTGTAGTAATCAGGTAAGTAGGTTTCACCCCTTCCAGGCCGAGGCTGCCGGAAGCTAAGGTATGCCCGGTGAGCAGTGGGTTATCCGAGGCGTAGTAGGCGTAGCGGATCGCTACATCAGGGGTGATGCTGTTGCGAATGCGGGAAGCCGATTGGATGGCCTTCTGGTAGTGGGCGCCCTCCATCTCCAAGCCCACGGCGCGCCAGGAGGATTCCAGGAAGTAGCGCAGTATGTCCCGGTTTTGGAGCGAAGTGCCCATCACGGTGATCATGGGGCCTTCATATACTTCCAAGCCGTAGCCTTCGAAATCGGCTTTGGAAAAAAGGTTCTGGATCGGGTAGTTGTCGGCGGTTCCCTCAAATACATGCGCCGTAGGCACCATGATGTCGCCTTTGCCGCCGTCCAATATGCCGGCTTTGCCCATAATGTTGATGGACTGCACGTTGAAGAGCACCTCGCCTTCGGGAGTGGGATATGGCTTCAGCAATTCATCCATGGTTTCATAGGCCTGTTCGCCGAAGGCATAGTCCATCACGATGAGCACGGGGCGCCCGGTGCGCACGCGCTCCGCATTCCATTGCAGCTCGGCGGGCAGGAGCGCCGGGTCTATTTGCAGTGTATCGAATATTTGTACGGAGATATTGGTGCCGCTGGTGTCGTCTATTTGGTACATGCCGTGCTTCATGGCATAGGCCTGTACTTTTTGTCGCAGGCCGGCATTTTCCTCCAGGCTCAACAGGCGGGCCATATCCTCCAAACTCAACGTTTTGCCTTGCTCTCGCAGCGCGGCTTTGGCGTAGAGCGCGTTCATAAAGCTGTGCGGATTGGCGCTCACGATGTGTACCGGGCGGTCCAGCATTTTGCCCTGCGCGAGATAGTCTTTGATATTGGATGCCCAGAGGTCTCCGTAGGTATGGTGCCCCACGCGCTCCCGCAGCGCCGAGGAAAAAGTGATCTCCCGGTCTTCCTTTTCGTGCACTTCTTCCGACGACAAGCGCCCCAGCCAGTAGGTGATGTGGAAAAGGTCGTTTACCGTCGGGTCTCCGTCAAAACGGGCGGCAGCAGCCACCACCTCCTCGTAAGTGCGGCCCAGCAGAATGCTGAGATAGGTATAGGCTACTTCCTTGCTCACTTCCTCTTGCGCAGCTTCATCGCCCAGCACCATCTCCTCCAGTTTGAGCCACTCGCGGCGCTTCTTGCCTTTATGGTCCTCGCTGTGGCGGCGTATTTTTTCGGCCTCTATATACAAGAATGTGAGGTGGGTGAGGATGTCGTAAATATCGCTCCGGCCCCGCGTCATCTCAATGAACATCTGCTCTTCATCAATTCGGTAGCAGTTGCGCTTGCGACGCGGCGGCACAATGGGCTGGAAATTGGCATGTTCGTAGCCCTCGCGGGATATGAGGCGGATGTAGCGGCATTCCTCGATGCCTTTGGGAAGGCGTTGAAACACATAGAACAGCCCATCCAACTCCACGCGCTCCGGATCGGCAATGGAACCGTAAATTTCCGGACGCAACTCGACCAACGATTTGATCATGGCATCGCCGGAAACGCCCAGCGGCTTGTAACCTCCCCGGATGAAAAGATGCCGCATGGCAATGTAGAGCCGCTCTATGGCTGCCCTCGATTCCTGGGCGCGGGTGAGTTGAAGAAGGGTGGAATCCATGAGTCAGTAGGCAGTATGCAGTGGGCAGTGCAGTGCCCACTGCCTGATTATCACTGTAATTTAAAGCGAACCACCAAGCCGCCGGAGGTATCCGTTCTCGGGAAACCGGCAGAAGTCCGCGGAATATTTTGCCGGTAATCGAAGAACAGGCGCAGCGCCAGCCGGGTATTGATCTGATACTCTGCCGAGGGCGAGATGTTCAGCGCGTAATTGCCCCGCACCGGCTCTATTACGCCCTGGTCGAGCAAGTGATTGAAGGTCACGTCATCGCGTACAGACATGTTGAAGTTTATGTCCAGGTCGCGGCTGCGCAATTGCCCCCCTCTTCCGCCGATCCCGGGCCGCTGCGGCTGGCCGGGTTGAGTGGTTTGCGGCTCGGGTTTTTTGGCGCCTCTCTTGTTGCTGCCGGTAAGGAAGGAAATATCCACATCGCGCAAGAGATACCCGAAGCCGAGGGCGATTTCCTGGGATTGGGTTTCGGCCAATTGGTAACTGATGAAGCTCATGGCCAGGGTTCGCGATTTCTTGTAGTCAACATTGAACGACATCCCGTTTTTCAGCGCTGCATCAATGGCTATAAGGGGCGAAAAACTTTCCTGAATGACCACTTCGGGGATGAGCAGGCGCGCGTAGAAGTTGCCGCTGAACGGATCGGGACCGCCCTGGTTGCGGGTATCCAACCATTGCGGGTTGGTATCGAACCTGTTCACATTAAGGCTGCCCTTGTAGCCGTGGGTCAGGCTGAAGTTTTGGAAGATATCCCTGAAGAATGGCAGCTTCGACAAACCGTTGTAACTCAATCGCCAGGAAGGCAAAGGCATGGTTTTGAACACATCGAGGCCGACAGTGCGGGCGTCTTTGCCGGTGTAAGCAGCAAGGAAGGCAGGCAGTAAGACCTCGTTTTGAATATTGCCGTAACCTTTCGTGTAGCCTCGCGCAGCAAGGGTATCATTGTCGTGTTGCCCCTGGCCGATGCGCTGAGAAATGATGATCCGGTTTTGATCAAACTCCCGGAACAGGCGACGGATGACGGTAGAGTCAGTGCTCATAGGCGTGCCGAGCGCTAAAAAGCTGATCGCCATGGAACCGGACTTTTTGGGTACGGCGTGTACCAGCCCGAGGCTGCCGTCGGGGAGAGTATCCTTGAAGAACTCGGCGTGACTTTCATTAAAGGCGCGGTTTATCTCCACGTCGATGCGAAAATCGCGGTACGGTTCTAAAGTGATGCGCCCGTCCACCCGTTGCGTATAATCCTGCAACACTTCGCGGTTTTGGAACACCGAGTTGCTGATCCAACCCCGGTTATTGCCTACATCGTGCAGCCAGTCTTTGGAAGTGTAGTAATCGCTTTCGCTCAGGGTTCGTATCCTGGGCTGCATACCGGCGATAAAGCCCCAGCCCGGCCCATCAAAGTTGTTGCCCATGCCCAGGATGCCGGCCTGCTGAAGAAAGCCGGGGAGGGAGGTGGAAAAGTCCTCAGATAAGGTGAAGCGTACTTTCCGGATCATGAGCAGAGGCCGTATCAAAGCTTTCTCCAGGGCGCTCGGCGTGGCATCTTTCTTTTTTTCGCCGCCGGCCTTAGGCTCGGCGTCTTCGCTCTTGGACCGTGGCTGAGCCGGGTCGGGTTTTGCCTTAGGCGGGGGTGCGGCGCGTTCGATATTTTTTAAATAGCCGATTTTAGCATACAGGTTGTCGAAGTTGAAATCGGCATTCAACTGCCTTCGCTGCTTGTTCTGCGCCACATTGCCGAGGCTGTCCACGTTGAGGGCTATGGCTGTCCAGTTGTACTCCGCCTGGTATTGGGCCCGCACCTGTACCCAATCCATGAATGGTATGCTCCGGGTAGGCAGGGTGTAGTTGATATTGAAGTTGTGGTTGTAATTCTTGATCCGGCCGAAGTTTTTCAGGCTGTTCCAGATACTGTCGCGGCGGAACCTGTCGATGTCGGGTGCGATGTCGGGGTTGTCTTGCATCCAGGTTTCGTCGGGTTCGTCCACCGTGGCATTGGTCAGAGCCGAGAAATTGAATTTGAGCGAGCGGGCCATATCCCACTGCACGTTGAAGTCGCGGTCCCAGGTAAAGCGCTTGTTATAAAAGGTATTGAACCGCTCCGGCAGGCCGGTGAAGCGGTAGCGGGTTTCGGCAAACTGCCGGTTGAGCACAGTGCGGAAGGTGAAGGCGTTGGGTATGGGGTTGAAGTTGAAGCCCGTGATGAGCTTGAGGTATTTGTCGTTCTTCACTAATTTCTTGAAGGGCTCCACGTATTTCACCGGCCGGGAGTAGGCATAGTCGAGGCCGCCGGTGCGGCGGTCTTCGGAGTCGGACTCGATGAGCGGATCGCGCCGGTCGGTTTGGGTGAAACTGTAGTTGACGCTGAAATTGGAGATATCCCACGGTTTCGGCGCCGCAGCTGTAGGCGCCCGCTCTTTACGGACATTGGTAAAGTTGACGCTTCGCAACTGGGTGACGTCAAGGGCCAGATTGCGGATGGAATCGCGCTGGGCCTGGTCGTCGGCATTTTCCAATTTGGCCTTCAGCGGCACGTCCAAGTCGTAGGGATCATATTCCGGCCTTCGGATATTATTTGAAATCTGACCGTAGAAAGGCAGGTTGATGCCCCACTTGTCGGGCAGGAATTTTCCGAGCTGCACATTAGCGGCAAAATCGTAGCCGTAGAGGGCTTCCCGGCTTCGCTCGGCCACTTTCTGGTTAAGCCCGCCGAAGCCTATGCTGCTGTAATTGGCTGCAACGGTAAAGGACGCAAGGTCGGCCAATTGTATGTCGGCACGGGCTATGGCGGCGCCGGCGGCGCGTTCGTCCAACCCGTTGAGGCGCAATTCGTTTATCCACACCTCGAAGTCGAGTGATCCGTTATTGCCGCCGGTTGGGTTTCGCACCCCTACCAGCACCTGTTTGGCCAAGCCGAAGTTGGGATTGCCGCGCACTTTGATGCGATGCGGCAAGCCGCCCACCCTGCCGGCCACGGTCTCTATGAACTCCTCGTCTAACGGGAAATCCACCACGTTGCGCCTTTCTTTGAGGTCGCGCAGCAAGTCCAGGTCAAAGTCGAATTCATTTTCCGGGCGCCAGACCTCCTGTTTATAAGCATCGCTGTTGGGGTTGGAGGGGAGGTTTGCCGGATCAGACATGTACAAGGGTATCTCGTACTCGTAGTAGTTGTTTTTGAAATCGCTGCCTATGCGCAGGAAGATGCTGAGATCGCCCGGATTAACGACCTGGTCGGGATTCCTGTCTCTTTTTTCTTCGGCGTGAACGAACATGCGCAGGGTTTTGTACACCCGCATGTCAAGATTAATGGTTTTGAATACAGACACATCCTCCCCGTCGCATAGTTTCCTGGTCACCATGGAAAGCGACTGTTCATTCTGCAATGCATTGAACACCCCGAGAGAACGCTCGCGCTGAATGCCTAATGGCAATACGTAGTTGAAGGGCAGTCGGCTGACGTTTTCTTCGATGTTTACGGCATCGATATTGAATTCTACCTGCTCATCCTGGCACGTAGCTTCAGGAGAAAGGTCCTGCTGGTAACGGCGCCACTGGTTGCGCACCAGTTCCAAAGTGGCGAAGCGCAACGTAACGGGCCTTCCAAAATCTTTGAGCATCATACGCATAAAGCGGATGGATCGAAAATCCCGGATGCCGCCGTGGGTAGTCGCAAACTGGCTGTTGGTCGTACTGAGCGGCACGCGGAAGCGGTACCACACGCGCCCGTTGCCGGCCACCCGCCGGTCGGTGATAAAAGGAGTGGCTACTATATCCACCTCCCGGGGGTTGCTGCGATCGTAGAAGATGGGTACCCGGTACTGGAAGTAAGCCTCCGTCTCGTTGAGGGTGTTGTCCTGGTTGAGGTCTTCCGCGTCGGGAAAGTTGGTGGAAGAGAAAATAAACTGTTGGCCTGTATTTTCGGGTGAGTTGCCCTGGGGATTGTTGAAGTCCCGGTAACGTTGGAGTATTCCATCGTTGGGGCTGAAGGATTCGTCGCGGAAGTACCGGAAGTTGTCATTGGCCGGGTCGAGTTCAATTCTGGTTGCTGCGCCCGGAGCCTCCGCTCTTATGGCGTCAATATATGAGGAATAGTGACGGCGCTCGCCATCGTCATCCAGCCCGTCCAGGCCTACGTCCTGCCGTTGGCGGCTTTCGGTCCCCCCCTGGCGGTCGTTGTCAAAAAAGCGGGTGATCTGCGGCGCCACCGGCACGACACCCCAGGCGGTGGTATCCACTTGTCTGTTGGGGTTGAAGGGGGTGGGCAGGCCGTTTTCGAAGTACTTGCGCGAGTCGCGGAGAATATCCTCGGAAATGTTGCCGAGGTGGAAATAAACGGCGCCTTCCAGCGAATCTAATTGATCTTGCGGCAGGAAACCGGTCGGGTCGTCGGGATTGAGGAAGGGGCTGAGCATCCAGAACTCCAGGTATTCGATGTTGGCCGTCTGGAAATCCACGGTATTCAGGGCCCGCATGATGCCGCCCCACCGGGTGCGGGGAGAGTTGAGAATGATCGAGTCGCCGTTGATGGTGACGCCGTCGGAAAAGCCCGGGTAACCGCCTCTCGGCAGATCGAAGTTGTAGGGGCCTCGTTCCTGCGGATAGTAAGTCAGGTCGAAGGTCTGGATATTGGGCAACTGATCGGGTGTGACCGTGAGATTGGGGAAAACCTCGTTTTGGTCCACTAAGCTGGTGTAGGGGTTTCGCTCATCGTCGCTGTTGCGCGCGCTCAGGTCAATGCGGTACCAGTTCAGCCTGGCGCGGTTGGCGCCGCCGGCAAGGTTGTTGATCAATTCGCCTTCCGGCCAGCGGAAGTTGTTTTGCGGCACGCTGGAGAGGAACCACTGGTTGACGGGCTGGCGCAGGTCGATGCCGGCAGAAGCGCCCTCGAAATCATCAATATATACTACGCCGCCGTCGTCTCTGCGGTCTTGGTTGATGGCGCGGGCATGGCCGGGTTTCAGCAAGGCGCCCTCGGCCATGAAATTGAAGGAAGAAGGCGCTTTGGTTTGTATCAGGGGCAGCTTGTCGGCCAATTTGGTCAGGAAAGGCGCTTCGGTGCTGTAGTTGATGTCGAAGCCGTAGATTTTGTTGTTGATGGGATCTTCGCCGATATTGACTTTCGGCGTAAAGGGCCGCTCGAAAAGTTGCATGAAAGTGGCGCCGATGTTGAGTTTTTTACTCACTTCGTAGTCTGCCCTCAACCCTACCATGGTCTTGGTCTGGAAACCGAAGAGCGTATTGTCTTCATATGACACATTCACCGGCACCCCGGATTGCAATAATGCATCGTTGAGGATTCGCACCCTGCCAATATTGTAGTCGATCTCATAGTCCTGGCCTTCGATAAGGCGCTGGCCGCCGGCGGTCACGGTCACCGAGCCGGGGGGTATATTAAATGCGCCGAGAGAAATCTCAGACGACACGCTCGACTTGTAGCTGCCCTTGATGAGGAACCGGTTCTTTTCGGGAAATTCCCGCGCCTGGAACAGAGTGCTGTCGTACAGTGCCTGATATACCAAAGAATCCCGCAGCACCGGATCGGTGATCTGGGCGGCAAGGGATCGGCCGAATGGTTCCAGCACGGGAAACATGATGCGCCCGTTGCGGGTGTTGATGGTGACGCCGGGCACAAAGTCGAAAATACCATCGGGTTGGGGGTCGCCCTGGGTGTTGAGCTTGTCTATCTGGAAAACGCGCAATAAGGGGCGGCCCTCGAGGTTGGAGAAGGGCAAAAAGCGCTTGATGCCCTTGCCCGGGTCTTCATAAAATACGTCCAAGCGGAACTCCTTGGGGTCCACCTGGTAAGCGCCGATGGGATAGATGTTCTTCATCATGAGGTCCCAGGTGGGCAGGTCGGTGCGCTGTACGGTGCTCTTGAGCATTTTGGCGAAGAGAACCTGGGGCACGGAGTCTAAGGTAGCCGTGGGTATATTCTCCGGGCGGTCGCCTACGAAGAAGAGTTTGCCGTTGTAGGAATAGGAATAGGTAACAGCCACCACCTGGTCGGGTTGTACGTTGATGCCGAGGGAGATGAAGCCCAGTTCGGGATTGACGGTATATTCGGTGGGTTTGAGCTTGCGGGCAAAAACTTTTTCAAAATCCTGTGCCTGTACCAGGTCGAAACCCGGGCCTTGGAGGCGAGCCACTGCGTTGTCTATCTGGCGAAGGGAAGGATCAGCGCTGACGCGGGCATAGAGATCGTTGGCATCGTTGGAGGGCAACCCCCTGGTGCGCGTAATGTCCGGATAGACCGGTATGGCGGGGGCATTTACCTTGTCAGGGCTGACTAAAGTATTCGGCTCGGCGAGGTCGGCAAAAGCGACGATCTCGCGGATTTCGTCCACTTCATTGCGGTTGTTGGTCACCCACACTTCAATGTTTTCCAGTTTGAACACGGAGCGCACCTGCGGGAGGTTGGAGAGGTTGTCCTCAAAGGTTTCCTGGTTGTAGAAGGAGAGGAAGAAGTGCCGGTTCTCGTCGTATTCGTCGGCGCGCACTTCAAATTCCTGCAACTGGCTTCCGCCTTCAATTTTGAGATTTTGCTTCTGGGAATTTTGCTGTGAAATGACAGAGGTAAGGCGCAGGCGTCCAAACTGCAATTCGGTTTTGATACCGAAAAGGCTCTGCGCGCCCTGTATCAACGTTCCGCGCAGGGGCAGGCTTACGTTGCCCGCTTCGATCTTTTTGATGATGGCATCCTCGCTGAAGGGATCGTTGAGGGCATCGGTATTGTAGTTGATCTTGATCTGGTTGTCGAAGTTGAAGGTGGCGTTCGTATTGTAATTGGTGGACAGGGTGAGTTTGGTGCCTATCCTCCCGGTCACGTTCATTCGGATGGCCATGTCGAAGTCAAAGCCGCCGGTTGTGCGCTGTCGTTCGAGGAGAATGGGGTTTTCCAGGCGCTGCACATCAAAGCCGAAGGTGAGGTCGATGTTGCCTTCGGGCCGGATGTCCACCTCGGTACCGCCGAAGAGCCGGTCGATAAGGCTGTTTTGCACATCAATTTTGGCAATGGGGTCTAAGGAACTGATCTTGCCGTCGGTATCGGCGCCGGAGAGGAAGTTGAAATAGCTGCGCTCGTCTTGTTTGCGCCGGTATTCGAGGTATTCCTCGAAGGTCATAAAAGTGGGCGGGCGGTAGTAATCATCGCCGATGCGTTCGGTGATGATGTAACGCCCGGTGACGGGATCAAACTCCACGTTTTTCTCCACATCCTTGGGGTCCTTCAGGTCGAAGGGGCTGGAGGGCCGGTCGTTGATAAAATCCCCCTGCCGGTCCCGGATGGGCGGAAGCGTATCTACCACGGGCGGCGCCAGGGCAAGGCGGAATGGATCATCGAGGCCGGGATTGCCGACGCCGGGCATAAAAGCGGCGGACAACATGGCGAAAGCGGCGAGAGTAGAAAGTATAAGACTCTTCATAAGAGTGTTTGACGGCTTTAAGTCAATAGTGTACTAAAAACGACAATCATTCCTTCACCCCACGGGGCAACGGAACTTTAACAAATGTCATTTTGCTGAATCGTTTACTTTTTGGGATTGCGGCGCGGTGTTATGACAACTGTCGCAGTGCCAATTTGATAAGCTCCTCTACGGCAATAGAGGAGGGGTGTTCCCTGAGCACGGCATTGAGGGCTTTTTGTACCTGCACTCTGGCAAAGCCCAACGCAACCAATGCAGATAACGCTTCCTCGCGGGTGGTATTGTCTTGAGGCAGTAAAGATAACGGGGCTTCTCCAGAGGTTTTCACCATCTTGTCTTTCAAATCAAGGATGATGCGTTTGGCCGTTTTGGGGCCTATTCCCTTTACTTTGCCGAATGCCTGTTCGTTTTCGCCGATAATGGCTGCCCGCACTTCATCGGGCGTCATGGCCGAAAGCAGCAATTGCGCCGTGCCCGGCCCTATTCCCGACACGGAAATCAGATGCTGGAACAGGCTGCGCTCGCCCTCCTCAGCAAACCCATACAAGGAATGAGCATCCTCGCGAATGAGCAGGTGCGTATAAATCTTGACGCGCTCCAGCTTCTCAATTTGCGCATAGGTATGCAGGCTGATGTGTACATGATACCCCACGCCGCCGGTTTCTACCACGATATAGGTAGGGGTCTTGTGCGTGATCTCGCCTTTGATGTAACTGATCATGATCGGAAATTGAGGGCGCAAAGGTAATTTTTTTTCGGAATCGGGGCATGATTGAACTCCCGGGCCGTCCGGCGTACTGCGATACACATGCTGCAAATTGAATGCGAAGCGATTGGTCGCGATTTCCGAAATTTGCCCGCTGATGGAATTGAAAACGCTATCCAAAGCAAACAAGGTGAAAGCGCCGGTACTGCGCCGGCCCTTTTTCATTCGCCTCCTCCATTGGGAGTACTGGCCTTCCTTTGCTTTCTACTTTCCCATGCTTTGGTATTATCCATGGCTGGCACTGCGCGCGCGGCACCTGTGTTTTTTCACCGCGGCCAATCCCGGCATCTATTCCGGGGGCTTCGGCGTGGAGTCGAAATACGAAACCCTGATGAAAATCCCTCCTGAATGGCGCCCACGCACCATCCTGACGCGCCCCGGCGAGGATTTTGAAAGCATCCTTACCCGACTAAGCGCCGAAGGCATCGGCTTCCCGCTCATTGCCAAGCCAGATATGGGACTGCGCGGCTTCTTAGTAACCAAAGTAACCGGCGAACAGGCGCTGCGCGCCTTGCTCCTCCTCCACCCTGTAGAATTTCTGTTGCAGGAATTCATACAAAAACAAAACGAGTTCGGCGTACTGTATTACCGGATGCCCGGAGAAGAGAAAGGCCGCATTACATCGCTGACCTTTAAAGAATTTCTCCGCGTGACCGGCAACGGGCGCGATACCCTGCGCGGCCTCATCGAGGCGCAACCCCGCGCCTTGCTCCAATGGGGACGCATTGTACGCTCTTACGGCAGTCTGTTGGACTCCGTGCCTGCCAAAGGAGAGGTCGTACCGCTCGGTGAAATCGGCAACCACTCCAAAGGCACGCGCTTCATCAATGCCGCTGCGCATATAGACGACACGCTGAGGGATAGCTTTGACCGCATCGCCGGCCGGATCGAAGGCTTCGCATACGGCCGCTTCGACATCAAATGCGACAGCTTCGAGGAACTGCGCGCAGGAAAAAATTTCATTATCATTGAAGTCAACGGCGCTTGTTCAGAACCCACCCACATGTACGACGAAGCAGCCAACTCCTACTTTGGCGCCTTGCGGGAGGTATTGCGCCATTGGAAGATCATCTGCCAGGTAGGCACAGCTTACCACCGCCTCGGCGTCTCTTACCAACCTCCCGGGAAAATGCTGGCTGCGCTGCGCCGCCTTTTCCGGCATTTAAAGGCGTAAGAACGCCCCACACCTTGCAGGCGACAGCGTGTACGGGCTGCTCCCGAAACAATCCCCTCTCCAACTGCGTTACCTATCCCGATGAACACCACAGGCATGAATCACCCTGCAACAAGCGCCGCGCGCAAACGCTGTGCTATAAAAAATTCGCTGTCCTTTTTTGCGGCTCCCTCCACAGATAATGTGGCCCCATGCGCGTCAGCTGCCTTCCAGGAGTCGCCCGGCACGCAAGTCGCACTTGAATTGAAGGACTGGACTGCCCGCATTTTCCACTCCATGCCGGATACTCCACAGGATTGGGATGAAATGGCGCCCGGTAATGACATTTTCCTGCAGCGCGCTTTTCTGACATCCGTGGAAAACTGCCCGCCGCAAGGAATGGCTTTCGCCTACATTATTTTTTACTACCAGGAAAAGCCTGCCGGTATTGCCTATGGCCAACTGCTGGATTTGCGCATTAAAAAAAGCTTGGAGGCTTCGCTATCACGCCGCAAGGGGGGTTGGAATTCCATAAAATCCCTCCTGGCCGGGCTTGGCCGCTTTCAAATGCTCATCTGCGGCAATATGCTGCTCACCGGGGCGCATGGCTTCCATTTTAGAAATCAGCATCTAAAAGAACCGGCGATAGCCGCTCTTTTGGACGGCGCTTTCAAGGCAACAGCCGGCCATTTTCGCCGCGGCGGGCGCAAAGTTGACCTGTTCATGGTGAAGGACATCAACCCTTGCTGCAAAGGTGTGTCCGATGCGCTGGCCGGTAATGGCTTCAGCGATTTCAGCTTTCAACCCAATATGAAGTTGCAACTGCATACTTCCTGGAAAGGCATAGAAGATTACCTGGAGGCCATGAGTTCCAAGTATCGCATCAGGGCGCGGCGGGCCTTCAAAAAAAGAGAAGGCCTCATTCGCCGCGAACTCAACGCCCACATGACGGAATTAGAATCGCCGGCCATGTACGCCCTGTATAAGGAAGTGGCCGCTCATGCCGACTTCAACCCTTTCGAGTTGCACCCGGACTATTTCCACGCGTTGAAAAAGACTTTTCCGAAGCAGTTCCGGGTTTTCGCCTATTATTCCGGCGATGAACTCATGGGGTTTTACACCACCATGCGCAATAACGACAACTTGGAGGCGCACTTCCTCGGCTTCCGGGATGACGCCAATAACAGGCACCAGCTCTACCTGAACATGTTGTACGACATGGTGGGCACGGCCATAGAGGAAGGGGTTTCCGAACTCGTATTTGCCCGCACGGCTATGGAGATAAAAAGCTCCGTGGGCGCTGAGCCGGAACAATTAGACTGCCGCCTGCGCCACAACCACGGCCTTTCCAACAGGCTCATGCCCTTTTTCATCCGGCTGCTTGAACCAAATGCAGAATGGGTACAACGCCATCCCTTTAGATAATAGCTAAATCCAATTTCGTAGAGCGTATCGAAAAACTCAGGCGACGGCGTACCCGGTGGCAGGCCTCAGGTATTCCGGGCGGAATCCAACTACTATGTCCGACTTGGGCACACCCATGCTTTCCAATGCATTGCCCACAAGAATTTCGGTAGAGTTATGCTGGATCCAAATTTTCCCATCCGGGTGGATGCAAAAATGGAGAAGCACCGAAAAGTAATACTTTCGATTGTGCCATCCCATTCTTATAAGTTGATAATGATGTCTTTGCAGGTCGATTACAACATGGCAATCGGAGGAACTTCCCAAGGCAAGGTTTCGCTCTTCGGCTAATTGCTCAATGTATTGAGTAAGTATCAGACTGTACCTCTCCATTTTCTCCGTTATACCTGCCATGACAAGATATTTTTTTGAACGGGATCATAAATCATGAGCTTCACCTCATAGTCATTCAAGGCATTAGAAATTCCGATGCGTTGAAATTCTACTTCCCATATTTCAACAGGAACGGCGAGGAAAAACAGGTCTTTTGCCATTCTTTTCAGAATCAAATTGGTCGTAGAATTAGTAGATCGGCGTTTTATTATTCAACGTCTCCTCAAAAAAGTGATGTAGCGTAAAGGTCTGCTCGGCGCCCAGCTTCTGCCCGGTCTGGCTCAGCATGTACAGGAATACCGCTGCACCGGCCAATACCGGCAACACCCAAAGTACATGAGCCGGCATACCCAGGCTGAGCTGCGAAAAACCGATGATGGCAATGAATAAACCTAATACGCCTATGGCGCCGTAGGCAATGGTAAAAAAAGTCCACACCTGCGGCTTGGGGCCGTACATCCCCCTGATGAGAGCGCCATTCTCCTTTGCCTCGAGCGCCAGTTCTAACTGCGGCGACCACAAGTGCTGTTCCTCAATGGGCAAACGCAGGATAACGTGCTCGGGGAAATACGCAGCTGTGCAGGGCGAGCCAGGTTGTGCGATGCGTTCGCGGAAGCGCTCCTTCACCTCGTCCGGCGTCAGCTCCACTTCCATGCGGAAACGAGGGCGTATGCGAAAGCTGGTCATAGGTATTATGTTTTAATTGGTCTCACCTCAAGCCCCGTTCCTTCAGTTTTTCCCGGTACCGGGCCGCATTTACCAGGTGTTGCTGGTAGGTTTCGGCGAAAGCGTGGAGGCCCGATTCGTCGCCAACGGCGCAGAAATAAACATAATTGTGCTTTTGGGCATTGAGCACCGCGTCGATACCCGAAATGGAAGCCATGCCGATAGGGCCGGGCGGCAGCCCTTTGTACAGGTAAGTATTGTAAGGCGAGTCGTACTTGGTGTGGTATTCGGTCACGCGCTTCGTTTCGAAGTCGCGGGTAGCGAAAACGGAGGTGGGGTCGGCCTGCAGGGGCATTTCAATGCGCAGGCGATTGAGATACACGCCGGCGATGGTGGGCTTCTCGGAGTTGGCCAGGGTTTCCTTGTCCACGATAGAAGCCAGGGTATATACCTCCCTGATGCTCAGGTTTTTATCAGCGGCTTTATCCTTGCGGTTGTCTTTGCTCCAGAATGCGTCGTGCTCCTTGATCATGCGTTCTACGAATTTGCGCGGCGTGGTATTCCAGAAAAACTGGTAGGTGTTCGGAATAAAGAGGGTCATGAAAGTTTCGGGCGTATATCCGATTTCATTCAAAAAGGCAGGATCGGAAAAAAGAGCGATCAACTCAGAGGAATCAGGTTCGATGAACCTGGCCACTTTGGCCGCCACGTTTTCGGGAAGGCGCTCGTTGGTGAGCACCACATTTACCGGAGCCTGCTCCCCGCCGCGCAGGTGGCGCACCATTTTCACAAGGCTCATGCCCGGCTCCAATTTGAAACGGCCGGCCCGCATGGGATCGCGTTTGTAGTCCATTCGCTCGGCAAGGAGCCGGAAAGCCCCCTCTTCGCGGATAAGCCCTTTGGACAATAGCGAATCTACCACCTGGTCGAAGCCGGCGCCGGTGGGTACAAGTACGTAGTAATCATCCAGGCCGCGCGGTACTGCATTGCGCGTCAGGTACCGCATAAAAAGAAATGCTGCCGCAGCGCCTATAAGGAGCATAAGCAACAGGATACTGCGAGTGAGTGATCGCTGCATAATGGTCAATATTCTTCTTTTTCGTTGGGAAAGGACAAGGATTTGACGTCTTCGATATACTGCCCGGTAGCACCCTTGATCAGGTCGTATAATTCCAGGTACCGGCGCAAAAAACGGGGCTGGAAATCTTTGGTGATGCCCAGCATGTCGTGCGTCACGAGTACCTGTCCGTCGGCGTAATGCCCGGCGCCGATGCCTATGGTGGGAATGAGCAGTTCTTCCGATACCTTCCTGGTGAGTTTTGCCGGGATTTTTTCAAGAACAACAGCAAAACAGCCGAGTTCCTGCAACAACCGGGCATCCGACAACAGCTTTTCCGCTTCGGCTTCCTCTTTCGCCCGCACGGTATAAGTCCCGAATTTGTATATCGACTGCGGCGTCAGCCCCAAATGGCCCATTACCGGCACTCCGGCAGACAGGATGCGCTTGACGGACTCGGCAATTTCTTCGCCGCCTTCTATTTTTACAGCGTGAGCGCCGGCCTCCTTCATGATGCGAATGGTGCTTTCGAGCGCTATTTTAGAGTTGCCCTGGTAGGAGCCGAAGGGCAGGTCTACCACCACCAATGCCCGCTTGACCGCGCGCACTACCGAACCAGCGTGGTATATCATCTGATCCAGGGTGATGGGCAGCGTAGTTTCATGGCCGGCCATCACGTTGGAAGCCGAATCTCCCACCAGCAACACATCCATGCCGGCTTCATCCAGGATGCGGGCCATGGAATAATCGTAGGCGGTGAGCATCGCAATTTTCTCCCCCCGCGCTTTCATGGCTTGAAGCACATGGGTAGTCACTCTTTTGACGTCTTTGTGTACGGACATGACGATGTGTTTTGTGCCAAATCCCGACAAAGGTAGCTTATCGCAGCTTATTCTTCATAGCGTTTTCTTGCCGTTCCATTCAATCGGCGTACCTTTGCGGGCCTTAATGCATAGCTTATGAACCGTTTTTTGATTTTGACCTCGGTTTCCATTCTGACCTTAGGCGCCTGCACCACTGATTTTGAACTGGAAGCGCCATGGAAAGACATTCCGGTGGTGTACGGATTCCTCAACTTGCAGGATACCGCCCACTACATCCGCGTAGAGAAAGCCTTCCTGCAACCCGGCGGAAATGCCAACGCCATTGCCCAAATACCGGACTCGCTGTACTACGATGCCTCCGTGACCGTGCAGTTGGAAAAGATAACCACCGGCCAGCGCTTCACCCTTCAACGGGTGGACGGCAATGCGGAAGGCTTCCCCCGCATGGACGGGCCTTTCGCTCAGTCGCCCAATATCCTTTACAAAATCAAAACGTCCGACATCAACCTCGCCGCCGAGCAGGAAGTGCGCCTCATCATCAACCGGGAGGACGGCCTGCCTCCCGTGACTGCCGAAACCACGGTGCTTGGCCCCATGTCGCCCAGGCCTACGGCGCCGGGCAGCCCGCTCAATTTCGACTATACCCGCTCCCTTGTTTTTATTTGGGACGTGCCGCCCTCCGCGGCAATATTCGACCTTCGACTGCTGCTCCACTACCGGGACATCGACGCCTCCGCTCCGGGAGGATTCGTACCCAAAACGCTGGAGTGGATACTCAGGCGGGATATGGAAAAACAGCAAGCCAACGCGGAGTCCATGCGCTACGACGAACTCAGAGGGGAAGATTTCTACCGCTTCGTAGCCAATAACATACCGGCCGCCGGCAATCGCCAACGCATTTTCGACAGCATAGACATCCTCTACACCGCCGCCGGAACCGAATTTCGCGATCTCATCCGGGTTGAACGCGCCAATACCGGCATAACCAGTTCGCAAGCCGTGCCGGTTTACACCAATCTATCCGAAGGCAGGGGCATCTTTTCCTCCCGCATCACCACAGCGCGCACAGGGCTTCCGCTCAACGGCCCTTCCATGGATTCGCTGCGCAACGGCATCTATACGCGGCAGTTGAATTTTCAGTGAGGGGGAAATAGTTTGGTAGAGGCTGTCTCAAAAGAAGGCAAAAGTAAAAAGGCAAAAGTAAAAAGGCAAAAGTAAAAAGTTTGCCCCGACGAAGGAGGGGTGAGCAAACGAGCACAAAAATGCATGATTATTTCAAAAAATTGCTTTTTGTACTTGCTTTTCAAGGTTTTATTTTGCCAGTTTTTCAAATGTTAATCTTTTGAGACAGCCTCATCCGCTACCCTACCCCGTGCAATGGGCCTCCTTTCGCAAAAAGCGCGTCCGCCTTTCGGGAAAGCTCCGGATCGGCAACTAAAGGCGGCGCGTGATGAGGTTTCACCCTGGCATCTATGATCAAAGGGCCGCGACAGCCCCAGTGCTTGTGCTCCACGAAGCTGTCCACCCCGTGTATGTCGTGGCTGGGATTGGCCCGGGTGAAGGTCGCCCAGACGAAATTATTGAGCGTAGCAGCAAGAAAATCGCTGTCTTCGGTCAGCACGATCATCGGGATGCTTCCTAAATCAGCGTGGCGCAAATGTTCAGCAAGCGCTTCGCAGTGCTTGTAAGCTGCATAGTCGCTGAAGGAAGGCCCCTGTACAGCGAGAATACCCGGCATGACGAAACGCGGATTGGAAAAACCGGCAGGCAGGCTGAGCCCGTCCGGCAGGGAGGAAGAAAGTTCTCGTCGCCGGGGTCCGCAACAGGCAACAACCACTTTGGACCCTTCATTCCAACCCGTGCCGGAATAATCGAGCGTGTCAATGGTGGTGCGGGTATGGAAGTGGAGGTCCCGCCGCCAGTCCACGCGTTGCAATACATGCTGGAAAAAGCCGGCCATGTCGTGGGTATTCAGGCCCGGCGCATCGCCCTGGGCTGCAATGAACAGGAATTTAGCCAGGGAGGTCTGCCCGGAGCCGAGTATGCGGTTGGCCTGTGTCAGTATTTCCTCCGGTTTTCGCTCCCGGAACGGCATATAGCGCTCGCTGCCGATGGCCAGCAGCAGAGGGTGCACCCCGGCGGCATCCACCGCGTTGATCTCCACAATGCCCGGAAATTCCTGTGGGGTGAGCAATTCCACGATCTTGTGGATGAGGTAACCGAAGCTGGAATCCTCAGCCGGCGGGCGGCCCACTACCGTAAAGTGCCATATGGCATCCTTGCGGTAATAGACATTCTCCACTTCCATGACCGGGAAATCATGCGCAAGGCTGTAGTAGCCCAGGTGGTCGCCAAATGGCCCTTCCGGTTTTTTGAGGTCTTTGCGAATAACGCCGGTGATGACAAAATCTGCATCCCCGGAGAGGATGTGACCATCTTTTCGCAGGTAACGGAAACGCCGCCCTCCGAGCATCCCGGCAAAAGTCAATTCCGACAAACCCTCCGGCATGGGCATGATGGCGGCAAATGCGTGCGAAGGCGGCCCCCCGACAAAGATGGAACAACGGAACGGTTCTTCGCTTGCATTGTATTGCGTGTGATGCACCCCGATACCCCGGTGCAACTGGTAGTGCATGCCCACTTCCTCATTGAGCGCGTATTCGTTTCCAGATAGCTGAATCCGGTACATGCCGAGGTTGGACTGCATGATATTGCGACTGCCCGGAGGGAGCGTGAGCACTTGCGGCAAGGTGACGAATGCGCCGCCGTCCATTGGCCAGGATTTGACCTGCGGCAGCCGGTCTATGGTGGTGGTTCCGTAAAGAATGGGCGCTGAACGCACCCGCATGGGCAGGGCCGAAAGCGCAGTAAAAGGCGCCGAGAGATAGCGCCCGGGGCGTTTCATCAGGTTGGCCGGATCGGCCTTGAGTTCTATCACTTTGCTCACCTTTTCCAACGTATGCCGGAAGAGGAACTCTGTGCGCTCGAATGTGCCGTATAAATTGGAAAGAGCGGGAAACGGGCTTCCCTTGACGCGCTCAAACAAGAGCGCCGGGCCGCCGGCCTCGAATACGCGCCTGTGTATCTCCGCCATTTCGAGATGCGGGTCAACTTCTGTAGGAATCCGCACTAATTTGCCGTGCCGCTCAAGGTCGAGGGCGGCAGCCTTCAGGCTGGAATATGCCATTTGCTCATCTTTTGGATGAGAAACAGCGCCGGGCCGGGATAGTTGAGAAACGAGGCCTGTTTAGGGCAGCGTGACCGTTTTGCGGATGACGCCGGTGTAGGAGCACAACTCGATGTTGTAAGTACCGGCTGCCATGCGGCTCATGTCCAATTCGTAGATGGTATCTACAGGCAGATTGGAGACCTCATCCTTGAACACTACGCCGCCGAGCACGTCTTTTACCACGATGTTGCTCAGGTTCACGCTGAGGTTCTCAAAGTCGATATAGAATGTGCGGTTTTCCTGGTCGGCGAAGAAAGTCCGGTCGGGGTTGTCCAAAGAAATTGAACCAGCCTGGATTTTCGGACTGCCGCCGGCAGCGTTTGACATCATATTGACTTCTGCGGATTGGGCGCCCAGGAATTGAGCGCTGAAGACCAAGAGAGCAAATGCGATGAGAAATTTCAACATGTTGGAAAGGTTGTTTTGGATATGTCATGAAACCGGCTGCAAAGATACGATGGTTTGAGGCGTTTGTAAAGGTTTGGCAAATTATTTCGTCGAAAAAAAATCAATCACATCACCTGTATGTAATTCGATTAAATATTCTGAAAAGGATACAGACGGTAAGTTAAATCAGTTCATTGTTCTGAGGGATTCTGCTTCAAGAATGTCAAAAATGCTGGGGTAGGCTATCAGGCCCTGCTCAAGGAAGTACCTGGGAGGCATCCATGCCGCATCTTCAATATATTCTTCCGCCTGCAATTGGAGTTTCTCTTCATGGGTATGCATGCGATACCAGTGAGTGGGCTTTAAAGCTCTTCGGTTGTCGCGATCGCGATAGGTATGATACGTCATCATCGCAAAACCGTCGGAAAAAACCTCCCCCAGGCCGGTTTCCTCCCGTACTTCCCGAAGGGCCGCCTCCTCCGGCTGCTCGCCCTTATCTATTTTTCCTTTGGGCAGGTCCCAATGGCCGAGCCGGTGGATGAGCAGGATTTCCTGCCTGGCATTGTACACAATACCGCCGGCGGCCTCCACGATCCGGTAGTGAGAGCAAAAATCCCGGAAAAGCAGCTCCAGATCCGGATAGAACAGGTTGACAGCGTCGAACCGCTTGCCCTTTTCCATCATATCCACGTAGTTGAGCAGGGCTTTGGGCTTGCCGGCATACCGGGCCACGAGCCTGCGTTCATCCGGCGTTTGGCCAACCGGCCCGGCTGTGCTGCTCAGCAACAATGGTGTTTGATTGATATAGATTTTGTACATTTGCCGGTAATTGTAAGAACATTGAAAATCAGCATGGTATATGGACACAGCATCTGGTCTGGCACATAAACTGCTGCAAATAAAGGCAATTCAACTCAGTCCGCAAAAGCCCTTTACCTGGGCATCCGGCCTGCGGTCTCCTATTTATTGCGACAACCGCGTCATTCTCTCCCACCCCGACCTGCGCCGCTACGTGGTAGAAGGTTTTGTAGAACTCACCCGCTCCATGCAGCCTTTCAACGCGATAGCCGGAGTAGCTACTGCCGGTATTGCGCACGGCGTTTTGCTGGCCGAAGCCTTGGGCCTGCCTTTCGTATATGTGCGCGCAAAGGCCAAGGAACACGGCCGGCGCAACATGATAGAGGGCGAGCTTGCTCCCGGGAGCCGGGTGGTAGTGGTGGAAGACCTCATTTCTACCGGCGGCAGTTGCTTGTCGGCAGTGGAAGCGCTGCGCGACGCCGGAGCCGAAGTGGCCGGCGTGGCGGCTGTTTTTTCATATGAGCTGCCCGAAGCGGCAACTGCCTTTGATGAGGCCGGTTGTTCCTGGGCGTCATTGAGCACTTACGAAGTGTTGATCGAAGCCGCCGAAGCCGCCGATCGCATATCTATGGAAGAATTACACGCACTGAGAGATTGGCGGCAAAACCCGCGATTATGGAGCGAAAAACATGCCGGTTAACAGGAATGCGCACAGAAAACAAAGGTTTTTCTATTTTTGCAGCGTGGAAGCGCCGGATGAAGAAAGCTTTCTGATCTTGAATACATACCGTGCCGAACAACCAACAAGACTATGTCGGTAATCACATCGCAATCGGAGGCGTTTCTCCGCAAATACATCAATAACGCCTCTCCCACCGGATTCGAAGCGCCGGGTCAGCAACTCTGGTTAGAGTACATCAAACCTTATATCCACGATTGGAGCATAGATAATTACGGCACCGTGTACGGGGTTATCAATCCTGGAAAAGACTATCGCGTAGTCATCGAAGGCCATGCCGACGAAATTTCCTGGTTTGTCAATTACATCTCCGACGACGGCTTCCTCAACGTGATCCGCAACGGCGGCAGCGACCATCTTATCGCCCCTTCCAAACGGGTCAACATCCATACACAAAAGGGCACTGTCAAAGGAGTTTTCGGGTGGCCCGCCATTCATACCCGCCAGGGTGACGATGCCAACCTGGCGCCAAAGATCGAGAATATTTTCATTGACGTGGGCGCCAAAGACAAGGAAGAGGTGCTCAACATGGGTATCCACGTGGGCTGCGTGATCACTTACGAAGACGAACTGATCATCCTCAATGACCGCTACTACGTCGGCCGGGCGCTCGACAACCGCATCGGAGGATTCTGCATCGCCGAAGTGGTCCGCCTGCTGCACGAAAACAAGATCGAACTGCCTTACACATTATACGTGGTCAATTCCGTGCAGGAAGAAGTAGGCCTCCACGGCGCCGAAATGATCGCGCAAACCATCAAACCGCAGGTGGCTATCGTCACCGATGTGACGCACGACACCTCCACGCCCCTGCTCAGCGCCAAAAAACTCGGCGACATCCGCAGCGGCCGCGGGCCTTCGGTGACCTACGCTCCGGCGGTGCATAACAAGCTCCTTCAACTGATCTTGTCCACTGCTGAAGAAAAGGAAATCCCCGTGCAGCGCGAAGCCGCCTCCCGCCGCACCGGCACCGATACCGACGCTTTTGCGTATTCCAACGGCGGGGTGCCTTCCGCACTCATCTCCCTGCCGCTTCGCTACATGCATACCACCGTGGAAATGGCCCACAAAGACGATGTCAACAATGTGATTCTATTGATATACGAGACGCTTCAAAAGATTGAAGCGGGGCATAGTTTCAAGTATTTTTGACCGGGGATAGAGGCGCTTACAGGCGTTTGTCCACCTCTTCCAACTCGGCGGGCTGGAATTCCCCAAACCAGTCCTTGAGTTTTTTCCTGGCTTTTTCCTTCACGCCATCGTTGATGAAGCCGGCTATGGTGATCAGGCCGAAACTCAGCACGCCGATGTCGTCGGTATAGCCGATGATGGGCGTGAGGTCGGGCAGCCAGTCCAGCGGCGAAACCAAGTAGCCCAAAGCGCCTAAGGCAATGGTTTTGGCCCAGTTGGGCGTTTCCGGCCGCTTGTAGGCGTAAAACATCAGCAAAGCGGCATACACAGTTTGAATGCCGGCCTGGCGTCCATACCGGGCAAGCGTTTTCCAGAAGCGGTTTTCGGAGAAGGCTCCGGCGAATTTCTTGAGCTGTTCGTTCATTTGTTCCCTGTCTTGTATTCACGCCGCAGCGTGTAAACAGACCATAAAACAGTACGAGCATAGCGGAAAGTTCAGGCCCGCTATGGCTCCTCCGGGATTTTTCGATAAATGGCGTAGTTCCCGGCATAGAAGCATATAATACGCACTTCTTCTCCGCTCCCGCCAAGTCTTCCCTCTAAAAAATGCAGCGCTCGTTGCGGGACGCCGCGGCGTCCCGGAATTAGCGATGGATGTTTATGATTTTGGATGCAATGGAAGACCGGGGGCCGGCGGGCCGGACCATCTTTTAACTGTAAAATTTTTTCAAGACGGCATAAAACTGCTTGCCTTTTCCTATATTTATCCCCGACGAAAAATGGTTTGCAAAAATACAAATTCGCCAACCACTGGCTATCTAGTATACCATCGAATAACCGGTGAAAAACGATTGTTTTTTTGTGGGAACTACTAAAAAGCTGCTGCACAAAAATAGACAAATGGAAAAACAGAAGATCTTAAATGCAATTTCACTTGGAGAAACCAAGACAGCCCTTGAACTATTATTCCAAACTGTTTCATCAAAGCATGAAAACTATCATGAACTCTTATTATTAAGCGCCCGGTTCCATGCGAATGAAAGCTTATTCCGCTCCGGATTACTGGAAGCGGATGACTACAGCATGGAGGTCAATAAATTAAATAATGGATTAATCGGATATGTTAATGCATTGAGTACTGTGACAGCAGTCCATAAAAATGCGGATGATTCGGAAACCATTAAACTACTGTTTTTAGCTTCACAACCTCGCAATACTTTGAAACTTAAAATAGAGGAGGAATACCTTGAAATCAGAAAATCAGTCAAGCGAAAACCCATTAAGTTTGAAATTGCAGAAGAGTTGGATGTCACCCTGGAATCTTTTTTTGATGAGTTGAAAAAAGAAAGGCCTGCCATGCTCCAGTTTTCCGGGCATGGAACCAAAGAATCAATCATATTTTCAAAAACAGAAGCAACGGGGCAATGGCATGAAGTACCCTGGGAATACCTGATGCCACCTTTCAACCTGATTGCTGACTCCCTGGAATGCATATTTATGCACACCCTGTTTTCGGATGATACAGCAAGAAAACTTTCAAAGTTTATTCCCTGTACAATTGGGGTAAAAGGAGTACTGATAGAAGAAGACGCCATTAAATTTCCATCAGCATTTTACGCATCTTTAGCAGCAAACCATGATTATAAATCAGCATTTGACGTTGCCTCTGAAGTATTGTCATCAAGAATAGGAAAGTATGATTTACCCCTCCAACTGATTGGCTTCAATTATGAGGAATTTGTGGCCGATGAATTAGGAAAATACTGCATGTACATAGATGGAGAAGAATATATTCCCGGGTCAATAACGGAATAACACCCCAGAGGGGGGCTGTGGTCGTTGAACTATAAAAAACAAGCCTCACTCCAACTCCTGCAACAGCTTCAAAAAAGCATACAGCCGGGCAAGGGACGAGACCCTCTCTTGCCCTGCATATCAGTCATTTTCCTCGTAATAATAAGAGTAGTCAATTCCTGATCTGTCCGGCAAAATCGTACAGGCCACCAAATAAATACCCGTGGATTTGCTGCAAACCTTTGGTGGTGCCTACCTCAATGCCACGGATAAAAGAACTGTCGAACAAAGCATATGCCTTTGTTTTGCTTTTACCGTCTATGGTTTCGTCGCTGTAGGTAAACCACTCGATAAAGCGGTTGGCCTTTGTTCCGGGGAAAGTTTTGCCTAAAGCAATAATACCGTTGTAGTCGAGCATATCCGACTTGTATTTTTTACCGTCTGCCGCGGTTAACTTCAGTTGGGTAGTGGCACTAACCAACTGACTGTTTTCTTTCTTCAGTTTGGCCTTCAGGTATTTCCAGTAGTTCCGCGTTTTGTTGTAGTCATCCTGGCCGGTAAGCACAGCCACCACATCCAGCACCGAAAACCACCACCTGGCGTTTTACTCGTACCTCGCGGTCATTAAAAAAACGGATGGATATTTTTTGCTGTTCCTTCATCTGTTCTTATGTTCGCTTGCTACTGTACTGAATCCTGGTTTGGCTTCGTATCGGGGAAATAGTGGTACCCCAGATAAGCTATTTTCCATTCGCCATCGTGCTTTTCCAAAATCCGGGTTTCGAGCGATTTGCCGAGGAACTTCCGGGTGTCTTTTTCGTAAGAAAACTGCTCGAAGGTGTACCAGGCCATATCATGGGAAATTCTGAAATTTTCATTTTCCCGCTCTTCCGTCGAGCCTTGCCAAAGCGTTTCGTTGGCGTCGAACTGCTTTTTCTTTTCGGTTTTCAAGGATTCAAAACCGTTGTGGAAAGTCACCTTTTCGGAAAAACCCTCCCAGTAACCGTACTTGCGGAAGGCGGGCGAATCGAGGTAGGTGCTTTTCCAGGCTTCAAAATCTTGCCGGTAGTACGATTCCGTCTCTTTGGCAATGACGGCCCGGATAGCTGCCTTTTCTTTTTCAAAATCAATGGCCTGCGGCTCGGTTTGGCAACCCGAAAACAGTGCGCAAAGGCAGAGAAGAACAATTGCTTTTTTCATATTGCAGCGATTTTGAAGGTTTTGATATAATACAAGTTTGGATACAATGGAAGACTGGGCGCCGGCGGGGCCTCGCATCACAGCCCCGGCAACCCCAACTCCCTCAAAAACCCATTATGCCGTTCCGCAGCTTCCCGGACTTTCTTTTCTATCTCCATCAGCTCTTCATGCACCGCAGCGAGGTCAATAACTTCCTCGGTTTTGGCCGTGCTGACGTAGCGCGAAATATTCAGGTTGTAGCCGTTTTGCTCAATCTCGTGCATGGGCACGCGGCGGGCATACCGCTCTTCCTCTTTCCGGTGCCGGTAGGTTGCTACGATTTTTTCGATGTGTGCAGGCTGCAAGGTGTTTTGGCGCTTGCCCTTGTCAAAGTACTCCGCGGCGTTGATAAACAGCACGTCGTCGGGCTTTTTGCACTTCTTCAGCACTAAGATGCAGACCGGAATGCCGGTGGAATAAAAGAGGTTGGCCGGCAGCCCTATGACGGTATCGATATTGCCGTCTTTCAGCAGCTTGGTGCGAATGCGCTCCTCGGCGCCGCCCCGGAACAGCACCCCGTGCGGCAAAATGATGGCCATGGCGCCTTCCTTGCCGAGGAAGTGGAAACCGTGCAGCAGGAAGGCAAAGTCGGCGGCCGATTTGGGGGCAAGCCCGTAGCTCTTGTAGCGGAAATCCTCCCCCAGGGCTTCCGTCGGCTCCCAGCGCAGGCTGAAGGGCGGATTGGCTACGATGGCGTCGAATTCCAGCTTTTTGGCGGGATTCATTTCGCTGAGGATGTCCCAATCGTTGAGCAGGGTATCGCCGTGGTGTATTTCAAACTCGTTGTCCTTCACCCCGTGCAGCAGCATGTTCATGCGGGCTAAGTTGTAGGTGGTGATGTTTTTTTCCTGGCCGTATATCTTGCCGATGCCATTGGGGCCCATTTGTTTGCGCACGTTGAGCAGGAGGGATCCGGAACCGCAGGCAAAGTCCAATACTTTGTCCAACTTTTTCTTTTTGCCGGCGCCGGGGTCCTGGCTGTCTAAAGTGACAATGCGGGACAGGATGGTAGAGATCTGCTGCGGGGTGTAAAACTCGCCGGCTTTTTTGCCCGAGCCTGCGGCAAACTGCCCGATGAGGTACTCGTAGGCATCGCCCAGGATGTCGATATCGGTGGAAAACCCGGCAATGCCTTCGGCAATTTTGGTGATGATGGTGCAGAGCTTGGCGTTGCGCTCGGTGTAGTTCTTCCCCAGCTTGTCGGAGTCCAAGTTGATCTCTGAAAACAAGCCCTGGAACGTACTCTCGAAGGATTGGTTTTCTATGTACTTGAACCCGTTTTGCAGGGTATGCAACAACTCCCCGTTTTGCGTGCGGGCCAACTCGGCAATGTTGCTCCACAAATGCTGAGGCTCTATGACGTAATGCACTTTGCGGCGCATCTGCTTCTCAAAATCCGCTACATCGCCGGCATTGGCTGCGTACCACAGCGACAAGGGACTGCGCTTGTCGGCCTCTTCCAGCTTGGGATAATCGGGGCCCAGTTCCTTTTTGGAGGCGGCTTCATAGTTGTCGGACAAGTAGCGCAAAAAGAGAAAGGAGAGCATGTAGTCGCGGAAGTCGTCCGCGTTCATGGCGCCCCGTAGTTGGTCGGCGATGGCCCATAGGGTTTTGCCGAGTTGTTGTTGGTTGTGTTCGCTCATATGGCTTCGTCGTTCGGGTTCGGAAATAACCCCTGCATCAGGCCTTTTTTATGCGCTTTGAAGGCTTCGAGTTTTTGGTTTTGGGCAGCGATGAGGTCGTCGAGGGAGGAGAGGGTGGCGGCGATTTTTTGTTGTTCCCCTTTGCCAGGAAGGCTGATAGGCATTTCAGTAATCATAGCCATCCTTATAGAATCAACTGAATTTTTTGCGCTTAGCTTCTTTACTCTTTTATAGAAATGCTCGGAAAAATATAGATATACAAACTTGCCGCAAACGTTTTTATCGAAATCGAAAATACAATACACCCTCTGATGAAAATCAAACTTCCCATTAATGTAATGAAAATTCTTTCCAACTCCAACACCATCGCCCGATGTCAAAATGGCCTCACCTTCATGTGAGAATGAATCAATTCGTTCAACAGTTTGTGACCTCACGAAAAACGGATACAACCCATTAGTCACTTTGTCTTGGGTGTCTTTACTTCCTGTTGTAACTTTTGCAAGTTCAGAGACTTTCCTCTCCCCCCACTCCACCGCCTCCCGAAACTCCCCAAACCGCAACCTCGGCGCCGTCTCCCCTTCCGCCGGGAAAAGCTGCTGCATCAGGCCTTTTTTATGGGTTTTCAGGGCTTCTACTTTTCGGCTTTGGGCGGCGATCAGGTCGTCAAGGGAGGAAAGGCAGGCGGCGATTTTTTGTTGTTCT
>CAZNYK010000028.1:0-18427 GCA_964577215.1 uncultured Saprospiraceae bacterium
CACAGAGACCAAACAACGTCACAAGTTACTGTAAAAAAGTTTGCGAGAAAATGTTCAGGCTCAGCCCTTTTTTCCATGGCGTTTGTCTGATACCCGTCTTCTCAACCGGAACGACCGCCCAACCCCTGAAGTGTGCATAGCGTAAATGTCGCTTTGGAGTGGCTTTCGGGCGCATTACCTTCGCATCAGTGTAGTTTTCTCATAGTATGTTTATTGTTCCGGCTCCTGCGCCATAATGCCTCCCTGGCGCAGGAGCTTTTTGTTTTTCCTCCTGTTGGTCTGTAAAAAAATGGGGTTTGGCAGATTATTAACCGCAAAGCCGGTTCAGGCGTTATTTTTGCAGACAAAATCCAATCAATTATGAGACGCCGCTTGAGACTTACCGGTTTTGCCCGCTTTTTCATCGTCATGCTTTTTGTAGTGCCCTTAGCCTATCTCGGCGCAGCGTATTACAACGGAGAAGACGGCATCGAGAACCTCAAAAACCTTCTGGGCATAGGGAAAGGCGCCGCGACTTCGGAAACGCGCCGCGACGATGGTACATCTTCCGGCAATGGCTACAAAAATGCATCCAATACGGAACTTCAGGAACTCAGAGCAAGGATTGAAGTGCTGGAGAAAGAAAACCGCGACCTCAAAGTCAAAATACGAGACCTCGACCTCGAACTGAAAGCTACCAAGATGCAATTGGAGCGGGCCAGATCCGGAGGGCGCTGATGCTTTGTCAGGCCAACTCTGCCAGCCGCTGGCGTATGGCATCCTTCACGGGGACGAAGTCGGCCTCGGCCAACAGCCTTTTGGAAAGGGAATTCATGTCCTGCAAAAAAGCCATCAAATTGCCGATATTATTGTTGATCTCCTTAATATTATTAAACGTACCGAAGTAGGCTCCCACACTCCCGGTGCGTTTCTGCACCAAGGTTTCCCACTTTTTCTCCTCCTCTTCCCAAAAGGACAGGTACTCGTCTATGACCAAGGGGTCGCTCATTTTGATGCTTTCAGCGCGGATGGGAAATACCCTTTTGGAGAATTCCTCCTTCTCCTGGCGGGCGTTGCGGTATATTTCGTTGAGTTCGTGCATGCAATAGTGCGAGCGCAGGTATTTGTCGCTGATGGCTACTATGATCAGGTTGCTGCGGCCGATGTCTTTCATAAACTCACTGATGAGGCCTTTGTACCCCAGGTCCATTTTGTCGCGTTTGAGTGCGAAGCCGTCGGCATTGAGGGAATCGTAGAGTTTATTGACGATGTCCTCCCGGCTCTCGCCGGTTTCTTCACCATCGCCCCAGGCATAGGAGAAGTAAATGGCCTGCCCAGTATGGTCATTACCGGCTTGGGGCGCCGGATTGGCGGAAACGGCAATTGAATGGCCGGGCGCCGGAGTTGCCGGTTGCTGAGCGCCGCCACCTTGGGGTATTTTTTTCAAAAGGTCCAGGGCAGCGTTGGTGATCTGGTTTTGCTGGAGCGTGTAATCGCTGAAATTGATCAGCCCCATGTTGTTTTGGCGCTCCAGGCGGGAGAGTCGTCCGCGCAGGTTGAGCACGTCGTTGGAGAGGAAGGGTTCCATGAGCCTCAGCGCCTCTTCCAATTGACCTTCGGCGATGAGCCGGCTGATGTTCTCTTTCATTTGTATAGCGTTTTAGACAGCGGATATGGCTTTTTTACGCAGGCGCTGGAGAAAGGGCGAAGCGAAGATAAAATCCTGCAGGATTTCGTTGTCGCTGTGTATCACATCGTCTTTGCTGCCGCGCCAGGCAATGCGGCCGTTGTACAGCAGGATGATGTTCTCCCCGATTTCCATCACCGAGTTCATGTCGTGCGTATTGATGACGGTGGTGATATTACTTTCTTTGGTAATATCGCTGATGAGTTCGTCTATGACCAATGCCGTTTTGGGATCGAGGCCTGAGTTGGGCTCGTCGCAAAAAAGGTATTTGGGCTGCAACACGATGGCGCGGGCAATACCCACGCGTTTTTGCATACCGCCGCTGAGTTCGGAGGGGTACTTGGCATTGACCCCCTCCAGGCTCACCCGCTCCAAACAATAGTTGACGCGGTCGTGCTTTTCTTTAGCGGTCATATTGGTGAACATATCCAAGGGAAAGCTCACATTTTTTTCAACGGTAAGCGAGTCGAACAGTGCCGAACCCTGGAACAACATGCCAATCTGCATGCGCAGTTCGCGCAGTTGCTTTTTGTTGAGGCTGTAGAAATTCACGTCGTCGTACCACACGGTGCCCTGCGTGGGCTGGAGCAGCCCCACTAATAGCTTGAGCAGCACGGTCTTGCCGGCGCCGCTCCGGCCTATGATGAGATTGTTCTTACCCCTGAGAAACTCGGTGTTGATCTCCTCCAATACGCTCGTATCTCCGAATGATTTGAATATGTTGTCTGCGCGGATCATAGTCGGTCTTTTGTACAAAAAGGGTTTCAGGTGAGCAAAACGGCAATGAGATAATCGGCGAACAGGATGAGTATGTCGCTGAACACCACGGCATTGGTACTGGCTCTGCCCAACTCAATACTGCCCTGCTTGACATAGTAACCCTGGTAACAGGACACCGTAGTGAGCAGGAATGCAAAGACGAAAGCCTTGACGAACATCAGGCTGAAATTATAGGGATCGAAGAAGGATCGCACCCCCAGCGCATACTCCGGATCGGAAAGCCAGCCCGTGGGCACTACCGCCAGATACCCGCCGAAAACGCTGATGAACGCCGATAGCGCCACCAGCATGGGTATCACGGTGAGTGCGGCTACTATCTTGGGCATGATGAGGTAGGCAGCGGTGTTGACACCCATGATCTCCATGGCGTCTATGTGCTCTTTTTGCCGCATGCCGCCGATCTCGGAGGCCATGTTGGAGCCTACTTTGCCCGCAAGCACCAAGCAGGTGATGGTAGGCGACGCCTCGATAATAGCGAAGTCGCGTACGATATACCCGATGTACCACACGGGCACCAAGGTGCCGTCCAACTGGTAGGCGAACTGCAAAGCCGCCACTGCTCCAATGAAAATGGAAATGAGAAACACGATGGGAAGAGACCCGATGCCGATGTCGTTCATCTGCCGGATCGTCTCCCGGTAGTACATGATGTGCTTTTCCGGCCTGGCGAAAGAAGTGCCGAGCATGCTCACGTAGCGCCCGATGTGGAAAAATATTCTGAGTGGATGCATCAACTCTTACACTTGAGAAAGGCCAAAAGTAGGTTTTTTTTACAAACTTGCTCAGGGTATATCCAGCAATTTGTGCGTTTGAAGGCTGAGCCGCCACTGCGGATGGGCCATACAGTACTCCAAACACATGCGGGTATTGCGTTCCCGGTCGGGGCCGTCCATGGGCTGGAGGAAGAAGTTTTGAAAATCCATGGCCTCAAAACGCTCCGGTTCGGCGCCCGGCTGGGGGAAAACGAGTTTGAGTTCATGCCCGGAAGCGACCGCGATGTCCGTGCCCGCTTTAGGGCTCATGCATATCCAGTCCAGGCCATCCGGAGCGGCTATGGTGCCGTTGGTCTCCACCGCCACTTCGAAACTCTGCGCGTGAAACGCCTCGATGAGCGGGGTATCCAATTGGAGGAGGGGCTCTCCGCCGGTACACACCACGTAAGGCCGCCCGCCGCCGGGCCATAGAGAAGCTACTTTGCCTGCCAACGCCTCTGCCGTATAGCGGCCTCCGTTCAGCCCGTCGGTGCCCCGGAAGTCGGTATCGCAGAATTGGCAGATGGCCTTGGCGCGGTCTTCCTCCCTGCCGCTCCAGAGGTTGCAGCCGGTAAAGCGGCAAAACACCGCGGCGCGGCCGGTCTGCGCGCCTTCGCCCTGGAGGGTGTAGTAGATTTCTTTTATTTTGTAGGTCATGAGAAAAGATACAATAAACCCTTCGCCAAGGTTGAGAGCTTATCGCCTGGGACCCGTAAAGCCCATATTCAACCCCCTCCGTATAAACGCATCCCCCTTCCATGCTAATTGTCGCTCCAATAACGAATTGCTAAAGCCGGCCGCAGGGCATTCGCCGGGCGGGGTATATGTGATCCGTGCGGCGGCGGGCAAGTACATCGGATGATTGGTTCCCTTTAACCGATAAAACCGTACCTTTGCGTTTTCCTTTTAAAATGCAAGGATGAGCGACCAGATCAAACACGAGTGCGGCATCGTTCTGATTCGCCTGCTCAAACCATTGGAACACTACCGGCGCAAATACGGCACGGCTTTCTACGGCCTGAAAAAACTCCAACTCATGATGCTCAAGCAGCGCAACCGCGGACAGGACGGCGCCGGCATCGCTACCATCAAACTCAATGTGGACCCCGGCAAAAAGTACATCAGCCGGAAGCGAAGTATATCCACCAACTACCTGGAAGACCTGTTTGAGCAGATCTATACGCACTTTGAAGACGTGCCCCAAACTCAACTCGATGACGCCGTTTGGCTTAAAGCCAACAAGCCCTACATGGGCGAAGTGCTGCTGGGGCACCTGCGCTACGGCACCCACGGGGCCAATACCATCGAAACCTGCCACCCCTTCCTGCGCCAGAATAACTGGATAACGCGCAACCTGCTGCTGGCCGGCAACTTCAACCTCACCAACGTGGACGAGTTGTTCCAGGAATTGGTGGAACTGGGCCAGTACCCCAAGGAGAAGTCGGATACCGTAACCGTACTGGAAAAAATCGGCCACTTCTTAGACGACGAAGTGCAACGGCTGTACACCTGGTTCAAACCCGACGGATACAAAAACACAGAGATCAACAATCTCATATTCGACAACCTGGATATTCAACGCCTCCTGCGCCGCGCTTGCAAAAAGTTTGACGGCGGCTACGTCATGGCAGGCCTCATCGGGCATGGCGACGCGTTCATCATGCGCGATCCATGGGGCATCCGCCCGGCTTTCTACTACGCCGACGACGAGATTGTGGTGGCCGCTTCGGAGCGCCCGGCCATACAGACGGTTTTTAACGTACACATCAGCCAGGTGAAGGAATTGCAGCCCGGCAACGCCCTGATCATCAAGCACAACGGCGAGGTAAGCGAGAAGCCGTTTATCGAACCCAAGCAGCGAAGCGCATGTTCCTTCGAGCGCATTTACTTCTCCCGCGGAACCGATCACAATATCTATTTGGAGCGCAAAAAGCTCGGCGAGCAATTGGCACAACCGGTGTTGGAAGCGGTCGGTTACGACTTTAAGCACACCGTATTTTCCTTTGTGCCCAATACCGCTGAAACGGCTTTCCTCGGTTTGGTGGAAGGCCTGGAGCGCGCCCTCAACCGCATAAAAAAGGAGAAGGTACTCAAGCTCTGCGAGGAAGAACAGGGCTTGAATCCCAAAAAGCTCGACAAGGTCCTCAACATGCGGCCCCGGGTGGAAAAATTGGTAGTGAAAGACGCCAAGATTCGCACTTTCATCGCCGACGACAGCCACCGCAGCGAGCTTGTCTCATTTGTGTACGACGTCACCTACGGCTTAGTGGACAACGAACGCGATACTCTCGTGCTGCTCGACGACTCCATCGTGCGCGGCACTACCCTGCGCGACAGCATCGTGCAAATAGCCGCCCGGTTGCGCCCCAAAAAGATCATCATCGTATCCAGCGCTCCGCAGATCCGCTACCCCGACTGCTACGGCATCGATATGTCCAAACTCAAGGAATTTGTAGCCTTCCGCGCTTTGGTGGAACTGCTGCACGAAACCAAACAATCTCACTTGTTGCAGGAGGCCTACCAGCGCTGCAAGGCATCCGAGCACCTGCCCGTGGAGGAAATGCGCAACGAACTGGCGCCCTTGTACGACTTGTTCGCCTACGAGGAAGTATCCGCCAGAATTGCCCAAATTGTCACTCCTGCCAACATCAAACCCAGGGTGGAGGTGATCTTCCAAACCGTGGAAGGTTTGGGCAAAGCTTGCCCCGACAACAACGGCGACTGGTACTTTTCCGGCAACTATCCCACTCCCGGCGGCAATCGCGTGGTCAATCGCGCGTTTATGAACTACATGGAGAACAGGGATGAGAGGGCTTATTGAGTAGGGGAGTAGAGGAGTAGGATTGATGAACCTGAAATGCAAACAGGAAATAAATTATGCGCTATGAGCCTGCCTCTTTTTGCAATAAGACGCTGTCTGCTTTTCTTTTTGTTGTTCCTGGCGATAGCAGGGGGAGTTAAGGCCCAGCGATTCATGCAGATTGAGCGCTACGGCAGCCCCAAAACACAGCGCATATACCCGGGTACCGTGATCAACTACCGCTACCAGGGCAGTTGGTATGAAGGCGAGATCAAGGACTTCCGTTTTGACCTGGGCCAATTAGTGCTGCACAACCGTTACCTGCCGGTGGCAGAAATAGAGGCTTTGCGCTATCCGCGGCCTGGTGTCAAGGCCTTCGGCCGGCGCCTGCTGTCCGTCGGCGCTATATGGACGGGAGGCCACCTGCTCGCAGAAGCAACGGATGGACGGCCGGGGGTCAGGCTTACGCCATTTCAAATCGGCGCCGGCGCCGCAACATTGCTGCCGGGCGCCTACATGACCGGTTTTGCCGGGAAATACAAGATCATTGAAATGGGCAAGCGGCGGCGCCTGCGGTTAATGGATTTGACTTTTTAAACTCGATAGCCAGTGGTTTGCGAATTTTGATTTTTGCAAACCACTGGTCCCGACGAAAAATGGTATAAATTTTTCCCAAACCATTTTTCGTCGGGATTATCCCGATGAAAAATGGTTTATATTTTTTCGCAAACCATTTTTCGTCGGGGATAAAGGCCGCGCCTTTTTCCTTTTTCCTTTTTCCTTTTTACTTGTTTCACCCCATTGCTCTCATCAATAACGCTTCAAAAACAGACAATCAAATATGAAACCGCTTCTTCTGCTTTTCGCTTTTGCAGCATGTGGTACTGCCCGGTCGTTTGCCCAGGACGGGCCTTCAGGGAACGTTCTCTTTGACACTTCTGCCTGGATTGAACTCGTCACCATCGAGCCGGGCATCATCATGGACCTCAAATACGCCACTACCGACAACTTCGTCAAAGAGCAACTCTATGACTGCCCGCGCTGTTTCCTGCGCGCCGACGTGGCCTTCGCCCTGCGCAACGTACACCGCGAACTGCGCCGCAGAGGCTACGGCCTCAAAATGTTTGACTGTTACCGGCCTCTTCCCGTCCAATGGAAGTTGTGGAACAAGGTGCCGGACCCCCGCTACGTGGCCGACCCCCGTAAAGGTTCAATGCACAATCGCGGTTCTGCGGTGGACCTCACCCTTGTGGATGACATGGGCAACGAATTGGACATGGGAACTTCTTTCGATTTTTTCGGCAAAGAAGCATATCACGACTATACTGATTTGCCCAAAGATGTACTGGAACGCCGCATGATGCTGAAGGACACCATGGCAAAGCATGGCTTTCGCTCCACCCGCACGGAGTGGTGGCACTATTCCTACTCTAAGCGCAGCTATCCTGTTTCAAAAATGGAATGGCCTTGCGAAACGAATAGGGAGTGAAGCTTCGGCACAGGCTAAGGGCAGGATAAGCATCTCACCGGGTAAGCACGATGTAATCCCTCAACAGGGTGCGCAGAAAAGCGATGCTTTCGCGCGGTGGGTCTTCGATTTCAAGTATCTGGGCAAGGCGCCGGGCAGCCTGATCGGCAGCATGACGGTGGGCGGGGTTGCGAAAAGTTTCGTTGCGGACCACAATGCTTTTCACTAAGAGCATATCCTGCTCCCCGAGCGTTCGCACCTGCGGATAATGTGGTTGATAAGCCTCTAGTGAATCAATTTGAAGGATGTCTTCCAGGCGAAAACGCTGGGAGGAACGGGCGCGTATGACCGTAGTATTGGCCGTGATATCTCCGAGGCGCTGCCCCTTGGCGGAAGAGCCGATGACAATTGCAGCCAATACGCCTCCGGATAAGATGGTATCTACCAAATGGAATACTGCCCGCAGCAAGTAGTCGGTCAGGCCCGGTTCCTGGCCGTCTAAGCGGGCTACTTTTATTCCCATGGCTTTTTTCCCCCAGGACTGGCCGTTGGCAAGTACCTCCGACAAGAACTGGTAGAGTATAAATCCCGTAATGGGCGACACCAAATAGAGGACAACCAATAAAACCTCTGAATTGACATTCCCGAAAACCGCGGGCAAAAACAAAGCTATGAAAATGAGCACAAAAAAGAAGAACGAGAACACGATGACCAGGTCGATAAAGGCCGCCAGGCCCCGCTCGCGCAGGCTTGCCATTTCGTACTCGATGGTCACATTCTGTGCCGTGCGGATTTCAATGGTTCGCATGGCACAAAAATACCCCCTGTAACCGGAAATGCAAAATAATCCTATATTTGAGCCTATTATGCAGTAATCACATAAACGCCGGAACCGGCCCCCGGATGCGCGAAACGAGCTTCATAAGACAAAACAGGGAAAAGTGGAAGGAATTTGAGCAAATCCTCGAAGGGCAGTCAAAAGACGCGGAGAAGCTCAACGATTTATTTGTTCAGATCACCGACGATCTCTCCTTTTCCCGTACCTTCTACCCCAACCGCTCGGTGAGGGTGTACCTCAACGGGCTGGCTCAGCGGGTTTTTGTACTTATTTACAAAAACCGGCGCACACCGCGCAACCGCTTCCTGTCCTTCTGGCTGGAAGAGTTGCCTCAGTTGATATGGGAAGCGCGGCGGGAGTTCGCGCTGTCTTTCGGCATTTTTGCTTTGTCTATGCTTATCGGGGCGCTGTCTTGTGCGATGGACAGCGAGTTTGCCAACGTGATCCTCGGAGAGGGGTACGTAGAAATGACCAAGGCCAACATCGCATCCGGCGATCCTATGGCTGTATATAAGCAGCAGGGGCAGTTAAGTATGTCGGTAGGCATTACCGTCAACAACCTGATGGTGGCCTTTCTCACTTTTGCCATGGGCGCATTTTTCACCATTGGTTCCATTGTGGTACTTGTCCGCAACGGTATCATGGTGGGTGCATTCCAGTATTTCTTTATCGAGCGGGGCTTGTTTTGGGATTCCTTCCTCACCGTGTGGATACACGGCACGCTGGAAATATCGGCCATCATCATAGCAGGGGCTGCAGGCCTTACGCTGGGCAAAGGCCTGGTTTTTCCGGGAGCATACAAACGCATCCAGGCATTTCAGCGCTCGGCGCGCCGGGGATTGAAGATCATGGTAGGGATCGCCCCTGTAATCATCATGGCCGGATTCATCGAAGGTTTTCTCACGCGATTTACAGAAACGCCCGATGTGGTACGGGGCACATTTATTGCCGCGTGTTTTTTTTTCGTGGCATTTTACTTCGTGTGGTATCCATACAGCAAAGCCCGCGCCGGATTTTCTTCTCCCATTCGGGATGCCCAGATACCGCCCGATGGTGCGCTCAGGGTGGACTTCTCTGCCATTAAGTCCAATGGCGATATTTTTTCCGACACTTTCACTTTGGCCAAAAAACACACCGGCGCCTTGCTGGGGGGAGCGGGTGTACTTGCAATTCTTTTCGCTGCCGCGGCCTTTCTGAGCGCCGGTCGCGCCCCGGCAGGCATTTTCAACTTTCCCAGGGGGCTGTTCGCGGGCCTGGCTGAGATCCCGCGGTTTTTTATGCAACCCGAATTGCCCTTCCTACCTGTGGCAGGCATCGGCCTGATCATTGCGCTCATGGCCATTGCCTTCCGCATCGTTGACAGGGACATGGGCGCCGCCCGCCGCCTGCGCCCCGTAGATGCGCTCAGGCTCCTGCCGGCAACGCTTGCATTGATCGCCATCTTGCTGCCGCAGAGCTGGTACACTTTCCTGTTGCTCTTGTTTGCCGGGCAATTGTGTGTATTGTGGGCCTATATAGCCTACCGGGAACAAACAGATGCAGGCCGGGCTTTTGTGAGGGTTTTTGACCTGCTTGGCGGACACTACGGGCGCTCGCTCGGGCTTTCGCTGCTCATGCTGTTAGTGAGCGCATTGTTCTATTCCATTACCGACTCCTCTTTGCTCTGGTTGTACCTTGAGCTCGTCACCTGGGTGGTGTATTTGCCCGAAGCCGCCATGGAACAGTTCTCCGCAGTACTGCTCACGGTGTTGCACGTTTTTATGTTCGGGTTCTTGTGCCTGCTTTATTGTACCGGCTGCGCGCTGTTGTATCACACCTTGCTGGAAATAAGAGAAGCGCCCAATCTGTTAGGGAAAATTGAAACCATCGGCGCCGGACGCACCATCCGGGGCTTAGAAAAAGAATGAGTGTCATGAAGGGAAAACTTCGCCTGCTGCTCCTGCTGTGCTGTCTTTGGCCAGCTGTTGTCCCAGCCCAGAACGAAGCATGGGAAGACGCCCCGGTAGAGGATTATGCCCCCGATACCTGGCAGGAGGTGCCCGAAGCCAATTACGGTTCTGAACGATACAAACAGGAAAGTATTTCCCGGCAAGAATTGGACCGCGAGGCCTGGCGCAAAGCCACTCAAGGGATGGATTTCTCGCGCAGCAAAAAGAATAATAAGGACAACAGCCGGGGTAACGGAAGTGATGAGGCTGCCGGCGGAGGAAATAAATTGCAGGAAAACCCTTTTTTTTCTTTCAATAAGGAAACAGGCGTGGCCGCCCTTAAGGTACTGGTTATAATTATTGCCGCCATAGCCTTCTTCTTCCTCATCCGCAGCCTGCTGGGGCTTAAAAAGCCCCGAAACCGGAAGCTGAAAACCTCCGACCTTCTGGGCCTCAGCATAGAACAAATAGAAGACCGCTTCCAGGAACTGGAGCTTGAGGATTACATCCGGCAGGCTGTTGCGCGCGGAGACTACCCCCTCGCCGTACGCCTTTACTTCTTAGCCGCGCTCAAAGAACTCTCCGCCCGCAAGCTCATTTACTGGAAAAAAGACAAAACAAACTTTGACTACCTGCGTGAAATGCGCGGTTCCCGACTGCTGCCCGCTTTCCAGGAGATCACCTATATTTTTGAGTGGGTATGGTATGGGCAGCGCAGCATCAACAAGGAGGACTTCGAACGGATAGAGCCGAAGATGAAGCGTTTTGCAGATGCTATTGCCGCCGATACGCCGGCTGCCACTGCTTAGCCTTTGGGTTCGTCCCCGGCTTTTGCTTACCAAACTGTTCAATATGTAATTATTATCTTTGGCCGTTGAAGCGCATTCTATGTTGAGTTCTCGCAATAAAATCATACTGATCACCGGTACGGCGTTGCTCATCGCAGCCCTGGCTTTGCTTTTCTGGCGACAGTGGAAGCAACCGGTTTCCTGGCGGGAGCACTATGAAAAAGACAGCAAAGACCCATACGGCACTTATGTGGCATACCAGGTATTGCAAAACAGCAATGCTTCGGGTGAAACCATCGTACTCAGGGACAGCGTCGCAGGCCTTTTGCCGGAAGACTCCGCCATGAATGCCAACTATGTATTCATTGGAAAAGAAATGTACATAGACCGCGATGGCATCGACGCACTCCTCAAGTTTGTAGAAGCCGGCAACAACGCCTTTTTCAGCGTGAGAAACCTGCCGTATTATCTCATGCGCGAGATCAAACCGGAGGTATGCGGCAACACCTACTACCAACAATGGGAAGGATTTTCCTTTACCAATGACTCGGTGGTAAGCCTCAACCTGGATCACCCCGCCCTCAAGCTGGCGGAACCTGTAAAATACCGCTTCCGGTACTTTAAGCGCTTCGTGAAAGAATCCTGGGCGTTTTTTGATTACTACCATTTTTGCGAGGACGAAAACGCCATGGTACCCATTGGCCGCATGAACGGCAGTTTTGTCAATTTTGCCCGCGTACCCTATGGGAACGGCTTCTTTTTCCTGCACTGCACGCCGCTGGCTTTCAGCAACTACCACCTGCTGCGCCCGGAAGCGCTGCCATATGCCGACGGGGTATTCTCACACCTGGGAACCGGGCCGCTGTACTGGGATGAATACAGCAGAAACCCGGCAAACAATTCGATGAAAATGCCTCCGCAGACAAAAGGACTTTCCGGACGAAGTCCGCTGCAATACATCCTTTCACAGGCTCCATTGGCATGGGCATGGTACCTGCTGCTTTTTATGGGACTGGCCTACTTGATGCTGCGCTCACGCCGCCGGCAGCGCATTGTGCCGGTTCTGGAACCCAACGCCAACACATCTCTGGAGTTCGTATCTACTATTGGGCGCCTGTATTTCCTGCAAAACAACCACCGCCAGCTCGTTTTGCAGAAAATGCGGCTCTTCCAACAGTTCATACGCGAGCGCTACGGCCTGCAAACACATGATTCCGAGGCTGCCTTTATGGAGAAATTGGCCGCCAAGTCGGAAGTAAAACGAGAACTAATTGACAAAATCTTCCTGATCCATTCCAACATCCAGTCCTCGAGCTTGGTTACGGAAAACACGTTGGCACAGTTTCACGGCCTCGTCGAGGAATTTTATCGCACCTGTAAATAAATAACGCTTATGACCACAGATGAATTGAACCTGCCTGAAGAAAACGGCCCCGATGCGCCCTTAGAACAATCCGCGCCGGAAAACCCGGAAGAAATGGTGCCCGCAGATATGGAAAACTGGCAACGCAAACGCATTGACCTGAGCCGCCTGCATACCGGTGTGCAAATGATCCGGGAGGAGCTCGGGAAGGTCGTCGTCGGCCAGTTGGAAGGCATAAATATGATGTTGGCTGCTATCTTTTGCGGGGGGCATATACTGGTGGAAGGAGTGCCCGGCATAGCCAAAACCCTTACGGCCAAACTCCTGGCGCGCAGCATGGACACGGGTTTTTCCCGCATTCAGTTCACACCTGACCTCATGCCCAGCGATGTGCTCGGCACCACGGTTTTCAACGTGAAAACCTCCGAGTTTTCCTTCAACCCAGGCCCCATTTTCTCCAATATCATCCTCATTGACGAGATCAACCGCGCCCCGGCCAAAACCCAGGCCGCCCTCTTTGAGGTGATGGAGGAATACCAGGTGACGGTAGATGGCCAGACCTACCCGATGCAGCATCCATTTTTCGTGATGGCCACCCAAAACCCAATAGAGCAGGAGGGCACTTACAAGCTGCCGGAGGCTCAGTTGGACCGCTTCCTGGTGCGCGTCATCCTCGATTATCCGGCATTGAATGAGGAACAAGCCATTCTGCGCCGCTTCCAGAATGATTTTGCCGGAAGCCTGCGCAATACCGTCAAACCGGTTTTCAGCCCGGAAGACATCCGCATCTGCAAGGAGTTGGTACAGCAAATCTACATCAAGGAAGAACTCCTGGACTACATTGCCGACCTCATTCACCAGACCCGTAACAACGGCGACCTCTTCCTCGGCGCATCGCCGCGGGCCTCATTGGCCATCATGAAGATGTCAAAAGCGTTTGCCGCCATCAACGGACGGGATTTCGTGACGCCCGACGATATACGCTACGTGGCCTATCCTGTACTCAACCACCGCATCATCCTCACCCCCGAACGCGAAATGGAGGGATTTTCCACGCGCAATGTGATCGACGACATCGTATCCAAAATAGAAGTGCCCCGATAGGCCGCCAACTATGAGAACTTTATTTCTCACCAACCGCTTCTTTTTGTCGCTGGGCATCCTCGCGGTCTTGTTTGTCCTCGGATTTGCCCTGCCGGCTCTGTACCCGGTGGCCCAGGCGCTCTTTGTAGTTTGGATAGCCGTGTTGGGATTGGACGCCCACTTGCTTTTCGGCAAATCTCTTGAATTGCAGGGCGAACGGCGCCTTCCTTTGGTTTTTTCCCTCGGCGACCCCAACCCGGTGACGATCTACCTGGAAAACCGTTCCCGGATTGCGCTGCGCTGCAACGTAATTGACGAGCTGCCCAAGCAGTTCCAGATCCGGGACTTCATGCAAAGTGCATTACTGAAACCTGAGGAAGGCCGGGAAATCAGGTATGAACTCACTCCCTTGGTGCGCGGGGAGTACAACTTCGGCCGCATCAATGTGTTCGCCTCCTCTCCTTTAGGCCTGTTGGAAAGACGGGTGCAGATTGAGGCGCAAACCAATATTCCGGTATTTCCCTCTATTATCCAGATGAAAAAATACGAATTGCGCGCTTTTGACCGCATGGCGCAATTCAATGGCCTCAAACGCCTGCGCCGCATTGGCCATAGCTATGAGTTTGAGCAGATAAAAAACTACGTGCGCGGCGACGACTACCGGTCCATCAACTGGAAAGCCAGCAGCCGCCGCGCCCAACTCATGGTAAATCAGTATGAAGACGAGCGCTCGCAGCAGGTATATTGCGTCATTGACAAAAGCCGCGCCATGCGCATGCCTTTCGAGGGCCTGAGCCTTATGGATTATGCCATCAATACAAGCTTAGTCATTTCCAATATCGCGCTTCAAAAACACGACCGCGCCGGCCTCATCACCTTCTCCGACAAGATAGGCGCTACCATCAAAGCCGACAGCAAGGCCAACCAACTCCATAAAATCCTGCATGCCCTGTACCGCGAGAAGGAACGGCCGCTGGAGTCCAACTACGAGTTGCTCTTCCAGGCCACGCGCAAACTCATCACGGGGCGAAGCCTGTTGTTGCTCTATACCAACTTTGAGAGCACCTACTCCATGGACCGCGTACTGCCGCTCCTGCGCCGCATCAACAATATGCACCTCTTAGTGGTCATATTTTTTGAAAATACCGAGATCCGGGATTTCGCCCGCCGGCCCACCGCAACTATTGAAGATATTTACCGCCAGACGGTGGCCCAGCAATTCTTGGCCGAAAAGGCCCAGATGGTGAGCAAGCTCAGACAGTACGGCATACAGGCCGTGCTCACCCGGCCGGAGGACCTGTCTATCAATACCATCAACAAGTATTTGGAGCTGAAGGCAAGGGGGTTGATATGAATCCACCATTTGTTAACGCCCTGCCCCCGTGAAACCAAACCTCTCCTCCCTCCGTTCTCTTTTGCACAAAATAATAGTCCCTCATGCATGTGTTTTTCCGTTCCTTCCTCCCTTTGTTGTTTCTGCTTTCCTGTCTCGTTGCCGGTTTTACCCAATCCAAGCAGTACGCTGAAGATGCCGCCATTCCCGGCGAGGTGATCGTGCGCTTTGATTCGGAAGCGGCCATCTCTGACGTAATAGAGGACCTCGGCAATGCCCTGGATGCCCCCGTCAGCCTTAAACGAATGCTCAGCCCCCGGCTGCACATCGCGTTGCTGGGCTTCAACCCCGACCGCGTAAACGCCCCCTCGATTATGGATGCGCTGCTCAAGCGCCGGGAAGTCGTAGCGGCACAGTGGAGTTATCCGCTGGAGTTTCGGGGCCTCACCCCAAATGATCCGCTGTATGACCAACAATGGACCTTAGAGCGCATCGGCCTGCCCGAGGTTTGGGAAATCACCACCGGCGGCCTTACTGCCAACGGCGATACCATTGTGATTGCCATCCTGGACAGCGGCTATGATCCCTCTCACGAAGACCTGCGCGATAACGTGTGGTTCAACCGGTTTGAAATTCCCGGCGACGGCATTGACAACGACGGCAACGGATTTGTGGACGACATCTCAGGCTGGAACTTTTCCGACAGTTCCCCCGTACATCGCCTCAGTTCCCACGGCCTTGCGGTGGCCGGAATTGCCGGCGCCCGCGGCAACAACGGCATCGGCGTCACCGGGGTAAATATGCAGGTGCGCCTCATGCTGTTCACTACCACCAGGGTCACCGAAGCCATCGCCGCCTACGACTACGTCGCCGAGCAGCGCCGCCTCTACAACGAAAGCGGGGGCGCGCAGGGTGCTTTTGTAGTGGCTACCAATGCTTCCTGGGGTCAGCCCCGCACGTTCTGCTCCCAGCAACCTGTATGGGGCGCCATGTACGACCAACTCGGCGAAGTGGGCATCCTTACCGCTGCCGGAACCGTGAACTCCAACGAAAACGTGGACGAAGTAGGCGACATGCCTGCCTCCTGCCCCAGCGAATACATCATCGCGGTACTCAATACCACCATTGAAGACAAAAAACACCAAGGTTCCGGCTACGGGAAAACCTTTATTGACCTGGGCGTTCCCGGGCAAAACTCCCACAGCCTGGCGCTCAATAACAACTACGGCGAATTCGGCTTCAACTCCGCCGCCGCTCCCCACCTCAGCGGCGCCATCGCATTGTTATACAGCCTTCCCTGTGAATCTCTCGGCCGGGCGGCGCTACAACAGCCTGCCCAAACTGCGCTTTTCATTCGCGAAGCCATCCTCAAAGGAGTGGACCTCTTACCCGACCTTACAGGCAAAACCGTTACCGGCGGCAGGCTCAACGTGTTTAAAAGCATGGAGGAAATACGGTTGCAGTGCGAAGAAGACCCCGGCCCGCTTGAAATCATTTCCCTTGCACCCAACCCCGTGGACGACTTTGTTCGCATCTCATACCAGGCGCCCGACTTTGAATCAGCTTATCAACTGCGCATTTTTGACGCCCTGGGCCGAACCGTGTACCGCAGGGGAATTAAACCGCCTCGCTTTGGTGAAAAGGTCGTGGAAGTGGATGTGAGCCGATGGCCGGCGGGGTTCTATTTTGTCGTGCTCGAGCAGGGGCAAAAACTTTTGACTCAACGATTCGTGGTATATTGAGGGTAAAAAAATGATTGAAGAAAATTTTCCCTCTCTGCTTGGGGGTTTTACAAACTTGCCTATTTTTGAGGCCGTTTCATCACCACAAAACAAAACGGCTCAACAACATGACCTTTCCGGCAGATTTGAAATACACCCCCGATCACGAGTGGATCCGGGTGCTCGATGGCAATACCGCTTACGTAGGCATCACCGACTTTGCCCAGCGTGAATTGGATGAATTGGTCTATATCGAAGTGGATTCCGTTGGCGAAACCCTGAACAAAGGCAAAGTGTTCGGCACGGTGGAAGCCGTAAAAACCACCTCTGATCTATACATGCCCGTCTCCGGGAAAATCCTCGAATTCAACCCGGCTTTAGACGAAAAAAAAGGCGACGACCCCACCACGGTCAACCGCGATCCCTACGGCGAAGGCTGGATCGTGAAGATCGAATTGAGCGATCTCGCAGAATTGAACGAGTTGCTCGATGCCGCTGCATACGAGGCCACAGTGAGTTAGGAAAAAAAATTGCAGCCTGATACGCCAAAAAACAATTCGGCTGCATCTTGGAAGTTGTAAGTACTTTTTCTCAAAAATAAAACACAGCAATTATGGAAATCAGCAGCACTGTTTTAGGTCTTGCGTTCGCGGGGGTTGCTGTGCTGATCGTAGGGCTTATCGTCGCAATGCGCAGTTCCCTGGCCAAAAAGTCGGAGGCCGGTATGGGCGACAAATACAGGGCCTCGATGAGCGCAGCAGAACTCGAAGTTCGCAACAAGTATCCCGAAGCCGATGTATTCCGCCTCAGCCCTACGTTCTTCAACCTGGGCCTGGCGCTTTCCGTAGGTATAACGGTACTGGCGCTCGGATGGACACAGTACGAAAAAAAGGTGGACATCTCTCAATACCTCGATACGCTCACCGAAGAAATCGAGCAGGAGCCACCCCGCACCGCAGAGCCGCCACCTCCACCTCCACCGCCACCGCCGCCTGTGATCCAGGAAGTGCCGGATGAAACAGTAGTGGAAGATCAACCTGAGTTCGTTGACCAGCAAATGGAAAAGGACGAAGTTGTGGAGGCGCCGAAGGCCATCGAAAATAAACCTGCGCCGCCGCCGCCACCGCCACCGCCACCGCCACCTGCACCCGAAGTAGAAGAGATATTCAAGGTGGTGGAAGAAATGCCGCGATTCCCGGGCTGTGAAAATGAATCTACTGCGGAAGCCAAAAAAGCTTGTGCGGATAAGAAGATGCTTGAATTCATCTACAAAAACATCAAGTACCCGGCTATCGCCCGCGAAAACGGCGTGGAGGGTACAGCGGTGATCACCTTCGTGGTAGAAAAAGACGGTACAGTGACGGACGCCCGCATCGTCCGCGATATCGGAGCACAATGCGGCCAGGAAGCCCTCCGCGTAGTGAATCTGATGAACGACCAAAACATCAAGTGGACTCCGGGCAAACAGCGCGGCCGCTCTGTACGCGTGCAGTTCAACCTGCCGGTGCGCTTCAAGTTGGAGTGATCCCGCGCGTAAGGATTTGATATGGTGAATTGCAGGGCCCCCGGCAAACGAGTTTTGCCGGGGGTTTTGCGTTTTTGTTAACTGCTGGATCAGGAACCGGCTCCATCCCGCTCTTTTCAACTTGATTATAGCTTAAAGCTTTTGAACAAGTACAAAAAAAGCATATCTTCGCAGCCTGAAAATTAAAAAAAACCATAACCATGGGAAGAGGAGACAAAAGATCATTCAGAGGCAAACTCTGGCGCGGGAGCCACGGTAAAACGCGCCCCAAGAAGAAAGTAACGGCTGCGAAAAAGCCGGTAGAAGCCGCTCCAGAAAAACCGGCAGCCGAATAACCGTCCTTTTTTTCAAAACCGGTCCTTCATCGTTGCGACGGACGGAA
>CAZNYK010000028.1:18527-36504 GCA_964577215.1 uncultured Saprospiraceae bacterium
GGTGAAGCGATTGAACTGACCGGCGCAGGATGGCTACCACATCGGGTAATGCTCCAAATGTATCTCCTCCTGGTAAAAAATCCGGGTAGTTTGCTCAAAAGTGGGGGTGTAGTCCGACACATAAAACCGGTGCGCATGGCGGCGTTGGTCATTGAGAAGCCCGTGTTCGCTCAATTTGCGCTTTACTTCCGTTGCCACCACATCGGTAGAATCAAATATCTCAACCTTGTGCCGGTAAAAAGCTTCTATCTCCGGCTTGATAAGCGGATAATGGGTACAGGCCAAGAGCAAAGCCTCAATGCCGTCTAACTGTTCGTGGCCCAAATAACTCTCTAATACTACCTGGCTGACGTCATTGTGAACAAAGCCTTCTTCGATCATGGGGGCTAAGAGCGGCGTGGCCAAGGACCGCACCTCCAGGTTGGGCTGAAAATGCAGAAGTTGTTGCTCATAAATACCCGACTGAATGGTGGCCTTGGTAGCTATGACGCCCACTTTGGAGAAACGCCGGGCAGCTACTGTCTCTACCAATGGATCCACTACATTGACAAACAAGCCCTGCCCTTTGAAAAACTCCAACAAAACCCGGTAGGCGGCAGAAGATGCCGAATTGCAGGCGATGACCACCATTTTACAGTGGCGTTCCAGCAGGAATTTGGCGATGCGAAGAGAGTAATAACGGATGGCGTCGGCAGATTTTTCACCGTAGGGCAGGTGCGCTGTATCGCCGAAGTAGATGATCTCTTCCTGGGGCAAAGCTTTAATAATGGCATTGGCGACCGTGAGGCCGCCAATGCCGGAGTCGAATACTCCAATGGGTTGACTCGGTTGGTGTGTCATGACCAACTTGCGATCAAATGCCCAACTTGCCTTTTACCAAATTGCTGATGTCTTGGGATTCTTCAGCGTACAGAAGCACCCCCTGGTCGAAGATAAATTGGAAGCCGTTTTCTTTGGCTACATCGGCAATGGCTTTGTTTACCTTGTCGTAGATGGGCTGCAGCAGGGAATCGCGCTTTTCCTGGAGTTGCTTCATCATGTCCTGTTCGTACTTGCCGAGTTCTTCCTCCTGTGTTTTAAGGCGCGCAGCCTCCGTTTCCTGTTGCTTGGGAGAAAGCTCACCGCGCTCCATTTTCTGCTGAACAACAGCGTAATCGGCTTGCAGCTTTTCCACCAAGGTTTGGCCTTTTTTCTGCAGCTGTGATTGTAGCGCTTCCAGGGAAGCCTCCGCCTGTTTCAGTTCGGGCATTTCCGCAAGGATAGCGGCGGAGTTGACGTAGCCGAATTTCTGGGCCGATGCCGCCTGAGCGACGCCGAGAACCAACAGGGCGGCAATTCCTAGTTTAAGCATGTGCTTCATCTCAGTACGTTTAATTGAGATTAGTGTAAAAAAAAAACGGCTGCAAAGATACATACTTTTCAGCCGCATTATATTATTTGAGGCGATTCAAAATATCATCGGTTTTGTCATAAGCCGGGCTGAAGAAGATAATACCGGCTGCGCCCGACTTGTCGAAAATGAAATCGTAACCGCGCTCGGTCGCGTAGTTCTCAATGGCCCGATAGACTCTTTCCTGTATAGGACGCACCATTTCCTGGCGCCGGCGGAAGAGTTCGCCTTCAGGGCCGAAACGGTTTTTTTGCAGGTCGCGCACTTCCTTTTCGCGATTCATGATCTCTTCTTCGCGCTGGCGGCGGGCATCTTCGCTGAGCAACACCTGTTCGGCCTGGTAGCGGTTGTAGAGGCCCTTGATGACATCGTATTCCTGTGCAATGTCCTGGCGCCACCTGGCGGCAATGCGGTCGAGTTCTTCCTGGGCGTCCTGGTATTCTTTAAAGCTTTCCAGGATGCGGTTTACATCCACATACGCGATGCGCTGCGCAGAAACGGCGGTAGAAAAAGCGAACAACAAACCCAGGGTAAGGGCGAGATATTTTCCTTTGCGGAGAAGTTCAACATAGGTCATGGCAGAAAGTCTTTTGGTGAAAAAATTGGTCAAATGTACAAACGAAGCGGCTTGTTTTGTGTTGTGCGGGCCGCAATTCGTGTATTTAAACGCGAAGAGGGTGTTTGGGGTCACTTCAGGGGCCTTGTTTTAACCAGGGTTTAACGAGTGGTTAAGATTCTTAACGAGAACCTTTACCTTAGCCGCCAATTTATACCAAATAACGCCATATCAGCCATGCATTACCTGGGCCATGAACGCCTTAGCCCCGAGCAGGCCGCGGAAATCGTAGCCACCGGGCTTCCCCTGACTCTGACTATTGATGCCGAAAACAGCATCATCGCCTGCCGCCGCTATTTGGAACACAAACTTGCCGATACGGATCAACTGATCTACGGTATCAATACCGGCTTCGGATCGCTATGCAATATCCGCATCTCAGAGACCGAAACGGAAGAACTCCAGCACAACCTGGTACAATCGCACGCCTGCGGTACAGGCGAGGAGGTCCCTGAAGAGGTCGTGCGGATCATGCTCTTCCTCAAAATACGCAACCTGGCCTACGGCCACTCCGGGGTACGGCTCCAATTAGTGCAGCGCCTCATAGCACACTACAATGCGGGAGTGTTTCCGGTTATATATCAGCAAGGCTCGCTCGGCGCATCCGGCGACCTGGCGCCGCTGGCACACCTCAGCCTCCCCCTCATCGGTTTAGGTGAAGTGCGATACAAAGGCCAACGAAAACCCTCCGCGGAAGTGCTAGCATCCCTGGGCTGGGCGCCACTGCGCCTGCAGTCCAAAGAAGGCCTGGCCCTGCTCAACGGCACCCAGTTTTCTACGGCTTACGCCATTTGGTGTTTGAGTGAATCAGATCGTTTATTCGACCTTGCCAACCGCTGCGCTGCTCTGTCAATTGACGCTTTTCACTGTCACCTTTCCCCCTTTGACCAAAAGTTGCAAATGGTGCGCCCTTACGAAGGGCAAATGCGCGTAGCAGAATACATCCGCAAACTGCTGGAGGGAAGCCCGATTGCAGCACAGGAAAAAGAACACGTGCAGGACCCCTACGCTTTTCGCTGTGTGCCCCAAGTGCACGGCGCTACCTGGGAGGCCTTGGCGCATGTGCGGCATATCGTGCAAACGGAGATCAACTCCGTGACCGACAACCCCATGATATTTCCCGAAGCAGATGCTATTCTTTCAGGCGGCAATTTCCATGCCCAGCCGCTCGCATTGGCATTAGACTACTTGGCCATTGCCATGAGCGAACTGGCCTCCATTTCCGAAAGGCGAATCTATCAGCTCATTTCCGGTAGCCGCGGCCTGCCGCCTTTCCTCACCCCGCTGCCCGGTCTTCACTCCGGACTGATGATCCCGCAATATACAGCGGCCTCCATCGTGAGCCAAAACAAGCAACTTTGTACCCCCGCCTCTGTGGATTCCATTACCTCCAGCAACGGCCAGGAAGACCATGTGAGCATGGCCGCCAATGCCGCCACAAAAGCATACAGGGTCGTACGCAACGTGGAAACCGTGCTGGCTATTGAATGGATGACGGCGGCGCAAGCGCTGCATCTGCGCCGGCCGGCCCGGAGTTCGCCCGCTATGGAGCAACTCGTGGCGGCTTACCGCGAGGTAGTGCCTCCGCTGGAAGAGGACAGGGTGCTGAGCGGGGATATACAGGAGGCAGTCAGGTTTTTGAGAACATAAAAGTAGTGTCAATCCAGGAGCGTCTTTATCTCTCCCTCCAATTCCAGCATTGCCGCCTCAAGCCCGCCGAACATTCCGCGCGCCTGTTGTTCGAGCGCCTGTTTTTCAGTTTCCAAACGGGCGATAAAAGAGGTATCCGCTCCGGCATTTTTTCGTGCCAAATGAAGCAGCGTAAAGTCGTAATCGTGCCATTTGCCCAGCACGTGCTGGATTTCATCCAATTGCGCAAGTGCCCGGCCTTGTAATACCTCCGTGCCGAAATGCAGCTGAAGGAACTCTATGTTGTAAAACAACTCCTTGATGAATTTGCGCAGGTCGTGCAGTTCTTCCCCCTGGATACCTGACCGGTGCAAAAAGCCGGCAATGCCATGCACTAATTTCAGGAAGTAGCCTCTCAGACGGCTTATTTCGGTTTCCGGCTTGAGATGATGGATGACGGATAAGACCAGGGCAGACAGTTCGCGCACCGGGGCCATAGAATGCTCCAACTCATACTCCCGTAATAATTGCGCACGGCGGTTTTCCTTTTCTTCCAACCAGGCTGACAGGCGGTGTACCTGGTGTAAGCGACGCTCCTTTTTTTCGATCAGTTGCCGCTCTACCTGACGGTTGCGCACTTTGCCTGCCCGGTGGTATATCGCATCGAAGGTGTCCATGGCAACGCCAGCATTGAAGCGGTCGTCCAATGCTTCAAGCAGGTGAAAAAAAGCGTTCTGGCGCTTGAGATTCACCCGCAGGCCATGAGCAGTTTCAGGGCCGTAATTGCGCAGTACTTCCATCCAATACAGGTGGAAGGCTTTGTCGAGCGCTTCGTAATATGCAGACAAACTTTGCCTGAGCGTCATCTCATTAAGGTCACATCACCTTTATAAATAACGACCTCGCCATCTAAAAATTCTACTTCTGCCACGTAAACATATACCCCGGGATTGAGCAGGCGGCTGCGGTGGGTACCATCCCATCCGTATGCCGGGTCATTGGGTTGAAAGTTGTAAAGTTCAAATATGGTTTCTCCCCACCGGTTGAAGACCAAGAAGCTCCGCACTATACTCACGTTGTTCGCTGTGAAGGGATAAAAGCGGTCGTTTACTCCATCATCATTGGGCGAGAAAGCCGTGGGGAAGAACACATTGCGGCGCCTGTCCACAAATACGGTGATCTGGTCGCTTGCCCTGCAGCCGTTTCGGTCCACTACGGTTACGATATAATTGCTCGTGGAGAAGGGCCTCGCCATCGGAGCGGGGCAGTCGTTACAGGAAAGCCCCTCGCCGCCGCCCCAGCTATAGCTTTCCACCGGGTAGGAAGTAATGGCCTCCAGCCTGACGCTGTCGCCCAATTTAATACCGAGATCAAGACCGAGGTTCACGGTGAGTTCCTGCGGCTGGTTCACTGTTGCGGTAGTTTCCTGCACGCAACCGTTGGCATCCTGTACCCGGATCGTATAAGCGCCTACCGCCAACCCCCCGAAAATAGAACGACTGCTGAAAGCGCCATTGTCTAATGCATAAACGTACGGCGACACGCCCCCCTGTACTTCGTCAATGGTAATACTGCCCTGTGCCTGTCCGAAACAAGGCGGGTCGGTAGCCGTCGTTTTCAGCACCATGGGCGGGGGCGCGGTGAGGGTAATTGCCGGTTGGGCGGGCGTAGAGAGACATCCGTTGGCATCCTGCAAGGTGAGGGTGTAAGTGCCCGCGGGTACGTCGCGAAGAAAAGGCGAGGTGCTGCCGTTGCTCCACTGATAGGTATAGGGCTCGTTGCCGCCATTGACCGTAACGGTTACCTCCCCGTCGGCCTCACCTGGGCAACTGGTACCGTACCCATTGTAGTTCGAACCGGCCAGCGAAACCGTAACCGGCGCCGGCTGTGCCACATTTACGGTAAAGGTTTGTACCACACCGTAGAAGTCCGTGACCACAAAACGGTACGTGCCTGCCGGCAAACCGGGAACCTGGGCGGGGACATTATTGGCAGCCAGGGCGCCGTTGCCGCTTAAAGCGCCGCCTAGGGCCATCCATTCGTAAGAATATGGCGGTGTACCTACAGTCATGATGAACTGGGCTGTGCCGTCGGAAGCGCCGAAGCACGAAGCCGTGCCGGTAGAAGCTGTGAACTGCAAGGCACAAGGGTGGGTGGTAAGGTTGAGATTTACGATGCTGTCGCACCCGGCCACCGAGGTAAGTTGCACCTGGTACGTGCCGGTGGCGGAGAAGCTGGTATTGCCAACCGTAAAGGTCTCATCGTCACAAATCAACTCAGTGAGAAAAATCTCATATACCGGGTTCACCGTAAGGTTGAGGGTCACGGTACTGTCGCAGCCGGTCACGGAGGTCAGCACATCCGTATAGGTTCCGGCTGTAGAATATACCGAACTGCCGACGCCAAAGGTCTGGCCCTGGCATATGGCGCGATTCAGGGTAGTAGCGATGGGCGCCCGCACCGTGAGGTTGAGGCTGACGATACTGTCGCAGCCGGTCACGGCAGTGAGTACGTCTTGGTAAGTGCCCGTGGCGCTGTAAGTAGAACTACCCACCGAAAAAGACTCGCCCGCACATACGGTTTGGGTGAGGTTAGTGACCGGAATGGGGTGTACGGTTAGATTGAGCGTCACGGTGCTGTCGCAGCCGCTTGACGCGGTAAGTACGTCGGTAAATACGCCCGACACAGTATAGGAAGAACTGCCTACGCTGAAGCTCTCCCCATCGCAAATAGCTTGAGTAAGGGCAGTGGTGATCGGCGCCCGCACCGTGAGGTTTAAGTTGACGATACTATCGCAACCCGTCACAGCGGTGAGTACGTCCTGGTAGGCGCCGGAGGCACTGTACGTAGAACCGCCCACCGAGAAAGACTCGCCCGCACATACAGTTTGGGTGAGGTTAGTGACCGGAATGGGGTGTACGGTTAGATTGAGCGTCACGGTGCTGTCGCAGCCGTTAGCAGCGGTGAGCACATCCGTGAATACGCCTTGGGTGGTATAGGCAGAACTGCCTACGCTGAAGCTCTCTCCATCACAGATAGCCTGGGTGAGGACGGTAGTGATGGGGGCCCGTACAGTGAGATCCAGATTGACGATGCTATCGCAGCCTGTAATGGCCGTAAGTACGTCCTGGTAAACTCCGGAAGCGCTGTAAGTGGAGCTGCCTACCGCAAAGGACTCGCCCGCACAAACGGTTTGTGTAAGGTTGGTCACCGGTATCGGATGCACCGTCAGGTTGAGCGTCACGGTGCTGTCACAGCCATTGGAGGCCACCAGCACATCCGTGAATATACCCGAAGTGGTGTAAGTAGAACTCCCCACACCGAAACTCTCCCCGTCGCAGATAGCCTGGGTGAGGGTGGTAACAAAAACGGGGTTGACAGTGAGATTTAGGTTCACGATGCTGTCGCAGCCGGTAACGGCCGTAAGTACGTCCTGGTAAACTCCGGAAGCGCTGTAGGTTGAATTACCTACACTGAAGGTTTCGCCCTGGCAAATGACGGGATCGAGATCGGTGACCGGAATGGGGAATACGGTAAGTGCAAGGTTTACGATACTGTCGCAACCGTCTTGTGCCTGGAATACATCCTGGTAATCCCCGCTTGCGGAATATACGGAGCTTCCTATAGAGACGCTCTCTCCTTCGCAAATGCTGCGTACGAGGTTGATCTCATAGAAGTCAGTGATGGTGAGGTTGAGGTTGACGATACTGTCGCAACCGGTCGCGGCGGTGAGCACGTCCTGGTATATGCCGCCTACCGAATACACAGAGGTACCCACGGTATAGGTGGCGCCGACACAAATGCTGGTGATGATATCTGTGACCGGAATGGGATTCACCAGGAGATTCAAGGTCACCGTGCTGTCGCAGCCGTTGGCAGCGGTAAGCACGTCAGTGAAAGTACCTGAGGCCGCATAATTGGAATTGCCTACAGAGAAACTTTCGCCATCGCAGATAGCAATATCAAGCGTAGTTTGCGGCGTGGGCAATACGGTCAGATTGAGCGTTACGGTGCTGTCGCAACCGTTGAAGGCAGTAAGTACATCAGTGTATGTACCAGACACGGCGTAGGTGGAGTTGCCTACAGCGTAGGTTTCGCCATTGCAAATTGAAATATCGAGCGCTGTTTGCGGCGTAGGCAGTACGGTGAGGTTGAGAGTCACGGTGCTATCGCAGCCATTGGCGGCGGTGAGTACATCGGTATATGTGCCGGCTGCTGAGTACGTGGAGCTTCCTACCGGGAAACTTTCGCCGTTACATATGTCAATATCGAGGGTTGTCTGAGGTGTGGGCAACACGGTAAGGTTGAGGGTCACGGTGCTATCGCAGCCGTTGGCGGCGGTGAGTACATCGGTATATGTGCCCGAAGTGTTATATGTGGAACTGCCCACGGTGAAACTTTCGCCATTGCATATGGAAATATCCAGGGCTGTTTCCGGCGTGGGCAATACCGTCAGGTTGAGTACGACCAAGCTGTCACATCCGGCAGGCGTCACGAAAAAGTCCTGGTAAGTGCCGGTAGCAGAATAAGTTGAAGACCCGACCGTGAAACTTTCGCCGTTGCAAACAGACACATCGAGGGTTTCCACGAGCAAGTCTGAAATGCCGAGGTTGAGGTAAACTATACTGTCGCAGCCGGATGCGGCGACAAATAACTCAGAATAGCTCCCGGCGGAGGAATAAGAGTTGTTGCCAAGGGTGTAAGACTGGCCCGTACAAATTTCCACATTCAGATTCGTCTCTATGGGCACGATGACCTGCAGATTGAGGGTCACTATACTGTCGCAGCCGGAAGCGGCCGTGAGTATATCGGTATAGACACCCGGTGCGGAATAGACGGAGTTGCCCACCTGATAGTCCTGACCCTCGCAGATGGCGATGTCCAGCGTAGTCTGCGGGATGGGCAAAACCGTAAGGTTAAGATTCACGGTACTGTCGCAACCGTTTTCAGCCGTGAGTACATCCGTATAATTTCCGGCGGCGGAATAGGAAGAAGCACCAACCGTGTAGGACTCTCCATCGCAGATACTGATGTTAAGGTCTGTCACTATAGCGGGGCGCACGGTGAGATTCAGGTTGACGGTACTATCGCAGCCAAGGGTGGTATTGAGCACTTGCTGGTAAGTGCCGGTGACATTATAATCAGTATTGCCCACGGTATAGCTGTCTTCGGCACAAATGGTGATGTCGAGGTTGGTAACGGGAGTGGGGTTGACCACGAGATTAAGCGTCACGGTACTGTCGCAGCCGTTATTAGCGGCAAGTATGTTGACGTAGGTGCCGGGGGTGGAATAAGTGTTGGCGCCCACGGTAAAGCTCTCGTTGGCGCAGATGGTCTGATTGAGCGTAGTGGTAATTGGCGCCAATACATTCAAATTCAATATTACGGTACTGTCGCAACCAAGCGAGGAGGCGCCCGGAAGCACTTTAGTGTAGGTGCCGCTGGCATTGTAAGTAGAATTCCCCACGGAGAAAGACTGGCCTGCACAGATGGTGGGATTGAGAGTAGTTTGCGGTGCTGACACATTGAGGTGCAGCGTCGTCTGATTGATACAACCGCCCGGGCCTGTAACAGCCTGTTGAAACACCCCGGAAGTGTTGTAAAAAGAATTGCCCAACTGGTAAAACTGCCCCTGACAGATGGTGTCATATATGGTTTGGGCTGTGGGTTCAAACACTTCGAGTACGACTACTATCGTACTATCACACCCGAAAAAACTCGGGACGGTGACCTGATGTGTGCCGGTGGTAGTAAACGTCTGATTGCCTATGGTATAGCCTCCTGATGTGGAGCATATCTGTGCATCCGGTATTACGGTGAGAGAGGGATTATGAACGGTGAGGTCCAGGTTGACAATACTGTCGCAACCAAAAGTGGTTTGCAATGGTACGGAATGCATGCCTGTGGTTGTAAATACCTGGTTGCCCACGACCACCGACTCCCCGGTACAGATATTATCTACGAGGTTGGTGGTTTTTACCGGCCTCACGTTGAGCATAAAGCGCCTGGTTTGGGAGCAACCCTGGGGAGTGGTAACGGTATATTCCTGCATGCCGGGAGTAGAAAAAGAAAAACCGTTTACGGTGTAGGTCTCTCCTTCGCAAATGTTAACAGGCGGATCGTTGATCGGTGCGAGGTTACCCACAGTAAATGTCTGGCAGGCCGTCGGGCCGTCACCGTTGCATACATTGGAGCCTGTAACGCAAATGGTGTACTGGCCATTTGCCGGAAAAGTAATGGTCGTGCTTTGATCTGTGCCCACCACATTGCCGTTCAGCGTCCAGGTATATACTCCGGCGTTGGGTACGTTCGGTACTGAAAAACTGTAGGCGCCGCCGGCGCAGTATGGCTGCGGCGGGGCAATGATATTGGGGGTGGCAGTCACCGGCTGAACGGTGGTGGAACCTGAAGTCACATTGACAGTGAAGTCGCATACATCGTCGTTGAAGCCGTCCACCACAAAAAAGTATGTACCGCCTATGACGAGGTTATCGGCGGTAAGGATGGTCGGCTGGTCGGGCGGCGCCTGGTACGCGCAGTTGGATACGATGAAAAAAGAAGAGCAATCTGTAGTGCCCCAAATCCCCACCTGCAGTCCATTGCCTCCTCCCAGCGCGCAGTTGGTCGGGGTAATTGTCATGGAAATAGACGTGGAACCTGCGACGAAACCAACCCACTGCACGTTGTGCGGAAAGATGGTCTGATTCGGGCAAAAATTGGGAGGCACCTGCTGCCCTCCCGGGGTTGTATTGTTGGAACTTGTGAATGTCTGAAAATCGCACAACACGCAAGCCCCCGCGCATGTGTTGGAGAGAGCAATGCTATTGGGCGGGCATTGGCCCGGTAGTTGCTGTGCATGCGCTGCCAACCCTGCGAAAAAAAACAGGAAAAACAGTAGTAGAATTCTCATCATTTGTGAAATCCGTTGTTGATTCAAAAAAAAATGCCTGTCTGCCTGTCTCCGTAAAGACAGCAACTTCATTGTTTTCACTGATTTTCAGGGTTGGGCTAATGCCGTGTTTGTTTGAAATTTTCTGGCAAGAGGGAAAGGCCTCTCTGCCATATCGACCCGGTAGATTGGAAAAGGATACTTCACATCCTTCCAAAAGCAGGATGCAAATATATCACTGTTCGCTGCCTGAAAACACTTTTCAATAGGCAAAATGTAAAAAGAAAGCAAAAAAACGAATTTTAAGGGGCTATTTTTTCAAATCCCAATGCCTGGCGCATCTTGTGATAGATGGCGGTGTTCTCATATGCACCTGAAAACAACTCCGCTCCGGGGCCGAACGCAAAAACCGGAATCAAAGCTGCAGTATGCTGGTCTGTAGTGAATGCACCTATTATGGTATCCATGCTGGAGCCGGGATTGACGGCAAAGCCGCCGGTTTCATGGTCGGCGGTGATAATGACCAGGGTGCGCCCATCGGCGGCCGCAAAATCAAGCACTGCGCCGATGATGCGGTCAAATTCCAGCATTTCCCGGAGGACGTAGTTGGTCTCATTGGAATGGCCGCCCCAGTCAATCTGGGCTCCTTCAATCATGATAAAAAAGCCCCTGGCACTGCGCTGAGCAAGAAAAGGCAATGCCATGCGGGTCGCCGGTTCTAAATAGTCCCTGCCGCTTTCCACGGTGAGCGGGCTGTTGTCGGCGGTAAAATAGCCGAAAGGCTTGCCCGGGTCCAGGGTTATGGCTTCGAGGTCATTTTCCGCATAATGAGAAATGAAAAACCCTTTTCTCCTGAGACTTTGTACGAGGTCTTTTGTGTCTTTTTCCCTGCGGTCGAAGAATTTTTTTCCTCCTCCAATGAAGAGGTCTATCCCGGAATCAACAAAAAAAAGAGCGATATCCTCTTCCTGGTCCCGGGAGGGTACATGCGCAATGAAAGCAGCGGGTGTGGCGTGCGTAATGGAAGAGGTGGTAATAAGGCCGGTAGCAAGCCCGTGTTGGCTTGCTTCTTCAAGTATGCTCCTTACAGGTTTGCCATTGATATCTACCCCCACGGCGCCATTATAGGTTTTTCTGCCTGAGGCAAAAGCTGTGGCCCCGGCGGCGGAGTCGGTGATCAGATCGTCGGCTGAGTAAGGTTTATGAATACCCGTAACGGTGCAACGTTCGAGTTGCAGTTTGTTCTTATTGGCATACATACCGGCAGTGATCTGGGAAAGCCCCATGCCGTCGCCTACCATAAGGATGACGTTTTTGGGCCTTTGTTTCAGCAAAACTTCCCTTGCGGGAGTTGCTTCAGGCGCCGGGTTTTTCGGCGCGCAAGCGGCCAAAAGCAAGACGAGAAAGAGAATGGCTTTATTCCACATCGATGCTCAGAATTTATCGCGCCGACACGTAACGTTTGCCGGGCAAGGAGCGGATCACACCTTTAAATTCCAGGCCAAGTAGAAGGGCAGCCATTTCACTTTGGCTGATCCGGCACTCAAAGGTAAGCGCATCAAAACCAAGCTCGGCGTTTTCATTCAATAAATTTACAATTAATTGTTCTTGTTCGTCCAGTTCTACAAACAACTGTTGCTGGATTCCGCCGGCTGACCCCGTCTCCTCCCATCGCATGATGTAGGCCAGATCGGCGGCAGTTTCCAACAGATGTGCCTGGTTGGTTTTAATGAGATGGTTGCAGCCCTGGGAACTGCGTTCGCCTGGTTTGCCGGGTACGGCAAATACGTCCTTATTGTAGCCGTTGCCGATTTTGGCCGTAATGATAGAACCGCCGCTGGCGCCGGATTCTACCACGATGATGGCGTCACTCAGGCCTGCAATGATGCGGTTTCGCATAGGAAAATGCTCCCGGTCGGGTTGCGTGCCGCTGGGATACTCGGCCAGCAAACCCCCGTTGCGGATCATGCGGGCAGCCACGTGGCGGTGCTGCCCTGGATATATGCGGTCGAGACCGTGTCCAAGAGCGGCAATGGTGGGCATTTCCATCTCAAGGCACTTGCGGTGCGCAGTGATGTCTATGCCGAAAGCCAGCCCGCTGATCACCGTGACGCCGTAGGGTTTCAACCCTTCAATAATCTCTTCGCAAATAGCAACGCCCTGGTGGCTGGGCAAGCGGGTGCCCACCACGGCTACGGTGCGGGCGGTATTCAGATCAGCCTCTCCTTTATAATACAGCATCACCGGGCTGTCGCGATAAGGCTTAAGGCGCGAGGGATAATCCTTATCCAGGTAAAACAGGGGGCGAATGCCATGCTGTTCCATGAAAAGCAGCTCGCGTTCAGCCAGGGTAAGTACATCCTGGTTGACGACATGGTCTGCAACCACTTCGCCTACCCCCGGTATTTTGCACAATTCCCGCTTTCTGGCTCTGAAAACCGCCTCCACCCCGCCGCAATAGCTGATCAGGGTACGCGCGGTCACGGCGCCCACCATGGGAATTTGTGTAATTGCGACTTTGTAGAGCAAGTCTCCGTCTGTGATATCTGCTGCCCGCAGCAGATTTTCCGTTTCCTCTGAGGGGTTAAATGCTTCGCCTTTTGTCATAACCATCGGAAAGGTATAATTTTGTGTTAATATTCAAACAAAGACTACCAAGATGAACAAAAGCAGAAAAAATCCTCGGCTGGAATTGATGGTGATCGCAGCTTTCTTCCTGCTATTTTGCGTTTGGGCCATTTCTCATTGCAATAGCAAAAGGGCAGAACATCTCAAAAAGTTGGAAGCCGAAGCCATGGAAGACCGCCTGCAAGACTCCATAGACCTCGCCAACGCTATGGCCAAAGCTCTGCCGCCGAAAGATACTACCCCTCCCGCGCCGAAAGTTGAAGTGATCCGCGAGCAAGTCACGCCCCTGTATGTAGTACTCGACGAACTCAACATGCGTGCCGAACCGAAACTCAATGCCAAGCTGCTTGCCCGGCTCAAACTATACGACGAACTGGTATTCCTGAATGAGGTTACCGAGTTTAAGCAGGAGATCAACATCGGCAGCGCAGTGTACAATGAGCCTTGGGTCAAAGTCAAGAACAAACGCGGACAAGTCGGCTGGGTGTACGGCGCCGGGGTGCACTACTACAAAATCCGCCGGGAAAGCTGACAACCTTCCCGGCCAACAAAAAATTAAATCTGAATGCAAAGATAAATTTTTTGTTCCTTTTTGCGCAAGTCTTTTTTACTCCAACACGAAAATATTCTTGCGCGCACTGATCTCCTTGAGAATTTTGGGCCATACCGTCACGCTTACTTCGCCGATGTGAGCTTTGCGCAAAAGCAGCATAATGGTGCGCGACATGCCGATGCCCCCGCCGATACTCAATGGCAGGCGGTCGTTAATGATAGCCTGGTGGTAAGGGAACTTCAGGAAATCGAGCAGTCCGCAAATTTCCAATTGTTGGCGAAGCGTTTGCGCATCCACGCGTATGCCCATGGAAGAAAGCTCGTGGCGCCTTTTGGTCACCGGGTTCCATACCAGGATATCGCCATTAAGACCATGTACGGGGCGACCTTCTGAGCTTACGGCGGGGGTTACCCAGTCGTCGTAGTCGGGGGCGCGAAGTTCGTGCGGGTAGCCGTCGTCCAATTGCCAGCCGATGCCGATGAGAAATATTGCGGGGTACTCTTGCAAAATACGGGTTTCGCGCTCTTTGCGCGGCAAGTCGGGATAACGGCTGAGCAGGTCTTCGGCATGCATGAAGACGATCTCGTCGGGCAAGGAGGGATACCGAGGGTCATTTAATTGCGGGAAAAGTTTCAGGATGTAATTTTCAGCACCTTTGATGACTGCCCAGATGCGGCGCACCACATCTTTGAGGAAATCGAGTTTCCTTTGCTCGCGGTTGATGGCCAGTTCCCAATCCCATTGATCCACGTAAGCGCTGTGGTCGTGGTCGAGGAAATAATCCTTGCGCACGGCGCGCATATCGGTACACAGGCCTTCGCCGGGCTTCATTTCAAACTGTCGCAGCGCCATGCGCTTCCATTTGGTGGCAGCCTGCACCACCTGCGCCTCTACCGGGTTTTTGCCCCTGTCATTGGAGATGTGAAATTGCACCGGGGTACGGGAGCCGTCGCGGTCCAGGTAGTCGTTTACCCCGCTTTCCACATCCACTATGAGCGGTACCGTCACCATCATCAGGTTGAGCGACTCACACAGATGGTCCTCGATGTAGCGCTTTGCCGCCATTATGGCGCGCTGCGTATCTTTGGGTGAGAGCAGGGAGCGATAATCGCCGGGGAGTATGCGCTCAATGTCTTCATAATTGCCGATGCCTGGGCCGGCAAGGTCCGCTTTTTTATCTGCCATGGCTTTTCAGTTTAATTACACAATAGACTGGTATGACGCCAGTTGATTTCACCTCGGAAATTAGCCTGCTTTTTACACATGCCTGCTGAGGATTGTCAGTGGGCAAAGATGATTTTTTGCAGACAACCCGGGCCGGGAGCTTACATTTGCCTTTAAAACCGGAAATACATGCAGCCGTTATCGGTAGTAATTATCACATTTAATGAGGCGGCCCATATCGAACGTTGTATCAGTAGCGTACATGGCCTGGCCGAGGAGGTGCTCGTGGTGGATTCGCTCTCCACCGACGAAACGCCGGCGATAGCGGCGCGGATGGGCGCCAGGGTGGTGCAGCGGCCCTGGCCCGGCTACGCAAAACAGCGGGAATGGGCGGCCAGCCATGCTTCCCATGATCTCATACTCGCGCTGGATGCCGATGAGTACCTATCACCGGAGTTATATGCCGCCATTGCGAAGTTTAAATCCGAGCCTTCTGCCGATACCTGCAGCTTCAATCGCCTCAATCGAATAGGTAACTATTGGGTAAGACATGGCGGTTGGTATCCCGACCGCAAACTGCGTCTCTTCTTCCGGGGTAAGGTGTTCTTCAAAGATGCAGGCGGCCACGACACGGTAGTGCCTTTACTCGGCGCCTCCAAAACCCATCTGCCGGTAAATCTGCTGCACCAGGCCAATGCCGGCCTTCACGACCGGATCGCCCAGGTGAACAAACTCAGCCGGGATTCCGCCATCTTCATGTTCCAAAGCAGGAAAAAAACATCCTGGCTGCGTATCCTTCTCAAACCTCCTGGCCGGTTCCTGAAAGAATACATACTCCGGCTTGGGTTATTCGACGGCTTTTATGGATTTGCTATTGCCGCCAGTTCAGCCCAATACGTATTTTGGCGGGAGTACAAGCTCCTGGAAATGCATCGCGAAAGCCGGCAAAATCTATCTTGATATTACAAATAATCCAAATATGAAATGCGCTTTTTATGGAATCAAGGGGTTTTATTGACCGGGAATTTGCATTTTTTTCAAATTTTAACATTCCAAATTATTGTCCGGGAGCAAATTGTTAACAAAAAACCGTTCTGGATACTCAAACAAACCCTGTGCCAATTTTATTTGGAAAACCCCTCGTTTTCCACCATTACTCAAGTATGAATTTTTTGCTTCTCCAAGGGGTTGAGTGACAAAATATTGCATTGAAGGTATAAATGGGTATAACTTTGCAGCGTGAAATTTTCCGAAAAACTTTAACGTTTGAGGGAAAGCACCCATGAACATAAAAAAATAAAACGATGAAATTCCCATGGATTTTTGTTGCCGCTATGGCATTCCATAGCGTGCACAGTCATGGCGCACCCCCGCTTGACAAAACCGCCGGTACCTGGAACGCATCTACGGTCAAGGAAGTCCAACAGCGTCTCGAAGAGCTGCGCCTCCCATTCCCCCTGCAATCCCACGACAGAGTGATCCGCTATGTGCGAGACTATGCCGCAGTGGGCATCAACGAAACGGAGGCCATGCTGGGCCGTAGCGCTTTGTTTATCCCGGTATTCGAGCACTTTCTGAGCGCATACCAATTGCCCCAGGAACTCAAGTATCTTCCCATCGTGGAATCAGGCCTTAAAACCGACTCTAAATCTCCTGCGGGCGCCAGAGGCTTGTGGCAACTCATGGAGGTGACGGCACGGCAGTATAAATTGCGCGTCAACAGCGCCACCGACGAGCGCCTCGACCCCTACAGATCAACCGAAGCGGCTATGCGGATACTATCCGATCTGTATGACCAGTATCAGGATTGGCCGCTGACCATAGCGGCCTACAACTGCGGCCCCGGCCGGGTGAACAAGGCCATCCGCATGGCCGGTTGTAAAGAGTACGCCGAAGTAAGCAAGCACCTGCCTTTTGAAACGCAACGCTATGTGCCTGCATTCATTGCCGCGGCCTACATTTACAAGCACCACGAAGACCACGGCCTTTCCGCCAGAGTGAAAGACGCTTATGCCGCAGGGGTTCGGGTCTTTAATGTTTCCTCTGCCATGACGTTCAGCCAGGTAGCCAAAGCCGCCAATACCACGATCCAGGTTATCCGGGAACTCAATCCGGCCTTTCCCGGCGGCGTCATCCCGCAGTCTGACAAAGGGTATTACCTCACCATTCCCGCCCCGGCATCTCCGGTTTTCCGCGAATGGCTGAGCCGCCAGGCCGGATACAATCACACCATTTACGCAAACAAAGAGGCCTATCATACCACATATGTAACTGCTCCCGGCGACGGCATCGATGCCGTAGCCAGACGGTTCCAATGTTCCGTGGAAGACATCATGCGCTGGAACAATCTCAATGCCAGGGAAATTGTGGTCAACCAGGAGTTGAATATCTACCTGAGCAAGGATTTTCTGCTGCGCAGGGTGTAATGCACTGAAAAAGGAAATTATTCGGCAGGGCCGGAGGAGTAAACTTCCCTCCGGCCCTTTCTGTTTCCTGCGGGTATGGATTCGTTTATTCAACAGCTCAAGGCATCCCTCAGCCATCCCTTGCCCGGCCGCGATGCGCAGTTCCGCATGGCACATGTAGCCCGCCGCACTCATATGGATGCTCCACCCGACGCCCGCCGGGCCGGCGTGCTCGCCCTGCTCTATCCCAAAAGCGACACATGGCATATAGCCCTCATTGAGCGCACCGCATCCAATCCAAACGACCGGCATGGCGGCCAGATCAGTTTTCCCGGCGGCAGCTATGATCCTTCCGACGGCGCCTTGGTCCACACCGCGCTTCGGGAGACGGAGGAAGAAATCGGCATACCTCGAAGCAACATCCATGTGATAGGCGCTTTAACGGAACTCTACATCCCGGTGAGCAATTTTGAGGTATTTCCCTTTGTGGGATATATCACCCATGCTCCGGATTTCGTCCCTCAGGCAGAGGAAGTGCAATCTGTCATTGAGACGCCTTTTTCTCTTTTCCTGGACAACGCCTCCATTCAAACTACCGAGATCAGGTTCGGCGAAAACTTGGTACTGCGCGATGTGCCCTGTTTCATGGTGCAAGGCCGGGTGGTGTGGGGCGCTACGGCGATGATCATGAGTGAGTTGGTGG
>CAZNYK010000029.1:0-17650 GCA_964577215.1 uncultured Saprospiraceae bacterium
GCGCACGTTTGCGAAACTTCCAAAAGTTTCGTAAACGTAAAGTATTGGTTTTCATGTTGTTTTTTCTGAAACCGGGCTTAGTGAAGGGGTGATTATCATCGCAATCGCCGGGCCAATCACCCCTTCACTACCCATGTACGGCCGGCTTACGGTTACGAATCCTGGAAGTCTTCGCAACCGCCCGGCATCCGGGTACGATTACGAAACTCCAAAAGTTTCGCAATCGCAGCTCATATTGACAAGACATACAACGCCACCGCCCCCGCAAACCCCGTGAGCGCCAGCAGCGTCGTCATCAGCGTCCAGGAGCGGAAGGTCTGCGGCTCGTCCATGCCGAGGTATTGCTTCACCAACCAGAAGCCGCTGTCGTTCACATGCGACAGGATGGAAGCGCCCGAAGCGATGGCAATGACCAAGGCCGCCAACTGCCCCTCCGAATAGTCGCCGCCGGCAGCCATCGGCGCAGCCAGCCCCGCCGCCGTGATCATGGCCACCGTGGCGGAGCCTTGCGCCACCCGCACCAAAGCCGCCGCCAGGAAGACAAAGACAATGAGCGGAAGGCCCAAACTGCTCATGGATTGAGCAAGCATTTCCCCTGCGCCGGTATCTATGAGCACTTGCTTGAACACGCCGCCCGCGCCGGTCAAAAGGATGATCACCCCGGCAGGCGCCAGCGCTTTGGTGCTGATATCCAAAAGTTTGGCTTTGCCCACGCCCCTGCGCAGGCCGAGCAGGTACCACACCCAGAGGTTGGCGATGATCAAGGCGGTGAAAGGATGGCCGAGCAACATGACGGCTTGGTATATGCGGCCCGGAGGGAGGGGAATCAGCCCGGATTTAATCAAAGAAGATAATACAATAAGCCCGATGGGCAGGAAAATGGCAAAGGCGATCCCTCCCACGGGCGGAAGGCCGGCCGGGCTTTCCCGGTTTTCAAACTGCGCCATGCCTTCCGGCACGGACAAGTGTATTTTTCGAGCGATCACCCTGCCGAACCAAAGCCCCGAAACCAGCACAGCAGGAATGCCGGCAATGAATCCCAGCAGGATGACCCAGCCAAGATCGGCCTTCAATATATCCGCTACGGCGATGGGGCCGGGGGTGGGCGGTATAAAGGCGTGGGTGGTGGCCAGCCCGGCCAACAAGGGAATGGCATAGTATAACAGCGAACGACCGGTTTTTTGCTGCAAAGCGTAAATGACGGGCACGAGGATGATAAAAGCAACGTCGAAAAATACGGGTATGGCCACCACGAAACCGGTGATGGTCAGCGCTGCGGGCGTGCGCTTCTCCCCGAAAGCGGAAGTCAGGTAGCCGGCCAACGACAAAGCGCCGCCGGAATGCTCCAGGATAGCGCCGAACATGGCGCCCAGCCCCACCACTACCGCCACGAAGCCGAGCGTGGAGCCCATGCCTTGTTGTATGGAGTCGAGGATGGCCTGGCTGTTCATGCCGCACATCAGGCCCACAGCGATGCTGCTGATGAGCAGCGCGATGAAGGCCGGCAGTTTAAACCTCAGTATCAAGAGTAAAAGCAGTAATATGCCTGCCGCAATTTTCAGGATCATGCTTGCATCCATTATTTATCTGCTTTTATCCATTGGGTATGCACCGGCGGCCCGTCCGGATCATTCTTTTTCCGGTAGGTATGCGCGCCGAAGTAATCGCGCTGCGCCTGTATCAGGTTGGCGGAGGAGTCCCGCTGGGTGAATGCTTTGAAATAGCTCAGGGCGCTCTCCATACAGGGAACCGGCAGGGCGGAATGAGCTGTATAAGAGACGATCTGCGCCAATGCCGGTATTTGTTCCCGCAACTGGGCCGCAGCGCCGGGATGCACCAGGATGCAATCCGTCTCAAAAAGCATACTGGCAATGCACTGCATGAGTTTGGATTGTATGATGCAGCCGTTGGTCCAAATGGAAGCTATGGCAACCAGGTCAATTCCCCATCCGTAATGTGTGGAAGCGGCGCTTACCAGATGCAAACCCTGGTGGTGGTTGATGATGCGCGCGGCGGCATAAGCCTGTCGCAGCATTTCGGCATCGAGGGCCGCTGTGGCAGGAAACAGGTCGAATGCTTTCGACGCACGCACCCGCTCCGCCTTCATGGCCGAGGTGTAGCGGGCGTAGAGGGCTGCCGTGAGGGTAGGTACGGGCACGCCCAATTCGCAGGCAGCGATGGTGGTCCAGCTTCCGGTGCCTTTGTTGCCAGCTTGGTCGAGGATGGTATCCAAGGTCAGTTCGCCGTTTTCACAGTGGCGCAGTATGTCTATGGTGACGCCAAGCAGGTAGCTGCCAAGTTCGGAGCGATTCCATCTCTCCAGCACACCGGCCACTTGCCCGGGCGACAGGCCGCAGCCGTAGCGCAGCAGGCTGTATGCCTCGGCGATGAGTTGCATTTCGGCGTACTCGATGCCGTTGTGTACCATCTTTACGAAGTGGCCGGCGCCACCCTTGCCCACCCACCGGCAGCAGGGTTTGCCCCAGGCATCGGCAGCGGCTACGGCTTCAAGGATGGGCGCTATCAGAGCGTATGCCTCTTTTGCGCCGCCGGGCATGATGGCCGGGCCGCGGAGTGCGCCTTCCTCTCCGCCGGAGATGCCGGCCCCGATAAACGCAATGTCTTGTTTTTCCAAGGCGGCCATTCTTCTTTGGGTATCGGGATAGTGGGAATTGCCGCCGTCTATCAGCACGTCGCCGGCCTCGAGCAGGGGAAGGAGCGATTCGATAGTTGCATCCACCGCCGCGCCTGCGAATATCATGAGCAGTATCTTACGAGGCCGTTCCAGTGAACCGGCAAAGGCAACGAGGTCATCAAAGCCGGCCGCGCCATCCAGGTGGAATTGCGCAATAAAATCCGCCGCCACGTTTTCCTCCACGCCGGGTACATGGCGGTTGTACAAGGCGAGGTGCAGGCCTTTAGCGGCCATGTTCCGGGCCAGACTTTTGCCCATGACGCCCAAGCCGATGATGCCGATGTTTTTCATTTGCTGATTTGCTGATTTGCTAATGTGTTGATCCCGACTGCACGGCAATGCCTAATGCCTCTCTTTTTGACGCTGATCTATTATGATCCTTATGATTAACGCTGTTTTCCAGGCCTACAAAATCGAACATTTTAGATTTGTGTCTCTCATTGTTCAAGACTTAACATAATCAATCAGAAAAACCCGCGTCCTTCAGCGTCAAAAAAACTATTTGTCCTTTGATCATAGCGCTGTTCCAAACATAGCTATCCAACCAATTATCTGATCCACAATTGCCTCCACCGGTTGGTTGACCTGGATGTGAAGGCCGTAGGCCGGCAGCTCCAGCGCATCCAATTGGGATTGCAGGAGCGCAGGCGGCATGAAATGGCCCCGGCGGGAGGAGAGCCTTGCGTACAGCAGATCGTAGTCTCCCTGCAATACCACCCAATCGCATAGACCCTCCATTTGGCGCATAAGTTGCAGCCGGTAGCTTTCTTTCAGCGCGCTGCACGCGACAATCAGGTCAGACTCCGGCAGTTTTTCCAGTGCAAAGCGGCGTATGGCTTCCAGCCAACCGGCGCGGTCGGCGTCGGTCAGGGCTTGGCCGCTGCGCATTTTTTCCACATTGGCGCGGGGATGGAAATCGTCGCCGTCGTAAAAGGAAATGCCCGTGCGCATGCTGAGCGCCCGGCCTACGGCGCTTTTGCCGCTGCCGGAAACGCCCATGATGAACAGGACGCGGTGCGGGTTGTGATTTGGAGAGTCGTGCATTTTATCCCATTTAATGACGCTACATCAAAAATAGCCTGCTTTTTTACTTTTTCCCTTTTACTTTTTCCTTCTTTGTCACTGCTTTATAGCAAAAGTATGGAAACCGCCACTTATCTCTTCGTTTACGGCACCCTCATGCGCCGGTTCTCCAACCGGTATGCCCTTTTGCTCCGGCAGCATAGCCGCTTCGTTGGAGAGGGCTGTTTCCCGGGGTATTTGTATTCCAAAGGCGCATACCCGACGGCGGTGTACGACGAACAGGTGCAGGCCTTGGTATATGGAGAGCTTTACGCCCTGGCTGATGAGGCCGTGCTTCATACTTTAGACCGGTATGAAGGCATAGGCGCCGGCGCAGCCGAACATGTGGCGGAATACCGCCGCATCCGCATCATGGCAAAAGGCCCCAACGGCCCGGTGCAGTGCTGGGCGTATGTGGATAATGCGGGGGTGGAGGGGTTGGAGCGGATCGAGGAGGGGCGGTTTTAAAATTCAGCCACTTGCTCCACACCCCAACTGACAACTCCCCGTACCAGCCGCGCACGCGCTTAAGTACTTCCCTAAGATATTTATAACACCTTGGTTAAAATGTTTTTAAACCCGTCTGGGAGACTTGCGTTTAAAAGTATCTTTCCTGCATCTTTGAGCAAACGAAAAAACCTTATTGCCATGAAAAACTATCTTCTCCTTCTCCTGTTTGCCTGTATCCTCGGCGCCGGCGCTGCATCCGCACAAAAGAGCACGGTCCACATTGGGCCGGGTTCGCTGGCGAGCAGCGAACTGAATGCCGTGGGGCCGGTCATCGGCTTTGAAAGCATCCTGAAAAACAAAACGGCTATCGGTTTGCAAGCCGGCCTACTTTTCTCCAATTCCGCCCATGACCTGCCGGGGCGTTGGCGGCTGCTGGAGCAACTCCTCGTATTCCAGCCCGGTATCAAGTGGTACAGCAAGGAGGAGTTCCAGGGGTTCTACTTCGGAGCGCATGGCAACTACAACCGCTACACGCATGTGCTCAGGGAAAACAGGACCGGCGAAAAAGCATACAACGTAGTGACTGATCTCAGCGATTCTTTCATTGGTTTCGGTGTTGATCTGGGATTTTCCACGTCTGTGATGGAGCGCTTTGTCTTCGGCATCGGCCTGTCCACTGATCTCTACATAGACTACACCCGCTCTGAATACGGCGCTTTGGGGCTTGGCCTGGGCGCCCGGTTCGGGTACCGGTTTTGAATGCGCAAACCGCCTGTTAACTAAAGAAAAAGCCGCGTCCAAATTACATTGGGCGCGGCTTTGGTTTATTGACTATCAAATCTCTATCAAGAAATCAAGTGCAAATCCAGCGCCCGCTCATAGGCTCCGGCCTTGAGCTTGCGCGACACTTCGCCGAAAGCGTGAAGCGTCTCCCGGATGTCCTCATCTGTATGGGCTGCGGTAGGAATGAGGCGCAGCAGGATCATTCCCTTCGGGATCATCGGGTACATCACCACAGAGCAGAAGATATTGTAGTGCTCCCTCATGTCGAGTACGAGGTTGCCCGCTTCGAACGGAGATCCGTGCATGAATACCGGCGTAACACAGGAGTTGGCTTCGCCTACGTCGAACCCGAGATCGCGAAGGCCGCCGCGCAGTTTGCTCACGTTGCTCCAGAGTTTCTCGCGCAATTCCGGGGTATTGCGCAGCAGTTCCAGGCGCTTCAGGTTACCGACCACCAAAGGAGTAGGTAAGGACTTGGCAAACAACTGCGAGCGCATGTTGTAGCGCAGGTACTCCATCATATCGGCATCGCCGGCTGTGAAGGCGCCGATGCTTGCCATGGATTTGGCAAAGGTGCTGAAGTAGATGTCTATCTCGTCTTGCACGCCCTGTTCTTCACCGGCGCCGGCGCCCGTAGCGCCCAATGCGCCGAAGCCGTGGGCATCGTCCACAAACAGGCGGAAGCCGTACTCTTTCTTGTAGGAAACAATTTCCTTGAGAATACCTTGCTCGCCGCGCATGCCGAACACGCCTTCGGTAATGACCAACACGCCGCCGCCGCTTTGCTCGGCCATGACGCGGGCTTTTTTGATCTGCTTCTCGAAACTCTCTACATCGTTGTGTTCAAACGGCAATCGCTTGCCGAGGTGCAGGCGCACACCGTCATAGATGCAGGCGTGGCTGTCTTTGTCATAGACCACCACGTCATGGCGGTCCAACAGCGCGTCAATGATGGAAACCACCCCCTGAAAGCCGAAGTTGATCAGCAGGGCCGCTTCCTTTTTTACAAAATCTGCAAGTTCTGCTTCCAATTGGAGCTGTTGGGGCGTTTGCCCCGACATGATGCGGGCGCCCATCGGGTGTGCAAGCCCCCAATCCTTAGCTGCTTCGGCATCGGCTTTGCGCACTTCGGGGTGATTGGCCAGCCCTAAATAGTTGTTGAGACTCCACACAATCACCTCCCGACCGCGAAACTTCATCCGGCTACCGATTTCTCCCTCTAAGTAAGGGAAGGTAAAGTACCCGTCGGCGATGTCGGCATATTGGCCCAGCGGGCCGCGGTTGTCCTTGAATTTTTCAAAAAGGTCCTTCATGTCAAATTAAGTCTGATTTGTGAAAAAACTGTCTATGCTGTGCCGCGGAACTCCGCTCCGCGAAACTTTACCAAATTTTCTGCACCTTGTTTCCATCCACCCATCTGCTCCACTCTTTGTTGTATGTGTGTACCTTTTTCACTTCCCTGCCGGAATTGCCCAACACGGGGTACCCACGGTTGACCCACTCAAAGATGCTGCCGTACAGGTTATACACCTGGGTAAAGCCCCTGTCGCGCAGCTTTTCTCCGATCTTTTCACTCCGGTATCCGATGGAACAATACACCACGATCGGGGTTTCTTTCGGCAGGTTGGAAAAAGCTTTGATGTCAAAATTTTTATAGCCGATGTACTCCGCTCCGGGAATGCGGCTCACTTCGTACTCCTCTCTTTCCCGCGCGTCAAAGATACGCACATTTTGAGTATTGGATTTTAATTCTTCCACGCTCATCAAAGGAATGCTGAAGCTGATGGTGCGGCGCACTTTTTCATCAAATGCGGGATCCATACAAGAAGGTTTTTGCGCAGGAACCCGAACCGGGTTGCATGCTGCGGCTACGAGAATCAAAAACGGCAGTAAATGGAGCATATGGTCGTAAAGCATTTATCGCAATCAATCCGGTGAACCCGGCAGAACCGGCGCGCCATGCTGCGGCGCATTGGCGTCATCCTAACAAAATCACTTACCCAAGGGTTTGGCAAACGAAACTCAAACTTGTATTTTGCCTTCTTCATTCTTCTACAGAAGTCGCAGCCTCGACGCCCGCATCAAAGTTGACGACAAAAATCTTTTGCCCATGCAACCCTTTCCACCTATTATTGTCCTTCCTTGTAAACATTAACGCCTGAGACTGAATTAAACGCTACGGCCTTGAACACTGCCAGTACGCACCGGGACTTAGTTGAGCAATGCAAAGCCGGCAACCGAACCGCACAGTTCGAGTTGTACAGGCAATACTCCAAAGGTATGTACAACGTATGCTTGCGCATGGTACATGACCAAATGGACGCAGAGGACGTGTTACAGAACGCGTTCGTGGATGTATTTACAAAGATGGACAGCTTCCGGCACGAGTCCACCATCGGCGCATGGATCAAGCGCATCGTCGTGAACCACTGCATCAATTTTCTCAAAAAGAAAAGGTTGCAATGGGAAGAATTGGACGACCGCTTCCAAAACCTGCACGAGGACGAAGCGCCGGGGCCCGAAGACGGCAAGTTTGGAGTGGAAAAGATCAATAAAGCCATTATGCTGCTTCCGGACGGCTACCGGGTGGTTTTTTCCCTCTACCTGCTCGAAGGCTACGACCACGAGGAAATTGCCGAGATACTGCAAATATCAGAGGCTACCTCCAAATCGCAGTACAGCCGGGCCAAAGCCAAACTGAGAGAAATATTGTCAAACAAGGAAATCAATTGAACATATGAAACACGATAATCTGGAACGATTCATCCTGGAACACAGAGAAGAGTTCGATGCGGCGCAACCGCCGCTCCACTTGTGGGCCGGCATTGAACGGCAACTGCCTGCCGCAACCCCGCAAGCTTCCGGGCCTGCCCGCATCGTACCCTTGTTCACCCGGCTCAAATACGCCGCGGCCGTAGCTGCATTGCTCGTCATCGGGTTTACAGCCGGCCTGAATATTGCCCGCCAGCAACAGGCATCGCCTATGGCCGAAATTGAACGGGTCAACCCGGACTTCCGCGACGCGGAGAAATACTATACCGGCCAAATCAATGACAAATTGCAACTGTTGGCCGCTTACGACGCCGACAATGAGGCCGTTCTCCAAGACCTCGCCCAAGTGGACGAGATCATGGAAGAATTGAAACAGGAACTCTCCGGCGCTCCCGCAGGGGCCGAAGAGCAGATCGTGGCCGACCTCATCAGGAGCTACCGCAATAAAGTGGCCATCCTGGAAAAAGTACTCGAAAGCATTTCTACCAAACAAGAATACCAGTCAAAAACGCAGAAAAATGAAATCGGCATTTAAAATATCGCTCCTTCTCTTCCTGGCCCTCTCCTGGACCGCACCTGCCATCGCAGGCAACCCCGACGATGCCAGGGAGTTCACAAAAACCATCAAAAAGGAATACGACATCAGCTCCGACGGCACCGTACACCTGAATAACAAGTACGGAAAAGTGGAGGTAAAAACATGGGACCGCAACCGCGTGAAAATTGAGGTGACCATCGTAGTGAACGCCAATTCCGAATCCTCGGCACAGGAAGTATTCAACCGCATCAGCGTCAACTTCTCCAACAACCCGGCATGGGTTAAGGCCGAAACGGTTATAGAACCGGCCAAGCGATCCTGGTGGAATTGGGGCAGTTCTTCAAGCGACTACAAGATCAACTATCTGGTCTATATGCCTCCCGCCAACAATCTCGAACTCTACAACCGCTACGGCGACTCTTTCGTGGCCGAGCTGAAAAACCGCGCCCTCATCAATGTCAAATACGGCAATTTTAAAGCCGACGGCATTGGCGAACGTGCTTCCATTGACTTGGCCTACGGCAACGGCACATTGGCCAAAACCGGCTACATGCAAAGCTCTGTCAGCTACGGCAACCTCACTTGCACCGAGGTCAACGATGCCGACATCAGCTCTAAATACTCCAAAGTGTTCATCGAGCGGGCGGGCGTGGTGCGCAGCACCTCCAAATACGACGAGTACCGGTTAGGCGCACTGAAGGAGTTTCGCAACACCGGCGGCTACGACAATTTTGACATCCGCAGCGCCGAAACAGTAGTAGTCAATACCAAATATTCCAACGTGACGGTCGGCCGCCTGAGCAACCTTCTCGATCTCACCATATCCTACGGCAGCGGTGTGATCAACCAGGTGGGGAAATCCTTCAGCGGCATCACCCTCAATGGCAAATACACCGACTTCAAAGTCACCCTGGAACCCGGAACCGACGCCCGCTTCGAAGCCACAGGAAGCTACGCAGGTATCGGGTACCCGTCCTCGCTGTCGGTTTCGTATGAAAAAGAACAAGGCCAAAGCCGCGAAGTGAGAGGGCATTTCGGCTCTTCCGGCAGCAAGGGCTTTATCAAAGCGCAACTGAGTTATGGGAATTTGAGGATAAGGCAGGAGTAACAGGTTTGGGCTATTTCTCAAACAAGGAATCCACAAAAGCTCTCTTGTTGAATATCTGCAACTTGTCGATCGCCTCGCCTACCCCAATATATTTGATCGGTATTTTGAACTGATCGGAAATGCCGATGGCTACGCCCCCTTTGGCCGTGCCGTCCAGTTTGGTAAGGGCCAGGGCCGTTACCTCGGTGGCTTCGGTGAAGTGGCGGGCCTGCTCGATGGCGTTTTGGCCGGTAGTGGCGTCCAACACCAGCAGTACCTCGTGAGGGGCGCCCTCCATCCGCTTGCCGATAGAGTTTTTGATCTTGCCCAGTTCTTTCATCAGGTTGATCTTCGTATGCAGGCGTCCGGCGGTGTCAATGATGGCTACGTCGCAGTGGTTGGCAATGGCGTACTGCACCGTTTCGTAAGCTACGGCGGCAGGGTCGGTATTCATGCCCTTGCTGAAAAAATCGCAGCCCACGCGCTCCGACCATATCCTGAGTTGATCCACCGCGGCAGCGCGGAAGGTATCGGCGGCGCCCATCACTACTTTTTTGCCCTGCTGCTTGAACTGCCAGGCCAGCTTGCCGATAGTAGTGGTTTTGCCTACGCCGTTTACGCCTACCACCATGAACACTAACGGCTTTACCGGGATATCCGGGAGAAAGTCTTCTAAATCCTCCGTCTTGTTATCGCTGAGCAGTTGCACGATCTCGTCGCGGAGTATTTCCCCGAGTTCGCCGGCGTTGAGGTATTTGTCGCGGGCCACCCGTTCCTCAATGCGCTCGATGATCTTCACGGTGGTATCGAGGCCTACATCGGAAGAAATGAGGATATTTTCTACCTCATCCAATACCTCCTCATCTACGGTGGACTTGCCGGCTACGGCCTTGGCGAGTTTGCCGAGGAAATTGGTCTTGGTTTTTTCGAGGCCTTTGTCCAAGTCCTCTTTTTTCTCTTTGTTGAAGAATTTGCTGAAGAAGCTCACGATTCTTTTTTTTGTTATTCGATGTTCCGGGTTGCACTGCCGACTGTTCCGGGTTTCGCGCCCTAAGCCCTCATTTCACTACCCACCCATTCCCGGCGTTTTCGGGCGGGCTTACAAAATACAGCTTGCCTTCCGCATCCTCCGCCATGAGGATCATGCCCTGGCTCATCACGCCGCGCAGTTTGCGGGGGGCGAGGTTGGCCACGAGCACTACCTTCTTGCCGACCACTTCCTCCGGTTTGAAATGCAATGCAATGCCGCTGACAACGGTGCGATGTTCGAAGCCGAGGTCCACGGTGAGTTGGAGCAGCTTGTCGGCGCCCGGCACCGGCTCGGCGGCCAGAACGGCGGCGGTGCGCAGGTCGAGTTTGGCGAAGTCCTCGTAAGTGATATCCGGCGAAAGGCTAACGGCTTGCGGCGCTGCAACAGGTTCCGCAGTTGCGGCAGCATGCAGCTTTTCCTTTTGGCGGTTGACGATGTCCAAGCGGCTCTTGTCGTTGCGGTCAATGATCTTGGGGAAGAGCACTTCCGGCTGACCAATGGAAGCGCCGGGGGCGATGAGCGGTTCGTTGCGCTGCAATGTGTCGAACGCGGCTTGCAGATCGCCGTTGGAGACCGGCCCGCGCCCCAACAGGTTGCGTATGCGCGGCGAGGTAAAAGGCAAAAACGGCTCCGACAGCAAGGCCAGAAGTTCCGCTATTTGCACACACACATTCAGGCATTCCCCGATAGCGGGATGCTGAGGGTCTTGTTTGAAAAGCGCCCAGGGAGACACGTCCTGCAGGTATGTATTGCCGAAGGAGGAGAGTTCCATCAGCATTTGTGCGGCATTCTTGAAGCTGAAAGCTTCGATCTCGGCGGCTATGGCCCGGGCTAAGCGTGCGGCTTCGGCGAGCTTTTCGCGGTCGCTGCCTGTTCCCTGCGGCACTTCGCCACCGAAGTATTTATGGGTGAGCACCACCACGCGATTGACGAAGTTGCCGAGATTATCAGCCAGTTCTTTGTCGTGAAAGTCAATGAAGAGGTCCCACTTGAAATCGCTGTCGCTGTTTTCAGGCATGTTGCGTGTCAATGCCCAGCGGAGGGCGTCCTCGGCATTGGGAAACTCGCGGAATTCTTCCAAATATTCGTGCTGCTCGAGGCCCCAGCCCCGGCTTTTGCTGAACTTTTCGCCTTCAAAGTTGAGAAACTGGTTGGCAGGCACATTTACGGGCAGATTGTAGCCGCCATAAGCATATAGCATGGCGGGAAAAATAATGCAGTGGAATACGATGTTGTCCTTGCCGATGAAGTGAATGAGCTTTGTATCGGGGTTTTTCCAGTAGTCTTCCCAGTTTTTTCCATTCTCGATCGCCCATTGCTTGGTGCTGGAGATGTATCCGATAGGCGCGTCAAACCATACATACAGCACCTTGCCCTCTGCGCCGGGCAGCGGCACCGGAATGCCCCAGTCCAGATCGCGCGTGATGGCGCGGGGTTGCAGCCCTTCGTTAAGCCAGCTCAGGCATTGCCCGGTGACGGACTTTTTCCAATCGCGGGGATCGTGGTGGAGCTTGCCGTCCAACTCGCCGGTTTCGATCCAGCGGCGGAGCCATTCCCCGTGTTTGTCTAACTTGAAGTACCAGTGCTGCGTGGCTTTGAGCACCGGCGGCTTCATGCTCAATGTAGAAACGGGATCGATCAGCTCGGTGGGAGAGAGGTCGGAGCCGCATTTTTCACACTGGTCGCCGTAGGCTTCCGTATGGCCGCACTTGGGGCAGACGCCCTTAATGTAGCGGTCGGCGAGAAACTGCCCATACTCCTCGTCGTAGTACTGCTCTGTGCTGCGCACCTCAAATTCGTCGCCTTTTTCGTACAGGCGCGTGAAGAAGTCCTGGGCGGTGGCATGATGCAGCGCTTCGCTGGTGCGGTGGTAATAGTCGAAGGATATGCCGAGGCGGTTGAAGGTTTCCTTATTGAGCGTGTGGTATTTGTCGATGATCTGCTGCGGGCTTACACCCTCTTTTTTGGCCCTGATGGTAATAGCCGCGCCGTGCTCGTCGGATCCGCATACCCATACCACGTCGCGACCCATGAGACGCAGGTAACGCACATAGATATCTGCCGGCAGGTAGGCGCCGGCCAGATGGCCGAGGTGGAGCGCACCGTTGGCATAAGGTAGCGCTGAAGTGACTAAATACCTGTTGTCGGGCATGAGGACGCTGGATTTGAGGGGGCAAAGTTAGGCCATAACTTCGAAGTTATACGCGATAGCCGGTGATTTGCGAATTCTGATTTTCGCAAATCGCTGGTTATCAGCTATCCCAGTGGAAAATGGTTTACTTTTTTTCGCAAACCATTTTTTGACGGGCATATCGCCTTGGCTCGCATCCGTTTCCGGTATATGGAAATATCCCGTAAGTTTGCACACAGCACAATCCGACCAACCAATGAAACCGCTCCCGATCTCCCTCGCCTTATCGCTCCTGTTAGCGACCGCAGCGCCCACTGTCGCACAACAATGGATACGCATCAACCAGCTCGGCTATCTGCCGGCCAACCCCAAAACGGCCGTGTGGTGCAGCAAAGGAGCGCCGGCGCCGGAGCGCTTCCAGGTACTCGACAGCGCCACGCAGCAGGTGGCGTTTGAAGGCAAAGCAAGCCGGGCATTCGGCAGGTACGGGCCCTTCACGGAGAGTTGCCGCCTGGATTTTTCATTATTGCGCCAGCCGGGCGTCTATATACTCCGGGCAGGCGGGGCCGTTTCTCCCGCGTTCCGCATCGGCGATGACGTATATGAAGGTACGGCCGATTTTGCCTTGCGCTATATGCGGCAGCAGCGCTGCGGCTTCAACCCATTCCTGCGCGACTCTTGTCACACCCACGATGGCTACACCATGTACGGCCCCATGCCCGACAGCACCCACATAGATGTGACCGGCGGCTGGCACGACGCCAGCGATTACCTGCAATATTCCACCACCTCCGCCAATGCCGCCTACCACCTGCTGGCCGCATGGCGCGATTTCCCCCAGGCGTTTTCCGATGAATACGGCGCCGACGGTCTTCCCGGCGCCAACGGCAATGCCGACGTGCTCGATGAAGCGCGCTGGGGATTGAACTGGCTTTTGAAAATGCACCCCCGCCCGGATTGGATGTTCAATCAAATAGCCGACGACCGCGACCACGTCAACATGCGCATCCCCAAAGAAGACCCCTTCTACGGCAAGGGCTTCGAGCGGCCGGTGTACTTCTGTACCGGAGAACAGCAAGGTTTGGGCAAACACAAAAACCGCGCTACCGGCACCGCTTCCACCGCCGGGAAATTCGCCGCAGCATTCGCCCTGGGCGCCAACCTTTGGAAGAACAAAGACCCGGAGTACGCACACTTATTGCAGCAGCGTTCCCGCTCTGCCTTCGACTTCGGCCTGGCCAAGCCGGGCGTATGCCAGACGGCTCCCAACCGCGCTCCCTATTTCTATGAAGAAGACAACTGGAAAGACGATATGCAATTAGCCGCCGCCGCCATGCAACAGGCCGGCATTCCAGCCGCCACGGCGCTGACAGGCTATGCATTTCAACTGGCACAGGAAGAACCTGTTACGCCCTGGCTTGGCGCCGACACTGCGCGCCACTACCAGTGGTACCCTTTTATCAATATCGGGCATTACGAATTGGCCAAACAACTGCGAGGCAAACAACGCCGGACTCTGGTGGAATTTTACCGCCAAGGCATAGATAGCGTGTGGCAAAAGGCAAAAGACAACGCTTTCTACCGCGGTATTCCCTTCATTTGGTGCTCCAACAACCTCACCGCCTCCTTCGCCATTCAGTGTTTCTGGTACAGGCAGCTCTCCGGCGACGAAACCTACCACGCCCTGGAGCAAGCAGGCTTCGACTGGCTGTTCGGCCTCAACCCCTGGGGCACGAGCTTCGTTTACGGCCTGCCCGCCCATGGCGATACCCCCGAAGACCCGCACTCCGCTTTTACCCATCTGAAACAGTACCCCATCAATGGAGGCTTGGTGGACGGCCCCGTTTATGGAAGTATTTTCGGGCGCCTCATAGGCATTACCCTTTACCAACCCGATGAATACGCCGAATTTCAAAGCGATCTGGCCGTGTACCACGACGACTACGGCGACTACAGCACCAACGAGCCTACCATGGACGGCACAGCATCCTTGGTGTATCTGCTCGCCGCACAGACAGCCGGCGCAACCGAGGTAAAAAAAAAGCGCCGCTCCGGACGCACGGGGCCATAATACGGGGCGATACCACCGAAAGGCAATTGGCCATCGTCTTCACCGGAGATGAATTTGCCGATGGAGGGGATTTCATCGCAAAAGCCCTGCAACGCAAAGGCCTGAAGGCATCCTTTTTTTTCACCGGGCGATTCTATCGGAACCCGGGCTTTCAGTTCCTCCTTCAAAGACTGAAAAAAGACGGGCACTACCTCGGCGCACATAGCGATGCACACCTGCTGTACTGCGACTGGAGCAACCGCGACAGCCTCCTGGTAACGCGGGTGGAATTTGAAAGCGACCTGACAGCCAACTACCATGCCATGCAGGAGTTCGGCGTCGGATGGGAAGACGCGCCCTTTTTCCTGCCTCCTTTCGAGTGGTACAACGACACCATCGCCGACTGGACGCGAGAGCTGGGCCTGCAACTCATCAATTTCAGCCCCGGCACCCGCAGCGCCGCCGATTATACCTGGCCCCAATTGCCCAACTACCGCAGCAGCCGCGAGATCATGCGCTCCATCCGCGATTTCGAGCGAAGCCGGCCTGCGGGCCTGAACGGCTTCCTCCTGCTCCTGCACATCGGCACAGACCCGCGCCGCACAGACAAGTTTTACAAGCGCCTGCCGGGCTTGTTGCGGTTTCTTGAGAGGAACGGGTATTTGCCCGGAAGAGTGGATGCGGTGATAGGAAGTTGAAAATCGAATCACCCCTCTTGCCAACAAACGCTGCTTCACGTCTGTTGAGAAGTTTCTATACTCGAAACCAATACCATTTTCTATGGCTTTCACCGAATCCAATATGCTGCCCTTGGGCACTCCCGCGCCTGCATTCCGCCTGCCCGATACGGTTTCAGGGGAAATGATCGCGCTCGACGACATTGCGTCCGACAAGGCTACCGTGGTCATGTTCCTCTGCAACCACTGCCCGTATGTGATACATGTGAATGCCGAGATCGTCCGCTTAGCCAAAGAATACCAGGTTAAGGGCGTGAGTTTCGCGGCTATCAACTCCAACGACGTGGAAAAATACCCCGATGACGCTCCCGGCAAAATGAAGGAGAACGCACTTCTGCTCGGCTACTCCTTCCCGTACCTTTTTGACGAAAGCCAGGAGGTAGCCCGCGCCTACGATGCGGCCTGCACCCCTGATTTCTACGTCTTTGACGGTGAGCGGCGCCTGGCATATCGAGGCCGTCTGGACGGTTCCCGCCCCAAAACCGATGTGCCGCTCAGCGGCGCCGATCTTCGCGCCGCCCTGGATGCCGTGCTCTCCGGGCAACCGGTCAACCCGGTACAATACCCCAGCGGCGGTTGCAACATCAAGTGGAAATAACCGGTATCAACGCGCAAAAGAGATCGCCCGCTTTTCGCGGATGACCGTCACCTTGATCTGGCCTGGATACTGCATCTCGTTCTGTATCTTTTGAGAGATCATGAACGACAGCTCATCGGCGTATTGATCGCTCACTTTCTCTGCTTCCACAATGACGCGCAGTTCGCGGCCTGCCTGCATGGCGAACGCCTTGGACACGCCCTCGTGCGCCATGGCGAGGTCTTCGAGTTCGCCGATGCGCTTGAGGTAGCTCTCCAATATCTCCCGGCGTGCGCCCGGCCGCGCGCCGGAGATGGCGTCGCAAGCCTGTATGATGGGCGAGATGATGTTGTTCATCTCTATCTCGTCGTGGTGCGCGCCTACTGCGTTGACGACCGCGGCGTGTTCCTTATATTTTTCGCAGAGCTTCATGCCGAGGATGGCGTGCGAGAGCTCGGTTTCTTCTTCAGCCACTTTGCCGATGTCGTGCAGCAAACCGGCGCGTTTGGCCATTTTGATCTGCTTGGGATTCAGGCCCAGCTCGGCGGCCATGATGGCGCAGAGGTTGGCCGTTTCAATAGAGTGCTTGAGCAGGTTCTGGCCGTAGGAGGAGCGGAAGCGCATGCGCCCTACCATGCGCACCAAATAGGGGTCGAGGCCGTGCAGGTCAAGGTCGATGACGGTGCGCTCCCCTATCTCGATCACCTGTTGGTCCAGTTCCTTGCGCACTTTGGCTACAACCTCTTCGATGCGGGCCGGGTGGATGCGGCCGTCGGCTACCAGGCGTTTGAGCGCCAAACGGGCCACCTCGCGGCGGATAGGGTCAAAACTGGATATGACGATGGCTTCGGGGGTATCGTCCACCACTATCTCGGCGCCGGTAGCGGCTTCCAGCGCGCGGATGTTGCGCCCTTCCCGCCCGATGATCTGGCCTTTGAGTTCGTCAGAGTCGAGGTTGAAAACCGACACTGTGTTTTCAATCGTATATTCTGCGCACATGCGCTGGATGGTCTGAATGACGATCTTCTTGGCTTCCTTATTGGCGTTGGCTTTGGCTTGTTCAATGGAGTCTTTCACAATAGACATGGCTTCCGTTTCCGACTTGGCGCGCACGGCTTCCAATAGTTGTTCTTTGGCTTCAGCCTCATTCATTTTAGCTACCGACTCCAGCTCTTTGATGCGAATTTCATTGGCTGCATCGAGTTCTTCCTTGCGTTTGGCTACTATCTTGAGTTGCTTTTCAAGACTTTCCCGGAGGTTATTGATCTCCACATCCCTGGCTTCAAGTTCGGATTTTTGAGCATCTAACTGGTCGATGCGCTCCTGGAATTTCTCCTGCTTCACCTTGAGCTCGGCTTCTTGAGTCTTCACCTCGAGCTCGCGCTCTTTCATTTCAGCCACGTGCGCATTTTTCTCCTTGTCGAACTCCGATCTCATTTTGGAGTAGCGTTCCTGTGCTTCCTGGATTTTGCGCTGCTTAGTGCGTTCGTTATTGATCTCGGCCTGCGACATGACCTTCTCTGCCTTGGTTTCGGCTTCCGTCATGATGCGCTTGGCTTGCAGCTTTGCCTCTTCCAATTCCCTTTCAGCAAGGGCATTGATCTCCTCCTGCCGTTTTTGATTGGTCTTACCTTTTTGCATGCGAAGCACGATGAAGCTCGCTATCGCACCGGCTACTGCGCCTATAATTAGTCCTATCGGATCCATACGAGTTTGTGTTTACGATGATTCAAAAAAA
>CAZNYK010000029.1:17750-20542 GCA_964577215.1 uncultured Saprospiraceae bacterium
CCGCGGAACTCTGTTCCGCGAAGAGCAGCAGGCGGAACAGAGTTCCGCCATACACACTACCCGGCCAGCATCTGGTCGAGCAGGTTTTCCATTTGGAACAAGGAAGCGTCGAGGTCGGGGTCTTCGGAAAGCGCCTGGGAAGATTTGTACAGATCTACTGCATAAGTAAGCAATGCCATCGCCACGCAATCCTGCATGTCTTTGTGCGCATAGCTGAGCTGAAAGTGGTTTACTTTATCGTTGACCTCTTTCACAATTCTGCGGATGACAAGCTCGTCGGCTGCACTGATTTTAAGAGGATAGGGCCTGCCTGCGACATGCACGGTAATGTTTTTGATGTCTTCCCCTTCCATCATGCGGTTCAGTGGTTACGCAGCCAATCTATGCACTTGTCAATTTCGGCAATATAATGCTCGATCTGCTCCCTGAGCTTTTCCGTCAGCTCCGGTTTCGGGGCATCCAGCCCATTCGCTGCCTGTTCCTCTCCCTCAGTCTTGAAAGCATGAGCTTTTTCCAAAGCGGCGGCGGCGTGATCCAGGCGGGCGCTGAGGTCCCGGTTGGATTGCCTGAGGGCGCTGTTTTCACTGCGGAGTTGTTGCATTTGCTCTGCAACGGTTTGCAGCTTTTGCGCCATTTCGTTCACCCGGTCGGATAAAGTCATGTTTTCAGTGACCGCGCCTTTTGCAGGGCGCGGATTATTTCATGCGGAATTAACGCCGGATCAAGGCTCCAAGTTTCGATTCGTATTCCCGGATGAGTTGATCCATCACTTTTTCCACTTCTTTGTCTTGCAATGTTTTGGCCGGATCTTCAAACACGAAACTCACCGCGCAGGATTTTTTGCCTGCGCCCACGGCTTGTTCGTTTTCGTACACGTCAAATAAATTCACGTCTTTGAGCAGGCCTTTGCCCACTTTTCCGGCAATCGCCGCAATATCCGAAAACTTCACGGAATTTTCAACTATCATGGCCAAGTCTCTTCGCACGGTGGGAAATTTGCTCACTTCCTTGTACGTGATTTTTTGTTTGGCCACTGCATCCATCAAGGCATCCCAGCGGATGTCGGCAAAAAAAACTTCCCCGCGGATGCCCATCGCCTTGCTGAGCGCCGGTGCGATTTTACCCAATTCCGCCAGTACGCGCTCGCCCCTGTGGTATTTCATCCCGTAAGCAAAAGCCGGATGCTCGAGGGCCGATTCCTGGTAGGCCGTGCACCCCAAACGGTTAAGGATATTGACGACGAAGGTTTTGAGGGTGTAATAATCCGCAGGGCGTTGCGCTTTTTCCAGCCAGCTTTCGGGCGCCCGGTTGCCTGTGAGGAGGAGGCTGAGGTGCGAAGTTTCCGATATCCCGTTGCCCCTTAGCCGGTAAGTTTTGCCGAATTCGAATAGTTTCAAATCCGTTTGTTGCCGGTTCTGGTTGTGTACGGCTGCTTCCAAAGCGCTGAACAACATAGTGGGCCGCATGATGTCCAGGTTCACATTGGAAGTATTGTTGATATACACCAATTCCTCATCGGGGATAACAGGCAAAAGTTCGCGGTAGTACTTTGATTCCGACAACGAAAGCGCCATCATCTCGTGAAAACCGGCAGCGGCTAAGTAGTCGCTCACGGCATTGCGCACCTGGTAGGGGTCCGGCTTGGGCGCTTCGGCGGCAGCAGTTCTTATCTGGGAAGGGACGGGTACTTTGTTGAATCCGTAAATGCGCAGGATTTCCTCTATTACGTCGGCCTCCCGGGTTACGTCCACCTTATTGGTCGGCACGGCCACCGTGAAAGATTCCGCGTTTTCTGAAACGCGCGGCATGTCTAAGGCATCGAGGATTGCGAAGAGCTCTTTTTTGGAAATATCTATGCCGATGAGGCGGCTCACGTGGTCGAAACGCAATTGTACCCGCTTCGGCTCTATGGGGTTGGGATACAGGTCAATGACCTCCGAGGCGATGCGCCCGCCGGCCAATTCGCAAATGAGCATGGCCGCCCGCTTGAGGGCATAGACGGTGATGTTGGGGTCGCTGCCTTTTTCGAACACCTTGGCCGCTTCGGTGCGCAGGTTGTGGCGCATGCTGCTGCGGCGGATGTACCTGGGGCTGAAGTGGGCGGATTCCAGGAAGATATTGCGCGTATTTTCGGCGACGCCGGATCGGATGCCTCCGAACACGCCGCCAATGCACATGCCTTGGGCCATGCCGTCGCAGATCATGAGGTCTTCGGCGCTGAGCTTGCGCTCCACCTCGTCGAGGCTGTGAAAAGACGTGCCTTCCGGCAAGGTGCGCACGATGACTTTGCGGCCGGCGATCTGATCGTAATCAAAAGCGTGGAGGGGCTGGCCGAACTCGTGCAGGATGAAATTGGTGATGTCCACCACGTTGTTGATGGAGCGAATTCCGATGGACTGCAGGCGCTTTTTAAGCCAGTCGGGGGATTCGCCCACATTGACGCCCTGTATGCAAACGCCGGAATAACGGGGGCAGGCCTCATGGTTGTCCACTTGCACTTCGATGGGCAGCTCGCGGTTATGCACCGTGAATGCTTCCACTGAAGGCAGCCGCAGTTCGCCGGAGTGGTCGTAATTGATCTTTAGGGTAGCGGCCAGATCGCGCGCCACGCCGATGTGGTTGGTGGCATCGGAACGGTTGGGGGTGAGGCCGATCTCGTAGATGACGTCTTTTTCGACATTGAAATATTCGGCAGCGGGCAGTCCTACCGGCGTATCGCCGGGCAAAACCATGATGCCGCTGTGGTCTTCGCCGAGACCGAGTTCGTCGGCAGCGCAGATCATACCCTCGGA
>CAZNYK010000029.1:20642-36079 GCA_964577215.1 uncultured Saprospiraceae bacterium
GATATGGTCATGTTGTGGTATGCGGCTAACGGTTTACGGTTGGCGGTATGCGGTTTGCGGCGCATGCCGGGTTGAAAAAACGGGGCAAAGATAAGGATTCAGTATCAAGCGCTTAAAAACTTCTTTACTTTCGCAGAAAAAGGCCATGAAAAAGAACCCGTTTGTGCCGGCGTTGATCCTCGGAGCCGCTACGTTCGCATTGTCGGCATTATTCCCCGGCATACCCAAAGCCCCCGGCGTGATGTCGCCGGTCATAGAGTTGGAGTTTGCCCGGGGTACGGAAGATATACACCGCATCACGGGATTCGATGCGTCGGGAGAAGCCGGAGCAGATAAAAAAATCGTGGACGCCATTCGGGCAAATACGGCGCACGATCGCTGGTTTATCTTTGCATATACCCTGTTTCTCACGGTAAGCTGCCTCATTATGTACAGGCTCAGCGGTTCCCCTCTCTTACCCGGCGGAGCATTGCTCGCCCTCGCTGCCGGCGTTTTCGACTTTGCGGAAAACCGGCAAATATTGCTCCTCCTTGATCAACTCGGCGGCGACCCCGGCACGGTATTGCAAAATCTTCAACTCTTCACCTGGCTGAAATGGGGCAGCATCGTAATGGCTTTCGGCGCCATGGCGCCCTTTGCCTGGTCGGGCAGTTTGCCGGGCAAAGCGCTCGCAGGATTTACAGTGGCGGCAATAGTGGCGGGCATAGTAGCGGCGGGCTTGAAGGCGCCGCTTTACTACATTGCTTTCTCAGGGGTGGTAATGTTGTTATTCCTGTTGCTTTTCCTTTTTGAGATCACCTGGAAGCGTGTAATCCAAACCCCGCATACCTGATCCTCCTCCCCTCTGCTAAGTGCATGCGCTCGTAGTAGGTCTTTAGTTCCAACTCCGGCATGGGTAAAGGGCCGGCGTAGATGTCGGCATTTTGGGCGAAGATGTGCGCGCCGGGGAAGGAGGCCAGGGTTTCCAGGGTGTATTCGTAGAGTTCCGGCGAGTCGGTTTTGAGATGCACCGTGCCGCCGGGCGCGAGCAGGCGACGGTAGGCTTCCAGGAAGCGTGGGCTGGTGAGGCGGCGGTTGGCCTTGCTCTTGCGAAGGAAGGGATCGGGGAAGGTGATCCATATCTCGCTCAACTCACCGGGGGCAAAAAATTGCTCGATCAGTTCAATGCGGGTGCGCAGGAAAGCGACGTTGGCCAATCCCTCCGCGAGGGCGGTACTCGCCCCTTTCCAGATGCGCGCGCCTTTGATGTCCACTCCGATGAAATTGCGCGCAGGATACATGCGGGCCAGACCTAAGGAGTACTCCCCGCGGCCGCATGCCAATTCAAGGGTGATGGGCTGATCGTTGCCGAAATGCCGGGTCGCCCATTGGCCGGCCATTTGTACCTCTGCGCCGCCGGCAGCAGTGAGTACAGGCCGCCCCACGTCGAAGTTTTCATACACGTTGGGAAACTCCGACATTTCGGCAAACTTCTGTAGTTTGTTTCTCTTGCTCATGGTTTGTAAAAGCTTCGAGTTTTAAGCTACGAGCCACGAGTTTGCCCGAAGCTCGTGGCTCACGGCTCGCAGCTAATTACTCAAGGCGCCACGCGACGATTTTTCACATGCTTATCCAACCACTGGTCCATTTCCCAAAGACAGTGCAGGATGGACTCCCTTGCGCGGTAGCCATGGCTCTCAGCAGGCAGCACCACATAGCGCACCGTGGCGCCATGCCCCTTCAATGCGGCATAGAAGCGCTCGCTCTGTATGGGGAAGGTGCCGGAATTGTTGTCGGCCTCGCCGTGAATGAGCAGGATAGGCGTCTTGATCTTGTCGGCAAAGCTGAAAGGCGACATAGTGTTGTACACTTCCGGCGCCTGCCAGTACGTGCGCTCTTCGCTCTGGAATCCGAAAGGCGTAAGCGTGCGGTTGTAGGCCCCGCTGCGGGCAATGCCGGCGGCGAACAGGTCGGTGTGCGCCAGCAAGTTGGCCGTCATAAAAGCGCCGTAAGAGTGGCCGCCCACGGCAATGCGTCCCCGGTCGGTCACGCCCATTTCCACCAATTTGTTCACGGCGGCTTCTGCATTGGCGCGCAGCTGCTCCACGAAGGTCTCGTTGGGTTCGGCATCCCCTTCACCGATGATGGGCATGCTGAAATCGTCGAAAACGGCATAGCCCTGCGTGAGCCAGTACAAGGGAGAGCCCCAGTTCAGTCGAATGAACTGATATGGCGAGCCGCTCACCTGTCCGGCAGCATCCGCACTCTTGAACTCGCGCGGATAAGCCCACATGAGCGTGGGTAGCGGACCATCTTTCTGCTTGTTGTAACCCTCGGGCAAATACAAGGTGCCCGTCATTTCCACCCCATCGGCGCGCTTATAACGCACTATTTCTTTGTTGGCGCCTGAAAGCGCAACATAGGGATTGGGGAAGTTGGTGAGCGCCCTCATGCCGGGCCGGTTGAGGTTGCGCAGGAAGAAGTTGGGCGGCTCTGTTACCGATTCCCGGCGGGTGATGAATTCGCCCCTGGCTAAGTCTATAAAAGCCACCGGCATCTCGTAATAGGGCGCCTGGGATTGCCACACCCGCTTGGTTTGCTTCGTCTGGCGATTCATTTGGTCAATAAAGGGCTTGTTGCCTTCCGGCGAAGCGCCCTGCCCGCTGAGGTAGAGCGTTTGGCCCTTGTCGGCCAGGAGCAGTACCGAACGGCCGTATGAGTTGGTTTCTGTCACAAAGTTGCCGGGGTCGTTATAGCGGTCTTCGGTAGAACGATCAAAGAGCACGGATTTTCCGGCGCCGGGATTAGCGGGTTGCCAGGTGCTCGTGATCTGCTTGCGGCTTTGCCACCAGCCTTCGTAGGCCAGGGCGAGGTTGTCGGCGCCCCAAGCGACGCCGCGATAGCGCAACTGGAAGGCAATGCCTTCTTGCGGCGCACCGGAGAACGGCGCTTCTATGAAGAACATTTTATCGCGTATGTCGGCCTGTTTGCGCGGGTTGCCTTCGTCCTGGGCTTCTATCCAATACAACGTAGCCGGCGCATCTGCGCGCCAGGAGAAGCTGCGCGGGCCGGTGGGTACCGCATCGAAACCCTGGGGCAGGTTGTCCATAAGCGGCTTTTGCGCTATCGTCCTCACCGGCTGCCCCCCTGCCGTCCAAATAGCGGTTTCCTGTGGGAACCGGCCATACGGCACGATGTAGGAGAAGGGCTTTTTCAAGGTGGTGACAAGAAGGTATTTTCCATCCGGGGAAGCGCTGAAATCAGAAATGATGCCCGGGGCGCCGATTTCCACGCGACTGCCCTTGTTTACATCCACAAGCGCCAATTGAGTGGTAGCATAGTGCTCAAACAATGCTTCGTCATAGGCGTTGGCGAGCAAGTCCTGGTAGGTGCGCACCGGAGCGGCTTTGCCCTCGTTTGCCTGCACGACCGGCCCGGCAGGTGTGGTGGGCGGGGCCGGTGCAGCGCCGCGACTCTGGGGTATCATGGCGCATACGATCTGGTCGTTGTCCAACCATGCGTAGGGCGATCCGGGCATCACGGCGTTTACAGCAGGCTTGGTAAGCAAACGCGCCGTTGCGCTTGCTACGTCAATCATCCAAAGGGAAAGCCCCTCCTCGGTGGTGTTGACGAACGCGATCTTTGAGCCGTCGGGCGACCAGGAAACGAATTGGATGGCTGCACCTGAAGGCATTCGCTGAACAGGCCGTTCCCCGCCGCCGGAAACGCTTTTAAGCGTCAGACCGGTAACCGATCCGCTGCGGCTCGGCCCGTTGGTGCGCGGGTTGATGCGGATGCCGGCGAGGCGCAACTCCGGTTGGGCTACCTCTTCAATGGAAGGGTAACCGGGCTGCTCAAGCAGGAGCATCCATTTGCGGTCGGGGCTGAAGCTCACGCCGGGAGTGGCAGGCGCATCCACTAAATCTGTAATAGCAGCAGGCGGCGTTTGGTAGCCGGCAGGATCCTGCGCAAAGAGAAAAATCGCCGGAGCGACAAGCAACAGCAGAATTGGAAAAAATCTTTTCATGTCGAAATGATTGAGATTATCTAAAGTCAGTAAACAATAAAATCTTTAAACCGGCCGGCTATCATTTCTCATCAGATGTCATCCCTTCTTATGTCAACGATCGGAATTTTGATTTCCACCCGGGTGCCTTGCGCTTCTCCGCTTGATTCGTCCCTGAGATCGATGATGCGCACAAAGATGCCTTTATCGCTCGACTGGTGCAACAACTGCAGCCTCTTGCGGGTAATGCTGGTGCCGCGGGAACGGTGGTCGTTGAAGTAGCCGTTTGCCCGCTGCATCTGGCGCGCCTTTTCCCGGCCGATGCCGTTGTCTTCCACGGTGCAGAGTATGGTGTCGTCGTCCAACAAGGAAAACCGCACTTCCACCAGGCCGTCTTGCTTTATTCGCAATCCGTGCTCCAGGGCATTCTCCACGTATGGTTGCACAATCATCGTAGGCACGCCGCAAATGTCTTCTTCGATGTCCTCGTCCATAATGATGCGGTATTGAAGCCTACCCTCAAAGCGGAGTTTTTCGTTGAGGAAGAGGTAGTCTTCCAGGAATTCTATTTCCTTTTCCAAAGGAATGATCTCCAGGTCGGAATACTCCAAACTCCGCCGCATAAGTTGGGCGAAACGGGCCAGGTATTTGGCGGCCGAAGCCGTTTCGTTGGAGGTAATGAAATGCTGAATGGCGTTGAGCGCATTGTACATGAAGTGCGGGTTCATCTGGGCGCGCAGTGCCTTGAGTTGGAGTTTGGATGCTTGCAAGCGGAGCATTTCCGCTTCCTTTTTCTTTTTTTCGGCCTCATAGCGCACTTCGAGTTCCATGAGGCGTTGCCTGTTGATCTGTTCGCGGTAGCGCTCGGCCATCTGATCGTAAAGTTGCTGAAACTCGTAGGCATTTTTATAGTCGCGGCGGGCGGCATAAAAAGCGGCCACATCGCGGCAGATGCTGGATATCTGCTTGTAATCCTCGTTGAGGCGCGCCAGTTCAACGGCTTTGGCAAAGTGCGCTTTGGCTTTGCGGGTTTGCCCGGTTTCGGCATACAAGCTGCCGCGCCAGCCCTCGATGATGGAAAAGTTGTATGCGCCGCCTGCGGGTTTGGCCATAAAGATCACTTCGGCCTGCCGGAACAATTCCAGTGCTTCATTGAACTGCTTGCGTCGAAAGCGGCAGTACCCCATGTTGCCCAGGGCGCTGGCGCGGGCTACCGCCTCCGCCTCTTCTCCCCTTTGAAGCACCTTATCAAAAAACTGCTCCGCCTGCTCGTATTCACTAAGGGACATGAGGCCCACGCCCACGTTGAGATAGTGCCAGTCCATCCGTGCCCGGATACCGGTGCTTTCGCAGGTTTTTACCACTTTTTGGTAAGACTCGACGCTGCGTTCCAAATCGCCGCTGCGCTCGTACACTTTGCCCAGGCCGCTGTACACCAACGACAGGAAGTAGTGGTCTTTCAGTTCTAGCGGTGCAAGCCGGAGAATGGTTTTATCGGCATCGAGCAGCAACTCGGTGGCGGCGCCCAGGTCGCCGAAGTGCAATCTCAGGAATCCCTCCCGGCATTTATAGCGGGACAGGAGGCGTTCCTCGGGCCATTGGCGCAATATTTTCAGGGCTTTGGCCAGCCATTCTTCCGCTTCGGAAAGCCTATCCAGGTTCATGCAAATGCCGGCATAGTCTATATAAAGTTCTGCCCTGCGCGAGGTGTCGCCCTGCTCTTCGGCCAGGATCAGCGCGTCGAGGCAGTGTTGTGCGGCTTGGTTGAAATGGTAGAGCTGGTTTTCCAGCACAGCACAGAAATAGTGATAGTTGAGTTGTAGTTCCTGGCTGGGCCGGTGCAACAGAAGGGCGTCCTGCTCGGCGAGCAGCCCGCGTGCGCGATCGGTATCTGTGTAAACGTAGTGCCCGATTATTTTATCCTGTAACAACAACTTGCGCAGGGGGTCTTTTTCCCTTCGCAACTGCGTTTCCCATTGCTTTACCACGTTTAGGCCGGGCGCGGTTTTGGTCATTGTTTTATGAAGGTTTTGAGATAATCGCTATTTGCCGCTGCCTTAAAAACACAAAAGGACTGCAAGGTAAACGTGCAGTCCTTTTGACCGGTTCGCTTGAGCGCCTTTCGGCTTACTGCGGCACAATGCCGCCGAGACCGCTGTTCCACTTGTTTTTTTCTTTGTCTTTGTCTTTATCTGAACTACCCCCCCGAACTTTCTCCTGATCATTTTTATTGATCGTTTTGAGATCGTCCTTGAGATCGTCCAAGGTCTTTTTATCCTTTCCCATAGTAAAGAGATTGTATCCGTGTGAGAATCCAGAATATGCGTTGTCTCCACAAAATGCCTCCCCAAAGGTAGGCATAAGGGCACAATTTTGCAACAACAACGCACCCCGGGGCACACATATTTTTATTCCTAATGGTCAATAAGTTTGCTGCAAACGGCGCATTTGTTCTATGAACGCCGGCCGGCGGCGGCGCGAGACTTCTATTTTCATGGCATCTTCCATGACGATGTATCCGTCGGTACGGACAAACTTGCGCATAAAGTTCAAATTGATGACATGGCGTTTGTGAACGCGAAAGAAATTGAAAGGCGCCAGCAGGTCTTCGTATGACTTGATGGTTTTGGAAGCGGTAATGCGTTCGCCCGTGCTCAGGAAAATGTGGGTGTAATTATCTTCTGCTTCCAAGCGTATCACGTCGCGGATGTTGACGAAGTAAATGCCGTCCAACCCGAATATGCTCAGTTTTGTGAAAGCATTGGGGTTGTTGTACATGTGCGAAAAAACCTCCAATCGCTTGTCGATCTGGTTGGTTTGGCGCGGGCGTATACGCCCCACCGCCTCCCGCAGCCTGTCGGGGTCGATAGGTTTCAGGATGTATCCTATGGAACTGTACTCGCAAGCCCTTATGGCATACATATCATAGGCCGTGACAAAAATCACCTCGAAATCAACCGGCCGGAGCTGGTTCAACAACTGGAACACCAAGCCGTCGGGCAGCTTGATGTCCAAAAATGCTACATCCGGCTTGATAGCAGGATCGTTCAGCAGGTCGAGGGCATCTTCAATTTTCTGCGCCTCACCAATTACGGTTACCTGCGGGCATTCTTTTGCCAGCATACTTTTCAGGTTGATGAGGCTCTTCTCCTCATCTTCTACGATTACAGCTTTGATCACGGCGATTCGGATTGATTATAAAAACGCAAATGTATAACATTTTTTTTCACTACGCGCCCCGTACTCTTGCCGTAGCGAAAATCCTGCGAACAGCCCATGCGCCGGTGCCGTTGGCCATCACCATGAGCAAACCGCCCGCAATGGCGATGTTCTTCATGAAATGTGTGGATTCAGACCGTTGTAGATCACCGGCCGGATGTGTCCAGAAGGCATGGACGATAAACGTGACCGGGAGCCAATACAGCAACAAAAGAAAAGCGCCCAAACGAGCCCGGTAACCCATGAGCACCATCAGGCCTCCGAGGATGAGAAAGGCGACTGCACCGTACAACAGCATATCCTGGCGCCATACGATGCCGTAGCTCGTCATCAAGGACTTGGTATGGCCTACATACTTCAAGGCATCATATGCCTCGAATAAAAAAATGAATGACAGGAGCACCCTGCCGGATAAATCCAAAAAATTCTTCATCCCGGTCGTTTTTTCCGCTGCTCACGAAGATGTGCAAGGTAGGCAAAGCGCAGGGAATCGCCAAGTATTTTACAATAAAAACCCGGCTACGGCACGGGCCACATTCTGGCCGTCCATGGCGGCGGAGATTATCCCCCCCGCATAGCCCGCGCCCTCTCCGCAAGGGAAAAGACCTTCCCACTCTGTATGCATATACGTGCCGGTATTTCTCGGAATTCTGAGCGGTGCGCTGGTGCGGCTCTCCGTTCCGATCACATTCGCCGATTCTGTAAGGTAACCTCGCATCTTGCGACCGAAGTCCAGCACCCCCAGGCGAAGCCTCCTGTAAATAAAGGGCGGAAGCAATTCGTGCAGGGGCGCAGGCGCCAGGCCCGGGATGTATGACGACGGGGGCAGGTCTGCGGAAAGCCGGCCCTCCACGAAATCTGTAAGGCGCTGCGCCGGCCCGCGCTGGCTGCCGTCGCCCCAGGCAAACATGGCTTGTTCCACATCTTTTTGAAACTCCATTCCGGCGAATACGCCGTAGGCGCTGTAGGCTTGGAGATCCTCCAGCTCAACGGCAACAACCGTGCCGGAATTGGCATAAGGCGAATCCCGCCGCGACATCGACATGCCGTTCACCACGATCTCGCCGGGCGCCGTTGCAGCAGGCACCACCAAACCACCGGGGCACATGCAGAAAGAAAAAACGCCGCGATCCTCTACCTGGGTGACCAACTTGTAGCTCGCTGCCGGCAAATGCTCTTCCCTGGGCGACTGTTTGTACTGCACCGAATCCACAAAATCCTGCGAGTGCTCGATGCGCACGCCGAGGGCAAAAGGTTTGGCCTCGATGCGTATGCCGCGCTTGTGCAAAAGCGCGTAAATATCGCGGGCGGAGTGCCCGGTCGCCAGGATGACTGCATCGGCAAAGTGTTCGTCGCTATCGTTCACCACCACGCCGAGCACACGCCTCTCGCGCAAGATAAAATCCGTTACCCGGCTGTTGAAGTGTACCTCGCCGCCGTAGTGGAGGATGGTCTCTCTTATATTGGCAACGATTTGAGGTAATTTGTTGGAGCCTATGTGCGGGTGGGCTTCGATGAGAATGTCGCTTTTGGCCCCGTGTTCCACCAAGAGGCGCAGCGCCTTGTAAATGTCGCCGCGTTTGTGGGAGCGCGTATAGAGCTTGCCGTCGGAATAAGTGCCGGCCCCGCCTTCGCCGAAACAGTAGTTGGAGTCGGGGTTGACCACGCCGTCCTGTTGTATGGCGCGCAAATCCCGGCGGCGGGTGCGCACGTCCTTGCCGCGATCGAAAAGTATAGGCTTGATCCCGGCTTCAATAAGTTCTAAAGCCGCAAAATACCCCCCCGGCCCTGTGCCTACGATAATGGCGCGCTTTTGCCCGTTTACGGGACGGAAGCGGCTCAGCAAGGCAGGTTCCGGAGTGTGAGGAGACCCGGCATAGACTTCCACTCTCAACACCACTACAGGGCGGCTGCCCCGGGCATCGATGGAGCGGCGCACGATCCTCGCTTCTGCAATTTCACCGGGAGAAAAGCCTGCTTTGCGGGCTGCCTGCTGCAATACCTTCGCCGTATCGGCAGCTTCTGAAGGAAGGAGTTTCAGTTCTACTTCTTTTACCATGCCGTTTATTCCCCGGAAGCCGAAAGCCAGGAGTGATCGCCGGTTTTCTGAAAAGTGTCGGGCAACATGATCCGGACCTGCACTTTTTCTGAACAAACACCTTTGCCCGTTTTGATTACTGCCCTCTGACTATCTTTGGAATGCACTTTGAGCACATTTCCATTTTGCAACACACCAGCTACCTGGTAGCGGCCTTTCTCCACAAAGTGCTTAAAGATAGCCTCGGGCGCATCCGTTTGACCGGCTTGGGTTTCTTCCCACATTTCAACCGTGGTTTCAAACAAAAGAGAAGCGCCGGCCCATAACTCCACCACGTATTCGTCGCGCAGATCGAACTCCACGGCGGTTATGCCTTTCAAATCAAAGTTTTGATGCAGAATGCGGCGTTGTTGCCCCCAAGAGACCGATACGCTCAGCAGAAAAAGAAATAGCAGCAGGTTTTTCATAAGAACACAAGAATGAGACGCGTCGAGGGCATTATGCCCCGCGCGCATTCAAAACGCCGCGATGAGCGCCTTTGTTTTGCGCCCTACAGAGGCGTGCGCGATATGCCGCCGTCTGCAATGGTACCCTCCGCCTGGGCCCCGATGATAGTGACGGCAATGTTCTCAGGAGCAAACACGGTAAATGATACCCGTTCGCTGAGCACAGCGTCGCCGATGCGCACCGTCTTGCGCAGCCCTGGTGAAGAAATGGAAAACGCTTCGCCCTCGGCCTGGCCCTTGAGGTTGTACCGGCCGGATGAAACAAGCCCCTGCAGCGTGCTTTCATGCGCATTGCCCAAGGCAATTTGCATTTGTACGCGCACCAAGCCTGATCCCCAGGTCTGAACAGTTACAGGACCGTTTAGGTCGAGCAGCAATTCCATTTTGCCGCCGGAATCAAATGTGCGGACAAGTGTTTTCTGAACCGATTGGGCGGGCAACGCAATGGAGCAAAGCAGGAGGATAAAAGTGTAAAATGGTAAAGATTTTATTTTCATAAGGCCTCCCTTTATTTTAGTGAGCAAAAATGACCTTAAAAATTCGGCATAAGTTAAGGCTTTTTGGGGGGAAAGTCAAATTTTATTTCAAAAAATTTATCGAAAATGTGAAATTCCCGCAAGGGACGTGGGGCGGGTTCATGGCCTGAAGCCGGTCAATGGAGCCTACCAGCGGGCTAAGGGCGTAACCCCATGCCCGGAAAATTCTCCTTTCAGGTGTTTGAAGTAGCCGGCCAAGGCGATCATGGCAGCATTGTCGGTGCAGTATTCCATTGGCGGAATATAGGTGCGCCAGTTGAGCCGTTCGCCGGTTTGAGCCAGTTGGCGGCGCAGTTCGCTGTTGGCAGACACGCCTCCGGCTATGGCTATCTCGCGAATGCCGGTTTGATGAGCGGCCGCCTCCAACTTGTGCATCAAAATAGTGACGATCCGGTGCTGCACCGATGCGCATATATCCGCCAGGTTGCGGGAGATGAACCCGGGGTCGTCGGCGGCATTTTTTTTGAGAAACTGGAGAATGGATGTCTTCAGGCCGGAAAAGCTGAAGTCCAGCCCTTTGATCTGCGGCTCGGGGAAGGAAAACCTGGGCATGCCTTGCCGGGCAAGGCGGTCAATTTCCGGCCCGGCGGGATAGTCCAATCCCAGCAGCTTACCGGTTTTGTCGAAAGCCTCGCCGGCGGCATCGTCTAATGTTTGACCCAGCAGGGTCATCTCCAAGTGATCTTCTACCAAAAGTATCTGGGTGTGGCCGCCGCTCACGGTCAGGCACAAAAAAGGAAAGGAAGGCGCGGGCACTCCGGCGAAATGCGCCACGACGTGCGCCTGCAAATGGTGCACCTCGATGAGCGGGCAGTCTAAGCTGAGGGCTAAGCCCTTGGCGAAAGAGATGCCTACGAGCAAAGACCCGATGAGGCCGGGGCCGCGGGTAAACGCCACCGCATCAACTTCCTGTATCCGCACGCCGGCCTGCTCAAGTGCCTGCTGTACCACGGGCACTATGTTGCTCTGGTGCGCACGCGATGCAGCTTCCGGCACCACGCCGCCGTACCGCCGGTGTATCTCCTGCCCGGCGATGCAATTGCTCAGCACCTTGCCGTCGCGCACTACGGCAGCAGCTGTGTCGTCGCAGGAAGATTCGATGCCAAGAATGGTGAGCGGCATGTCTGTTCAAATGAAATTTTGTTGAAGTTACCTCCAACATTTGATATTTTGCGGTTTCCTTGATATTTTTCGGCCCTCAAACGCAATATCGCGCTCAATACGTACATCACAGGCACAAATATGGCAGACACAAAGGTAAAAATACCGCAGGAATCCGGCGCCAAAGCAGCGCCGCAGCAGGGTTTGAATTGCTTGGTAGCCAAAGGCACCCGCATCGAAGGCCAGTTTGCATCGGCGGAAAACACCCGGATAGACGGCGAAGTGAAAGGGGAGATCAAGTGCGATAAAAAATTAGTGACCGGCGAAGGCAGTGCCGTCGAAGGTAAAATATGGGCTGCCGAAGCGGTATTTATGGGTAAGATCAGCGGAGATGTGATCGTCACCGGAGCGGTTCAACTCAGCTCCACGGCCAATCTCACCGGCACCCTCACCGCCAAAACACTCATGGTGGATGAAGGCGCCCAACTCAACGGGGATTTCAAAGTGGCGGGGTAAGGCCTTTTTTACCCGCGAATGTTTTATCTGTGAAGCATTTGTCATAAAATTGCACCGGGTTTTATACGAAATGTCATATACTTGCATCAAAACAAACCGAAAATGAGAATTGTCATCAACATTGTCCTTCTGCTTATCACCATCGGGTTGGTTTACCTGCTGTACAGCAGCATCCAGGAACCTATTGAGTTCAAAAAAGAGCGCACCCGCCGCGAAGATGCGGTTATCGCCCGCCTCATGCAAATTCGCACGGCCCAGGAGGCCTTCAGGGACATTACAGGCGGTTTCGCCAAAAACTTCGATACCCTTGAATCCGTGCTTACCAACGGAAAATTCAAGATCATCAAGGTTATCGGCGACCCCGACGACCCGAACTTCACCGGAGTCATCACCTATGACACCGTGTATCAATCAGCCATAGATTCCATCACAGCGCTCGGCATAGACCTGGATTCGATTCCCTTTGTGCCTTTCTCAGGGCGCAGGCACCAATTTGAAATGAATGCCGACACGATGACCTACCAGGGTACATTGGTGCAGGTGGTGGAATGCAAAACGGCGCGTAAGAACTTTATGGGAAGGTTTGGCGATCCGGCTTTCGCCAAATACGACAAATCGTACGATCCCGAATCCTATCTCAAATTCGGGAACATGACTCAACCTAACCTCTCAGGTAATTGGGAAAGCAGGTAATTGCCGAGTACAAAGACCCCCGGCTCTCCCAGGGGCCTTCCCCCGAGCACAAGCTGTCCGCCCTGATCGGGGTGGACAGCTTGTCTTTTGAAATCTCCGCATCAAACGGCGAGTCCTTGTGCTGGAAAGAATACGCTTTAAGCCCTTCGGCACGGGATGAAGATGCGCTTGCTGTTTTCAGAGAGGATGCCCTTTTGTCAAATACCCGGTATCTCACGGCACACATCGGCCTTTTTCACGAACCGGCCGCCCTTGTTCCGGCCAGGCTGTTCAATCCCGACAACGCTCCAGCCTACCGGCAAACCTTAGGCGAACTGCACGCACATCAAAAAACCTTGTACGATGCGCTTCCCGCCCTCGAGGCATTCATTACCTATACCGCCGGCAAAGCCTTGGTCAAGGGCCTGCTCGCAGCCCAACCGCAGGGGCGTATCTATCATGGGGCTACCGCCTGGCTCAACGGCCTTTACCGGCATATCTTGTCTGACGACACAGGAGGGGCGGTCTTTGCCCATGTTGCAGCAGGAAAACTGGCTGTTGCAGCCTTCGAAAACCGCTCCCTGCGCTTTTTCAATTACTTTTCCTGCCAAACCGCGCGCGATTACCTGTATTATATCCTGCTGGGCCTCACCCAGGCTCAACTCCCCCTTGAGCATACATCCTTGTACCTTTCGGGGAAAATGACGGCTGAGGCGGAAATCTTTCTCCTGCTTCAACGTTATTTTGTATCGTTGCACTTTTTGTCGCCTCCCTCGGCGGGGCCCTACCCGGCAGGGATGGCCGAAAACCGGCGGCATTGGTACTTCGACCTCCAATGTATGCGTTTTTTGTAAACCGAGCGGTCAGGTAAATTCATGCGTATCATTTCCGGAAAATTCAAAGGCAGGCGTTTTTTTCCACCCGCCGACAACTGGCCTACCCGGCCTACCACCGACTTTGCCAAGGAAGGGCTGTTCAACATCCTCAACAACCACTTCGACTTCGAAGACATCAAAGTGCTCGACCTCTTCGGCGGCACAGGCAGCCACAGCTACGAATTTATCTCCCGCGGATGTACCGATGTTACCTACGTGGACAAGTTCCCGGGCTGCGTGGAATTTGTGCGGCAAACCGCGCAAAAACTCGGCGTGGAGGATTGCCTGCGCATTGTACGCGCCGACGTATTCCGGTTCATAGCCCAGTGCCGCGAACAGTACGATTACATCTTTGCAGGGCCGCCCTACCCCTTGCCGAATATCCCGGAAATACCCGACCTCATTTTTTCGTTTAACCTGTTGCGTCCCGGGGGATGGTTAGTGCTCGAACACAATCCGCAGCACGACTTCAAAGACCATCCCCGTTTTGCGGAAGCACGACACTATGGAAAAACTATTTTCAGCATTTTTCACCCGGCTCCAAATTCATCAATACCTCAGGAGCACATTATTGAAACCGCATGAAAGCATCTGTTACGCTGATTTTCGCACTGCTTCTGACCGCCGCCGCCGCTGCACAGGTCAATTACACCGGCCTGTGGAAAGGTACTATCACCCAAAACAAGGGAGGATACAGGCCTCAATATGATTTCGAGATATACCTCAACCAGAAAGGCAGCAAACTCCGCGGCCGTTCTTACGTGTTTATCGAAAATATCTATGCCGTGGTGGAACTCAGCGGGGAGGTCACCGGACCCAATTCCATCCGCATCAACGAAACCCGGATCGTGGACTCCAAAAAAACCGAAGGCCTGGAATGGTGCATCAAATCTTACTCGCTCACCTTCAGCAAATCCGGGAACACGGCCAAACTCGCAGGCCCCTGGACGGGGCACACCAATGGCTTGCCTTGCATACCCGGCGTAGTGAGCCTGTCGCGCATAGCGACCAGGGCATGAGCATTTCTTAAATTTTCCCGTCATGAAACCATTGGCAGAGCGAATGCGCCCGCTCCATTTAGACGACTACCTGGGGCAGCAACACCTCGTAGGCCCGGATGCCATTCTGAGAAAAGCTATCGAGGCCGACAGGGTACCCTCCTTTATTCTCTGGGGGCCGCCCGGCGTAGGCAAAACCACCCTGGCGCGCATTGTGGCGCACCAACTCAACCGGCCGTTCTTCACCCTGAGCGCCGTAAACGCCGGCGTGAAAGACGTACGGGATGCCATCGACAAAGCCAAAGGACAACAATTTTTCGACCGGCCTTCCCCCTTGCTGTTCATCGATGAAATCCACCGCTTCAGCAAATCACAGCAAGACTCCCTGCTCGGCGCTGTGGAAGAAGGCGTGGTAACGCTGATAGGCGCCACTACCGAAAACCCCTCCTTTGAAGTGATCCCGGCCCTCTTATCGCGATGCCAGGTATATGTTCTGCAACCGCTTTCGAGGGAAGACCTCATCCAGTTGGTGGACCAGGCTCTCAGGAAAGACCAGGTGCTGAAAGCCAAACACCTCAGCGTCAAGAACTACGACGCGCTGTTGCGCTACTCCGGCGGCGATGCCCGCAAGTTGTACAACATACTGGAGTTGGTGGCCAATTTCCAGTCCGGCGATGTTCCCATGGAAATCACCGACGAGTTGGTGGTAGAGCTGGTGCAGGAAAATTTGAGCCTGTATGACAAAGGCGGCGAGTACCATTACGACATCGCATCGGCACTTATCAAATCCATTCGCGGCAGCGACCCCAACGCTGCGGTGTATTGGTTGGCCCGCATGATTGACGGGGGCGAGGATGTGAAATTCATTGCCAGGCGCATGATAATTGCAGCGGCAGAAGACATCGGCTTGGCCAATCCCAACGCCCTGCTCATGGCCACCACCGCTTTTCAGGCAGTACAGGCGGTAGGACTGCCCGAGGCGCGCATTATC